>JAJFGS010000014.1 GCA_021775995.1 Alphaproteobacteria bacterium
AAGGTACTCTAGGGATAACAGGCTGATAGCGCCCAAGCGTCCACAGCGACGGCGCTGTTTGGCACCTCGATGTCGGCTCATCTCATCCTGGGGCTGTAGCAGGTCCCAAGGGTATGGCTGTTCGCCATTTAAAGAGGTACGCGAGCTGGGTTCAGAACGTCGTGAGACAGTTCGGTCCCTATCTGCCGTGGGAGTTGGAATTTTGAGAAGAGCTGCCCCTAGTACGAGAGGACCGGGGTGGACGAACCTCTGGTGTACCAGTTGTTCCGCCAGGAGCACCGCTGGGTAGCTATGTTCGGACGGGATAACCGCTGAAAGCATCTAAGCGGGAAGCCTCCTTCAATACTAGAATTCCCTATCAGAGCCGTGGAAGACCACCACGTTGATAGGCTGGATGTAGAAGTGCAGTAATGCATGAAGCTAACCAGTACTAATTGCTCGATTGTCTTGAATACAAACCACAATGCGCGCAGTATTAAGTCTGTTGATTTAAATGCTAAACGTATGTTTTTAAGAGAGCGTCCTCCCGCTTGCGGGCATGACGGCTTTTAAAAAGTGATTATTTTATTCAGCTTAAAGTTTCAGCTAATTTATTTAGCTGCTTTAAAGACAAGGAAATATTGATTTATAAACTATAGCTAATGTGGATTTGGATGAACTGGTGATTTTAGCAAGTGTGAAACACTCCATCCCATCCCGAACTGGACAGTGAAAAGCCTTAGCGCCGATGGTACTTCGTCTTAAGACGCGGGAGAGTAGGTCGTTGCCAGTTCTTCCAAATTCATATTAGCCTTGTTAAAAGGCACCATGCCCGCAGGCGGGAGGGTGCTATTAGCTCCTCGCGTTTACGCGCATGAGCTTTTGTTGAATAAGTTTCAAACCTATCCACCATGTACATTAATCATTCGTCATGCCCGCAAGCGGGAGGACATATTTAAAAACAGCCGCTCTCTTTAGGGCGGTTTTTTTTTGTTTTTATATTATTTAATTTGAGTTAGTTTAAATTATGCTGATTTCCATTGACGATCCGGTAACTTCCGACGAAATTAACGCTCTCATGCAACTTTGTTGGGATGATCATAAAAAATGTGATTATAGTTTAATATTAGAGAAAAGCTTGGCCTATGTTATTGCACGTGAAGCAGACCAACTCATTGGTTTTTATAATTTAGCATGGGATGGAGCTCGGCATGCGATGGTTTTTGATCTTAATATTCACCCAGATTTTAGAAAGCAAGGAATTGCCTTACAAATGCTTGAACAGGCCCCTAAAATAGCTAAAGAAAATGGTGTGAAATATCTTCATGTTGATTTTGATCTAGACTTAGAGACTTTATATACAAAGGCAGGTTTTAGTACGATCAGGGCAGGTATTATCTATTTATAGAAATAGTTTAAGAAAAGACTGCTTTACCCCCTAATGACAAATTATTTGCCTGAATCCGCTTTTTGAGATATTCTTTTGGCTGTTCATCTCAGAAGCTGTGTCTATTTTATAGTTATATCTCCTGTTAATGTTCGTTTTTTAAATACTACTAATGGAGACTTTCTATGGCCCAAAGCGGCACAGTTAAATGGTTTAATCCCACCAAGGGATTCGGTTTTATCGTACCAGAAGATGGCGGTAATGATGTATTTGTTCATATCAGCGAGGTTGAAAAGGCCGGACTTAAAGCTTTGGACGAAGGACAAAAGGTTAATTTTGAACTTCAAGATAATCGCGGACGTCAATCCGCCGGCGAAATTCAAATCGCTGAATAATTTTTGATGATCTAATAATTCTAAATAGCCCGCTTCAAATTGCGGGCTTTTTTGTAACGAAGGTAAATCTTATCCGAATATAGTTAACAACAGTTCAAGGAGAACAGCATGCGTCATTTATTTTTAAGCCTTATTATTGTTTTTACGTCGTCAATGGCGATGGCAGCGGAAAAAATTGTTTTATCCGAAGGAGCTGAAGGGGAGGTTATTCCATCTTTTGAGGCGGCGGATCAGAACGGGCAACCACAAAGTTTCGAAACCTTAAAAGGCGAAAAGGGCGCCGTGTTGGTGTTTTTTCGTTCTGTTGATTGGTGTCCCTTTTGTCAAAGACAACTGAAAGCATTATCCGGTTATGCTGAACAATATAAATCATTGGGTTATAATTTGGTGGGTGTTAGCTATGATAATGTTGATAGCCTGATGAAGTTTTCTGATAAAAATGAATTGGGTTTTACTTTATTAAGTGATGTTGGTTCCAAGATTATAAAATCATTCGGGATATTAAATACCGACATTGGTGAGGGATCAAAAGCCTATGGAACGCCGAATCCGACTATTTATGTTGTTGATGATAAAGGCGTTATTCAGGCTATATTGGCTGAAGAAGGGTATAAAGATCGCCCTAATCCTGCCGATATACTAGGGTATCTTCGGTAAGGTTAATAATTTTACCTATTATCAAGGGCTGGGGTTGATTTAGAGGGCGTTGGCGGCTATAACTCATCATCTTTAAGTGCTCAGAGTGCTTAGATTCTAGGTGACGCGGGGTGGAGCAGCCCGGTAGCTCGTCAGGCTCATAACCTGAAGGTCGTAGGTTCAAATCCTACCCCCGCAACCAATTTAACTTTAAAATTTTCACCATCAGTCTCATTATAGTTTGAGCCAAATTTCAGACGGCGTTCAACATGAACTTAAAAAATTCGTTATATTTAGGGTGAAATTTTTAAAATTCGTATAAAATACGGTTGGAGCTATAGTTTATATAATATTTAGGTGTTGAATTTTCGAAAAATAAATGCAACCTTAGTTATGTTATTAAAAATAAAGGGAACGGGAGCCAAAGGCTCAACGTGAAAGTGGCTTGTGCTGTTTGAACGCGTCTTTGCTCGGCCTTTTGAATAAAACCCAAAGATGGAGCATAAGCGTAATAATGGTCACCACCCCTTTTATCAATAATATAAAAGCTTTGCGGATTGTAACGATAGTGACATCGTTCCTGTTTATTCTGGCCTTTATGGTGGGGATAGGACATAGTATTAAGCCACCAATAAAGTTTTTTAATATTATTTTTATAGTTACAAATAAAAATATGCCTTCTTTGATGAGTTTTCGGAAAGCCAGTTGATATGTTTTTTGATTTAACTAAGACGCTACTTTTCCTCAAGATACCTGAAAATAGAAGAGAGGGAATAATACCTATCAGAATGATTTCTAAAAAATTTAGTTTAGATAGAGATATTGATTATTGTTTATATTCTATTTTTAAGGTTCTTCTATATTTAGGTATATTTATTACGTTTCTTATGCTTCTAAGTATATATACAAATTTTCATTTTTTTGTTTCAACAAAAGATTTTGAAATAAATAAACCGGTTTTTATTAGTACTTTCTCAATGCTTATGGGCTCATTTAGTATTGTTATCACTATATATTTTTATCTAAGGGTTAGATTAAGAATTACACTTAAAAAAACCCCAATAGTATGTATTTCCAATGACGAATTAGTTGATAGATTAAAACAAAAAGGAAAAAAAACTTGGCTTAGATGGTCTTTGGTAAATTTACTTGGTGGTTTATTTATTATATTAGCAGCACATATTTTTCCTATAGGGTTATTACGTTATCTTAATATGGAGGATAGTACTTTTTTTACTTTTCTTATTAACTGCGTACCTATTTTTGTAATTCCTTTTGGCGCCACAATTTTTATTTATGGCTGTCTTATGTTTGAAAAAATTATT
Source organism: Alphaproteobacteria bacterium (assembly GCA_021775995.1). Taxonomy (GTDB): domain Bacteria; phylum Pseudomonadota; class Alphaproteobacteria; order Micavibrionales; family Micavibrionaceae. The sequence goes on from JAJFGS010000014.1 coordinate 3,723, forward strand.
CGTTATTTCCCTATTGTTAAAGAGGAATACGGGATAACTAGTTTAAAAAATTAATAACTTATTGTAGGAGAAATTTATGTCGTTATCGCAACTAGAGCTAGAGAATAGTATAAATGAGAGTGTTCTAAACATATTGGATCCTAATTTAACAGGAGCTGAGCTGAGTAATTCTATATTTGATAGCTCAAGCTTATCAGGATTAAATATTGACTATGAGATTTCTTCCACGTTGCAACAAAGTGTATCTAATAATTCTTCTTTTTTTGAAAATTTGTATAGTCTGCCAGAGAATGATTTTATAAAAAATTCTTTTGAAAATTTTGTATTTGGAATTACTGAAAATAAGCTTTTAGCCCAGCAAAATTTTTCATTAATTGTAAATAAAAGCATAATTTTAGAAACAACAACTAATTTTACTATAGCGAATAAAGTTACGGAATATTTTGACAATCTTCCTGTAAGAAGTTATGTCGAAAAAGCAACAGGAAAAATTATTTCTTCAGAAGTTATTCTATCAGAAACCACTCATATACCTTATGGACAATATTTGGCTGGTGCTGGAAAGGTGGTTGTAAAAGCTGGAATTGTAGCTGGATTTACGGATACGATTAAAGCGGCCTATCAGTCACAAACAGGTACGGGGGATACTTTTACTCCTTTGCAAAAATACATAGCTGCTGGTGTTGGAGGTACCGTTGCGATATTCACTGCCCCAGTTTGGGGGGCGGGTGTTATTGCTACGGCTGGGGCGGCGACTTTAGGTGCAGGAGCCGCATATATAACTGACAAGCTAATCGGTTTAAGTCATGACTATATAGTTGAGTCTAAAGCCTTAGGTAAGACTGAAGAAGAAACTTTAGAAGGGTTTGAAAATTTAGTTGAAACGAAAGTTAATGAATATTGGGGCTTATCGGGACAAGAGGCAATTGATGCTCAAGAGTTGGGCCATCAAAAATATTCTGAAATGTTAGAAGATATAAAAGGTAATATTGAAAATTTAAATTTAAATGAATCCGATATTACTAACCAGGATTTACTACAAGAAATTGACGATAATAAGATTGTAGAGATTGATAGCGATAAAATTTTAGTTGGCTCTAATGGAGACATTATATCTTCTCCATTTAACCCTACTGCACAAAAAATACAAAGTTTTGAATCTGATGTTTCTGATGTAAAGGCTAATGGAACAGTTATTTCTCAAACAACAGAGACGGTAACAAATTCTGATGGGTCTGTTTTTAATCAAACGACAACGGTTATAGAGGATACAGATGGTAACTTATACAACGTTGTTTCGGTAGAGCTTGCTGATGGCAGTATTGAGCCAGCGAATGGGTTTATAAAAACAGAATTAGTTACAAGAACATCTCCCGATGGAACAATAATTACTGGGACTGAGCAGAAAACTAGTTTTGTTCGTAATGGTCAAGAATTTGAAACGACGGAATTTCAGAAAGAGGATGATTCTAATTGGAGTATTCGACAAAAGGTTACAAACTCCGATGGCACTATCTCAGATGACGGCCCGCTTTTTGTGGTGCCAAGTGCAGGGCTTTTGGAGGCGCTTCAATTTGGAGGCAGCACGCTTGGTGGTTTGCTCGCAAATCATTTAGCAGAAGATAGTGCTTATAAACAGGTTGTTTATGGCGCGGTTCTTAAAACAATTGGTTCTCATTTTGGAACGTTTACTGCATTCTTAGCGGCTGGAGGAGAGCTGGAGGCCGCTGTTCGTGCGGGCTTTGGTGAAACAATTATAGGCCAACAAACAGCAGTAATCACGCCTGAATTTATGGACACGTTGTATGCGAATTTGAGCGGTGCTGTTTCTGGCGCGCTTTCGAATTTGATTGTCGGTGAAGTTGGCGATGCGTTAGGCATAGAAGGTACGATTGTGGGCGAAGTATTTGATGTAACTGCTGGTGCAATCACAGCCGGCTTTATTCAAGCAGGGTTTGGTTTTGCAATCAAAGATTTACCGACAAGTGTATATACGCAGCTTATCAATAGTGACTTTAATTTAGATGCCGCTTATTTAAATTCAAAGGGGAATGTGGTCTTTGATGTTAATACTGGAGAACTTGTTACTGTTGCTGATCAGCTTCAGTTGCAGGTGGCTAATCTTATCGCTGGGTATGCTGGTTCGCGTCTGGCAGGTGAGGTTATTGAGCCTGAAAACGAAATTGCTGGGATTTTTGGTTCCTTGGGGGCTGCTTATGCGGGAACTGTTGGAGCAGCCGCGGCTATTACTGGCACTATAAGTTTATCTCTTTCGTCTTCCCTCTCTACGATTGGTGCCGTTTCTTTCAGCTTTGCTCCTGTTATCGGCACAGCTATCGGTGCTTTTGTTGGCACAGTCGTCGGAACGGCGTTGGGTAATGTTATTGGTGGTGAAGATTCTCAACCAGGAGCATGGGCTGGTGTTCGTTATGACGTTGATGCCAATGAATATATATTCACCGGTAGTGATGCTGTTGCTGGTGGCGATGCTGCTATTGCGGCGGGCATGGCGCAAAATGTTATGGATGGTATGAACAACATCCTTGAGGCAACACACGGTATCCTTCGTCATGGTGCAAAAGCGCCTAATTTACAAATTGGTTATGATGGTAATGAGTTTATCATAAATGTCAGTGGTCAAGGTGGTCAGTCATTTGGCACGCCAGCAGATGCGATGATGCATGCGGCTTTTCAGATGATGCAAGGTTTTGATCTTGTGGGTGGGCATGCTGTTGTTATGCGGGCATGGCATAATTCTGATGCGACAAGTCTTATTGAAATGAAGGAAGACTTGGAAGTTGCTGAAGCTTTCCAAAATTATCTTTCTAATCCGACAGGTATTCTTGCACTGATGATGGATCAACCAGAGAGTGATTTAGCGCAAAGTTGGGCGGCGATTTTACAACGTGCCGCGGCACTTGAATTACACCTTCCTCATGAAAAAGATCTTGATGGCGGTTGGGGCGAAATTCTTCGTGCTCAGGGTGTTGATTCAGCGCTCATTCCAGATTTAGAAGGCGATACGATTACGTTGACTGATCCGGTTACTGGTGAAGAAACTGTTCTACATCATATCATTGGCCCAGGCTATGAAATAGTGCGTATTGAAGGAACGGATGGTAACGACATTATTGAAGTTATTGTTGATGGGCCTTCTATTTCTTATGTTGATGCGGGGGCAGGAAATGATCTTGTTGAGGGTACTGAGCAAGCCGATGTTCTTTATGGTGGTACTGGAGATGATGTTATTAATGGCCATGGAGGTAATGATTGGTTGCATGGTGGTCAGGGAGATGACTCTTTAGACGGCGGCGCTGGTGATGATCTTGTTGTTGGTGGGCGTGATAATGACCTACTTATAGGCGGTGAGGACTCTGACCATATTTACGGTAATGCTGGTGATGACACTTTGTTTGGTTTGTCTGGACAGGACTTCCTTTATGGTGGTCAAGGTAATGACATTCTTCATGGAGACCCTGGCAATCCTGGAAATGCGGATTGGGATGAAATTTACGGTGAAGACGGCGACGATACGTTGCATGGCTATGGGACATATATGGATGGTGGTATCGGTAACGATACTTATGTTCTCGAAGATGCCCCAGATTATAATGTTGTAAGAATTGAACGTAATGCTGGTCACGATGTCATAGAGGCAACGACTGGAAATAATGTGGCCTATCTACAATTTGGTGTTTCTATTAGTGTTAGAGAGCTCTTCTTTCAGCAAGTAAACAATGATTTAAAAATTCGTGTCTTAGGTGAAAATCAAAGCGTTACAGTTAAAGATTATTTTGCATCAGGTAGTCCAACCGTATTTTTACAAGCTTTACAAAATCAGACGCAGTTGATGGCAAATATTGCTCAATTGGTGTTAATTGATAGTGCTCTATCTGAGCAGCCATCAGGTGATTATAATGTGTTGTCGGATTCTGTGTTAGCTGAACGGTCTGCAAACTACAATTTTGATAGCTATTGGTCGCCAACTGGTTCTGCCCCTTGGCTTATTGTACAGCATGGTACGGCTGGTAATGACGGTGATTTAAAAGGGACTCATGAGAACTCAGTTATAATTAGTGGTGATGCTGGGAATGATACAATAGGAAGCTTTGCCAGCAGCCAGTATTTAGATGAGCTATTCTATGGTGATTCAGGTGATGATTGGATCACAAGTGGTCGAGGTACAGATATCTTGGCGGGCGGTCTCGGAGATGATTATCTTCATGGTGGAGATCAAAGGGACAAACTTTACGGCGGCCATGGTAATGATGAAATCCATGGTGGTAATGACAATGATATTATTTTCGGCGGTGTTGGTGATGATATAATTTTTGGTGAAAGTGGCGATGATCAAATCCATGGTGAGGATGGTGACGATACCATAACAGACATTGATGGAAGCAATCTTATCAAAGCTGGATCTGGTGATGATGTTATCTCAGTTTTTGGGACAGGTAGTAATACCATTTATGGAGATGATGGCAACGATACTATATCAGCGGCTGATGGAAACAATACTATTTATGGTGGAGCTGGCATAGATACAATCACAGGAGGTCAAGGTGCTGATTTAATCGACGGTGAAGGGGACAATGATATTATTAGTGGCGGTGCTGGTGACGATGTTATTTCTGGCGGCGCTGGCATAGATACAATTCATGGTAATGCTGGTAGTGATGAATTGCATGCTGGTGATGACGCTGACACTGTTTATGGAGATGATGGAGATGACTATATATATGGTGGATCGGGTGATGACTATTTAGAAGGTAATGCTGGTAATGATTACATTTATGGTGGGGAAGGTAATAACACTATTTATGGTGGAGCCGGTGATAACTACCTATTTGGTGGATCAGGGGATGATTTATATTCTTATTCTCTAACAAGTGGAGATGATTATATAGAGGATGATGGTGGTATTGATTCAATTGAAGTGTCATCTGGTATTGTGCTGTCTGACCTTTTGTTTTCGAGATCTGGACATGATTTAGAAATTATTAACTCTAATATTTTAACTATTAAAGATCATTTTAAATCAGATGGATTAAATGCAATCGAAAGCCTGATTTTTTCTGATGCTTCTACCTTTGATTTGAGCACACTGGACCTTCCAGATAATAATAATGTGCCTGTGGCAGTAAATGATTTCTTTTCTGGGGTAGAAGATCAAATAATTCAAGGCAATGTTTTCCAAGAAAATAATGGAGAAACCGATAGCGATATAGACGGTGATATTTTAAATGTTATCGCTGATACTTTTACAACAGATAAAAACGGATTAGTTTATATTCTGAGTAATGGTGATTTTGGATATACGCCAGATGTAAACTTTAATGGAGAAGATTCCTTTGAATATACGCTTCAAGACGGCAAGGGTGGAATTGATTTTGGTCAGGTTACACTAAATGTTAGTGCGGTGAATGATGCCCCTTCTGCTTATGAAGATAGTTTTATCGGGGCGGCGAGTATTTCTCTTTCTGGTAATGTTCTTGTAGATAATGGTTATGGGGCAGACAGTGATATTGATGGTGATGATATAAGCGTTGTTGCTGAAACCATTGCGACAACACAAGGGGCAAGCGTTGTTATTCAAACAAATGGAGATTTTACCTACCTGCCAGTTAAAGGATATGTGGGTAATGATAGTTTTTCTTACACACTGGTTGATAGTAATGGCAGTTCAACTATTGGGACAGCTACCCTTCAACTTGATGACATCTATAATCTAGTTACAGGAACCTCTGCATCTGAAGTGCTGAATGGTAGTGCAGGGGATGATCTTATATATGGGCTTGAAGGGAATGATACTTTATACGGCAATGATGGTAATGATATTTTATATTCACATGATGCTGATTTAACAAATGATGTGTCTGGTGTTGAACATTTATATGGTGGTGCTGGGGATGACACTCTTTACGCAGGTGTAGGCGAAGATTATTTGTATGGTGAAGCGGGTAGTGACCATCTTGTTGGTACAGAGGGTAGCGATTCTTTTGCTGATGGTTGGGGAACTGCTAGTGATGTTGATTTGATTGAAGGTGGTGCCGGAGATGATAGTTATAAAATTATAACGGAAAATCCATCTGGCCAAAATAATCTAGTTATAATTGATGATACTTCTGGTTTTGATAGTCTTACTTTTGGCTACAGAACGGGTGCACATGAAGGGTTCTTTAACTCTAGTGAAAGAACTTATAGTAGACTAGGTAATGATCTTCAGCTTGATTTTACAAATGGTTGGGGTGATGCGACGGTTTTAATTAAAGACCAATTTACCAATTTATCAAACACGAACGGTGCGGGTATAGAACAGATGCTTGTTATTACGTCACCGGGGGTATCCAGCTGGATGGATCTAAAAAGTTATCTTTCTACGGCAAATTTAACGATTAACGGCATAGATAGCGATGAGACATTTTATAGCTCATCCTATGACAGCCAAATTCATACCTCTGTTACAGAGAATGACGTTTTTGGATATAGTGGAAATGATTTGATATATGGCGGAGCAGGTGATGATACCTTCAAATATACAGAAGGTTACAGTACTTTCCATGGCGGTGATGGTGTAGACACTGTAGATTTTTCTGAGTTTGGTTCAGCGATGTGGGTTGATTTAGATTTTGTCACCTATGAGATGCAGACAAGGGATAGTGTAAACCTTACTTCTGGTAGTTGGCGTAGCATTGGTGATCTAACCGGCGTTGAAAATATCATAGGAACAGGACTTGGCGATAAAATCTGGGGAGATAGTAATGATAATATTATCTCTGGCGGTGGCGGTAACGATCTTCTTTATGGTGAAGGTGGTAATGATACAGCTTCCTATGTTGGTGATTATGCGAACTATACGGTAGTTGCGAATGGATCAGACTTTACAGTAACGGATAATGTTGGAATAGAAGGGACGGATACTTTAACAGGTTTTGAAAAGTTGGTTTTTGCTGATGGTGCCTATGAAAATGGTGTGTTTTTACCTTATAGTCCTGCTCCTGTTGCAATGGATGATTCTTTCTCTGGAACAGAAGATCAGATTATCTCTGGTAACTTATTAGTTGATAATGGTAATGGTCTAGATTTTGATCCAGATGATGATGCTCTTAATGTTACAGCGCAAACAATTATGAGTTTATTGGGTGGTACGGTTGTTATAGCAGCTAACGGCGATTTTACTTATACGCCTGCTGCAGACGTTAATGGTACTGATAGCTTTGACTATACATTGCTTGATGAGTTTTTTGTTTCAGATGTTGGTACGGTCACTATTACACTATCTGCTGTTAATGATAATCCTTTAGCTAGTGATGATAGTGTTATAGCTGTAGAGGGTACGGATCTGGTTATTGATGTTTTAGCCAATGATGTTGAGCCAGAGGGCGATAGTCTCACTGTTTCTACAGTATCTACTCCAGGACATGGGGCACTAATATTAAATGGTGATAATACATTTACCTATACATCGACTGCAGGGTATTTGGGATTGGATAACTTTACATACCAAATTTCTGATGGCTTGGGTGGCACGAGTGAAGCAACTGTCACTATAAGTGTTAATTCACCCGTTATTCTTGGTACGGTGGGGAATGATACATTAAACGGTACATCGGGTAATGACGTTATTGATCCATTAAGTGGTAATGATACGCTTTATGGTTTGGATGGTAATGATCACTTTATCTATCGTTCAGGAAGCGATACTTATCATGGCGGTAATGGTGTAGACACTGTAGATTTTTCTGAGTTTGGTTCAGCGATGTGGGTTGATTTAGATTTTGTTACTTATGAGATGCAGACGAGAGATAGTGTAAACCTTACTTCTGGTAGTTGGCGTAGTATTGGTGACCTAACTGGTGTTGAAAATATCATAGGAACAGAATTAGGCGATAAAATCTGGGGAGATAGTAATGATAATATTATCTCTGGCGGTGGCGGTAACGACCTTCTTTATGGTGAAGGTGGGGCGGATACATTTGTTTTTGAGAATTCGAGTGCTTTTAGTGGTGTTGATACTGTTTATGATTTTGATTTAGCAGAAGGAGATGTTTTGGATATATCTGATTTACTCGAGGCGTATAGTCCTATTGATGATGCATTAGATCAATTTGTTCAAATTACAAATAGTGGTTCCCATTCAAATGTTTCTGTTGATGTTGACGGCGGTGCGGATAATTTTGTTCAAATTGCTACGCTTAATAATGTGACTGGATTAACAGATGAGGCTACCTTAGTAGCTAATGGCACGCTGATTGTTTAATATCTTGCTTTAGACAGCTAATCTGGTACACCTTGCTGGTACACATTCATTTGAATAGTGGAAAATTTAATTGTTATATATCAGTGTTTTTGGGGTTTTTTAGGGGGCGGCTCTGCATTTCCTACCCCCGCAACCACCTGAGTTTTAAGAACTGCCATTACCTAGGCAGCCTAAGTTTATGAAAACAATCAGTTTTTACAGTACAAAAGAGCAGTTTTACGTAGTTTTATGAAACTTTAGGACTTTTTTAAGCGAATAGGGTATAATGAGGGACATGAAGAAAATGCTGCTTGGATTTATGACGCTTTTGATGCTCACGCCTGTTTTGATGTGTGGTATGGTGTTTTGTCCGACTATGGCGAATGCAGCAGAGCAGCAACCTTGCCATCAGACGGGTGACAGCAATGGCCTCATGCTGGTTGTAGATTGCATGGGTGTTGATCTTTTCCAACAGGATGTAAGTAATAATATTCAGCCTGACCTGTCAGTAGACAGCGTTGATTACGCGTGGGCTGATCTGGTGGATAATTATAGTTTTCAGCCAGACAATATTAACGGTATTCGTGGGCCGCCTGACAGGACGGTAGAACCACAAAACCAACTTTCCATTATTCTCACAACACAGCGTTTTCGCATCTAAGACACTCCTTTTTCTGTTTTTTTAACGCAAGGAAAGGAGTCTTGTTATGCGTATTTTTATTTCATTATTATTTGTTTTGGTGCTCGGCATTGGTGTTGGCGCAGGACTTAAAATGTTTTCCTCTTCTGGTGAGGGCGACCAGCAAACTATTTCTGAATCTACCGAACAAAAAATTGCCTATTGGGTTGCACCAATGGACCCGAATTATCGTCGGGACGAACCGGGCCAATCTCCGATGGGTATGGATTTGATCCCTGTCTATGAAGATGAGTTAAGCGGAGAATCGGGCGCACCGGAAGGTGCGATTAAGATAGACCCAGTTTACACGCACACTCTTGGTGTTAAAACTACCGAAGTGACGCATCATGAATTGGGAAAAAACATTCGTGCTTTTGGCAGGATGGCCCCTAGCTCCCGCCTTGAACGTGCCATAGATGTGCGGACGAAAGGTTGGATCGTTGATCTGGCTACTGATGCTGTGGGCGATAGCGTTAAAAAGGGCGACCTTCTTTTCACCTTTTACAGCCCTGATTTAATGACCGCACAATCGGATTATCTGATCGGTGCGCGTATTGGCAATGCCAAACAACGCTTGCGTCTTTTCGGTATGGATGAAAAATCTATTGCCGAATTGAAAAAACAGAAAAAGTTTTTGGAAGAGACGCCATTTTATGCTCCTGCTGATGGCACTGTAACCATGCTGAATGTGCGTAAAGGGGCGCATGTGAATGAAGGTGAAAACGTGATGATAATCCAAGATTTTTCTAAGCTCTGGATCAATGTTGATGTACCGATACGTGACGTTCAATTTTTAGCGGTGGGGACGCCTACCAAGGTCACTGTGCCAGAGACAGGTGTAGAGTATGAAACGCTCATTGACTTCATTCATCCAGTGAACAATCCGCAAAGTCGTACAACCATGGTACGTTTGATTCTTGAAAATCCCGATGGAGCTTTAAAGTCAGATACCTATGTTGATGCAATCTTTAATGCCGATGTGCAATCTCGCTTAGCGGTTCCAGCAGAAGCCGTTCTTTACAGCTCTATGGGTGCCTATGTCATGGAGAATGTGCGCGATGGTTATTTTAAACCTGTAATGGTTGAAACTGGGATCACGGCAAATGGCCTGACGGAAATAACAAGCGGCCTTTCACATGGACAACGTATCGTTACATCCGGACAATTTATGCTGGATGCCGAAAGCAATCTACGTGGCGGTATGGCGGCAATGGGACACGATCATGGTGGCATGACAGAGACGAAGGAGCCACAGGCGCATGGACAACACTAATCACATTCACGACCCGTACAAGAGCTTTGCCGCCAAGATCATTGATTGGTCGGTTGGTAATCGCTTTTTTGTAATGCTCGGTGCATTGGTGCTATTGGCGGCAGGTGTTGTCTCTATCACCAAAATTCCGCTGGATGCTATTCCTGATTTATCAGATACGCAAGTGATTATCCGTACGGACTTTCTGGGGCAAGCTCCACAGGTGATTGAGGATCAGGTGACCTTTCCACTCTCCACACAAATGCTGGGGCTGCCAAAGACAAAGGTTGTGCGCGGATTTTCTATGTTCGGCACATCATTTGTTTATATTGTGTTTGAAGATGGCGTTGATATGTACTGGGCGCGGAGCCGTGTTTTGGAATCTTTGTCACAAGTCAGAAGTGAATTGCCCGATGGGGCTGACCCTCAACTGGGACCGGATGCCACGGGTGTAGGCTGGGTATTTCAATACGCTCTATTTGATAGTACAGGCCAGCACGATTTATCGGAATTGCGCAGTTTACAGGATTGGTTTGTGCGCTTTGAACTGGCCAATATTGATGGTGTAGCGGAAGTGGCTAGCGTCGGCGGGTTCGTGAAAGAATACCAAGTACTGGTTGATCCGAATAAACTCCGCGCCTTTAATATATCCTTGCAAACAGTCATAGAGGCAGTGCGAAGTGCCAATCAGGAAACTGGCGGGCGGACACTAGAAATGGCCGAAACGGAATATCTGATCCGCTCCTTTGGCTATGTCGGAAAGCCAGAAGATTTACAGCAAGCCGTTTTGAAAAGCATAGATGGAACACCTATTACAGTTGGTGATGTGGCGCGTGTAGTGGAAGGGCCAGCGATCCGGCGCGGCGTTACTGAATTGAACGGCGTTGGTGAGGCTGTGGGCGGCATTGTTGTGATGCGCCCCGGTGCGAATGCTCTAGACGTTATTCACAATGTCAAACAACGCCTTGAAAGTGTGAAGCAGGGCTTGCCGGATGGTGTGGAGATAAAAACTGTCTACGACCGCAGTGAACTGATTGAAGGTTCGGTGAGTTATTTAAAAGATAAGCTGATTGAGGAAAGTTTTATGGTGGCACTGATCACCTTTCTGTTTCTTCTTCATGTACGTAGCGCGTTGGTGGCGATTGTTACGATCCCGCTGGGTATTCTGGCTGCTTTTATTGTGATGAACATGCAAGGAATTACGGCCAATATCATGTCGCTGGGCGGAATTGCCATTGCAATTGGCGCGATGGTGGATGCGTCTATTGTCATGGTAGAAAATGCGCATAGAAAATTAGCTGGAATGGCGGAAGATGCCAGCAAGGAAGAAAAGCAAAAGGTTCTTATACAGGCTGCCAAAGAAGTCGGGCCGGGATTATTTTTCTCACTGCTGATTATCACTGTATCCTTTTTCCCTGTCTTTGCGCTAACAGGACAATCTGCAAAAATGTTTACACCGCTGGCCTTTACCAAAACCTATGCTATGGCAGCAGCAGCACTTTTATCAGTCACAGTGGTTCCGATTCTAATGCTCTGGCTGATCAGGGGAAAAATCAAACGCGAAGATGAAAACCCAATCAACCGCTTCTTTATTGCCTTGTACCGCCCATTTCTGAACACGGCGTTAAAATGGCGTAAGGCCACAATTATTTTGGCCTTTGCTGCGCTAATCAGCACTGCGATTCCAGCTTCAAAATTAGGCAGTGAATTTATGCCGCCGCTTTATGAAGGTGGACTTCTATATATGCCGATGACTTTACCTGGTGTATCCATTACCAAGGCGCGGGAGATATTACAGGTTACCAACCGCCAGATCATGACCGCGCCGGAAGTGAAACAGGCTTTCGGGAAAGCAGGACGTTCTAATTCGGCCACCGATCCTGCGCCGTTGGCGATGATTGAAACATGGATTGAATTAAAGCCCCGCTCTGAATGGCGTAAGGGAATGACCCCTGAAAAACTGATGGCCGATTTGGATAAGCGTGTGCGCCTACCGGGGATGATGAATAGTTGGGGTTATCCGATCAAAATTCGCCTGGATATGCTCACGACAGGCATTCGTACGCCTGTTGGTATTAAAGTCGCTGGGTCAGACCTAAAAACCATTGATAAAATCGCCAAGGAAGTAGAAGTTCTAGCCCGCGATGTACCCGGAACGCGCAGTGCCATAGCTGACCGTGTTGTGGGCGGAAAATATATTGAGATTGAACCGAACCGCCGTGAAATTGCCCGCTACGGCATTTCCATCAAAACCGTTCAACGTGTCATTCAAACTGCTCTGGGAGGGATACAACTTGATGAAGCCGTGGAGGGACGTGAGCGTTATCCGATCATGTTGCGTTATGATCGCCCATTCCGTGAGCATGTTTCCGAGCTGGATAATATTCTGGTGCCGAGTGCCGGAGGTGCGCATATCCCGCTGGCTGATCTGGCGGATATCCGAATTGCAGAAGGTCCATCTATGATTAAATCCGAGGATGCGCGACTTAATGGTTGGGTGTTCGTAGATATTGAAGGGCGCGACATAGGCTCTTACATCACTGATCTGCAAGATAAGCTGAAAACGCTTGAATTGCCGCAAGGCTACACGTTGAAACTCTCTGGTCAGTTTGAACAAATGCAGGAAGCCAATGAGCGTTTGAAAATGGCGGTTCCGGCAACGCTTCTGATTATTCTAACGCTGCTTTACCTGCATTTTGGAACATGGGATCGGACGCTTTTAATTATGCTGTCCGTGCCGTTTGGTATTATTGGCGGGGTCTGGTGGACGTGGCTTGCCGGATATAACATTTCTGTGGCTGTTGCCGTTGGTTTTATTGCACTGGCTGGGATTGCCGTAGAGACAGCGATTATCATGCTGATCTATCTTGACCAGCAAATGCGCGAACACCCGGTTCATACTTTAGAGGACCTGTTGGAGAATGTCCGCCATGGCGCGATCCAACGCCTTCGTCCCAAACTTATGACCGTCAGCACTATCATTCTTGGCTTGATCCCGATTTTTCTGACCATCGGACCAGGTTCAGATGTGATGCGCCGCATTGCCTTGCCGATGGTTGGCGGGATGGTTAGCACCATGATTTTGACGCTGATCCTGATCCCTGTTCTCTACGCTGTGTACATACAATGGAAACTTAAACTCCCAACTCAAACAGAAAGGAAATCAAATGAAACCTCAAACTAGAAAACTTGCAATCTCTACGGCTATTTCAACCGCAATACTAAGTCTTTCAACGACGGGTGCGTTGGCGCACTTAGAACCAAAAAAAGGTGAAAATATGGAGAAATGCTATGGCGTTGTCAAAGCTGGAAAGAATGATTGCTCCACTAAGGCGGGCAAGCATGGCTGCGCAGGTATGGCAAAAACCGATGCTGATCCCAATGAATGGGTCAAGTTACCAAGCGGTCTTTGTGAAAAGCTCGTTGGCGGCTCGTTAGCAGAAAGTAATCAAGGATCAGACAATGAAAAACCGAAACAATAGAAGTGTTTTTATTCTCTTCATGACCGTTATCTTTTTAACGGGATGTTCCATGACCCCAGTTTATGAAAGGCCGGACGTAAGCACCCCTGCATGGAAAAATGGTGAGGCATCAGAGAATGTTCAGATTGCCGCTGATTGGTGGAAAGGCTTTGGCAGTGATGAATTAAATGCTCTGATGAAGCAAGCCTTAAACTACAATAATGATTTGCAGGCATCCCTCCATAGAATTGAACAAGCACGAGCAGGGCTACAAATAGCAGGTGCTTCTCTTTTACCATCGGCCAGTGTCACAACGTCTTATATGAACGGCCCAAGACAGGCATTTAATATCACTGACAGACGGAATAAAGGCGTTCCAAATTTTACCGGGGATGCAGGTATTTCTTATGAACTGGATTTATTCGGCGCAAACCGCGCAGAAGTTGATGCTAGTCAAGCCACTCTCCTTGGAACCCAATATGCTCATGATGCACTGGCTCTTATTGTGATGGGTGATGTAGCGCAGGGGTATTTTAATGTTGTGAATTTGCGCAAGCGCCATCGTATCGCCGACGAGAACGTCAAAAGCGTGGCAGATTTATTGAAAGTCGTTGAAGCACGGTTTCAAAATGGATCAGTCACTGCGCTGGATGTAGCGCAGCAGGAAATAGTTTTATCCAATGCCAAAGCGGAACTGGCTTCTGTTGAGCAAAAGCTGTCTGTGGCTGAAAATGCACTGGCGGTTATTTTAGGGCAACCGCCACAAACTTTGGATGTATCTGGGCGTAGCCTTGATAAGGTTTCTTTACCGCCAATGGTCGTGGTGCAACCTTCCGATTTGCTTGAACGTAGGCCAGATATAAGAAAAGCCGAAGCTGATCTGGTTGTTGCCAATGCAAATATAGGCGTGGCTAAGGCAGCCTATTTTCCATCTATAAATTTGGGAACAAATCTTTTGCTTGCTGCTGACCCTTCTGCGTCTGCACTTGCGCTGTTTTCATCTATATCCGCACCTATTTTTCAGGGTGGAAAGTTAGAGGGTGGTTTAAAACGTGCCGAAGGACGACAGGCTGAACTCGTAGAAAATTATAAGAAATCCATACTGGTTTCTTTTCAAGAAGCAGAAGATGCTTTTGCTAAACTCAAGACCACTAAGAAGCGGCAAAATGCGTTGAAGCAGGCTATGGTGAAGTCTCGTGAAGCCTATGAAATTTCCGGCAAGCAGTACCAACTGAGTGCCGTAGACTTTCAGACTGTTCTCAACGCACAACGCATGATGTTGCAGGCAGAAGATAATCACGCTCGCGCACGGTTTGAAACACTTTCAGCAAGCATTGATCTTTTTAAATCCATGGGCGGTGGATGGAATTCTGATCAAACGCAAAATAGAGAAGGAGAATAAGTTATGATCCATGAACATCATGACCATAGTCATCATAAACACACGCCTTCTTGTCACGATGATGGTAGCAAGAAAAAGAAATTTGATTTTCTGTTATGGGGATCAGGACTTATTATCTCCTGTTTCTATTTGCTCTATTGGCAATACCCGCAAATTGTAGGTGATACAAAGTCCTTACAAATTTTTTCAAAATCTGTATTTGAATTAATGAATACCATGTGGTGGGGTGTTGCCATTGGTATTATAATGGTTGGCGTTTTATCTAAAATTCCACGTGAATTTATCATTTCTATTCTTGGTCAAGGCGGCGGCCTAAAAGGTATTGTGCGGGCAACGCTTGGCGGTGTGTTATTAGACTTGTGTTCGCATGGCATTTTAATGGTAGGCGCTAAACTTTATGAACGTGGGGCTACGACTGGGCAAGTTATGGCTTTCTTGATTGCCAGCCCATGGAACAGTTTTTCTCTCACCTTAATTTTAATTGCGCTAATTGGTTTACCATGGACGCTAGCCTTTATAGTTCTATCAATGGCTATCGCTATTATATCAGGCATGATTTTTGAATATTTTACGAACAAAGGAACATTACCAGCCAATCCGAATAAAACCGATCTTCCTGAAAACTTTCAGTTTTGGCGTGAAATGAAAATAAGTTTGAAACAAACTAAATTCTCCTTGCGTCTTATTGGAGAGATGCTTTGGTCTGGCCTTATGGATTCTCGTATGGTTATTAGATGGTTGTTGTTTGGTGTAATTCTAGCAGGGTTGATCCGTGCCTTTGTTGAACCTGACCAATTTCAAACATTCTTTGGCCCAACACTAGCAGGATTAGGTCTGACGGTTTTAGTGGCAACCATTTTGGAAGTATGTTCAGAAGGTTCCACACCAGTCGCCGCTGATCTTTTGACACGTGCAAAAGCTCCTGGGAACAGTTTTGCCTTTCTAATGACTGGAGTGTCCACGGATTATACAGAAATCATGGTACTAAAAGAGACAACAAAGACATGGAAGATACCGTTGTTTTTACCGCTGATTACCGTGCCGCAAATATTGATGGTATCTTACATTCTAAATTAGAGCGATATTCCAATGGGACACTTCTACTTTAAAAACTAAGAGAATGGAGGAAACTCAATAATATGCGATGATGGTCAAGGTGTTGATATAATTACCTTCTAGCATCTCTATGTATCGTTGAGTTTCTATTCTCAAATTCTCCAAAACCGTAGGCCGAGGGTTAATCTTATCTGTAGCGTAATGTTTAATATCTTACTTTAGACAGCCAATCTGGTACACCTTGCTGGTATACATTCATTTGAATAGTAGAAAATTTAATTGTTATATATCAGTGTTTTGTAGGGTTTTTAGGGTGCGGCTCTGCATTTCCTACCCCCGCAACCATTCTAGCTTTAAATTCGGTATTGTCCGAACTATCAAATTTTTCTCTGCTAGAGCGATAACCTTCAGTACGGAAATTGTTTAAAACTTTACGCCAACTTGTAGCCAAAATTTCTCACGGCTCGCTACACCGTTATCACCATCATAATCAGCGTATTTTAGCAATACGTTCACGTTTTTAAAGGGCTGTCCTGTCTTTTTCAGTTTAAAGTTTTTTCCAATAGATAAATCAATTTCTGATCCAAAATCTCCACTGCCATCGCCGTCAAAATCATGATAAACAGCTGTTAGTTTCGTACCATTTATCCATTCGTTAACCCCAGAAATTTTATAAGATATTTTTCCATATGCATCTTCTAGTCCAGCAGTAGGTGTGGTTAAAAACGCATCTGCCCAACCATTGAATTTATGTAAGGTTGCCAGAGGTGTTTGAAACGAATTAGTGCCATTACCACCAAGCTCTTCATAACCAGCTTGGAGTGTCCAACCATGTCCTTTTATACCGGGCGAGAGGTGAAAATAGTTTTCATCATAGTTCATAAGGTTGTTACCATGATCGTTTTGTGTTGCACCTTCTGCGGTATAAAAGAAATTCCATGAATCGTTTAATGGAACATCTCCCGTGAGGCGTAGACCATATGTTTTAGAAGACAGTGTAGAAATACGATCGATGTCTAATAAATAACCATAACCTGTTACTGTTAACCAGTCAGCCGCGTTATAAGAGGCTCTTAATAGATGTGTTTGAGTGTCTAAATCACCAAGTGGATGATCACCACTGAAAATTCTATTGATGTTTGTAATGTACCCATAAATCAGAGTGAGATCAGGAATGCTGGAATTAATGATATGAACATTATCATAAGTTTGATCGTTCTGACGCCATCCAACAGTACCAATGAAGCGTTGGTTATCAAAATTTATGGCTTCCCGACCAATTTTAATAGTTGTATCTGGTAATCCTGTCCAAGAGAGCCATGCTTGATTAATTTCTGTGGTATTAGGATCTGCAACAACGGGGTGAGCTGTTTTTCCGTTTGTGGTGCTGTTAAAATTATCCGCCCCGAATTTTTGAACAAACTGGCTTTCTAGCAAAGCTTGAAAATCTTTATAAACCCCTGTTTTGTAGCCAAGATTAATTCTCATTGTGGATGCATTAGCGTCTTTGGTGAATCCATTTTGTTCAACATATTCGTAGCGGTATCTAGCTTCACCGAAAAAATGACCATCTTTGATAAGGGCTTGTTCAAGATCGTCTGCAGCACTCGCACCAAAAGGGCATAATAAAGTTAACGTGACGGTTGCAGCCAAAAGGCAAGATTTTAAAACTGTTTTTTTCATGATTTTATTCCTGTAGATTTTAGACAACACTTAAGGGTTATCATCTCAGATTGAAGGAAAGATACCTTGATTTAAGTCAATTGTTTTGAAGGTCTTTTTAAGAAGAGCAGCAATTGGGGCAGGTATAATTTTGCAAGAAGTTTTCTAAATTTGGTTCAGTGTTAAGTGGAGGATTATCCGTTATGCTATCACTGCCAATCGTGCAGAATTGTTCTTTTTTAGTGTCATATTCCAGAAGGTTCCCTTCTTTCATATCAAAATACCAGCCATGAATTTGTAGCTCTGACCGATCGCATTTAGTTTTAATCCATGGGAAGGATAATAAATTGGCCATAGAGGTTAGAATAAGGGCTTGTTCTAGAGCGCGTATCTTTTTTTCTTCATCTGTATTTTTTAAGATACCAAAAACATTTTCTTTTGCTTGTTTTCCTATATCGAGCCAGTGATGCAAAAACTGGAAGTTATGATTGTCGGTAGCGCGAAAATCATTTTTGGCTAAAGCTTTAGCGCCGCCGCATTCGGCATGCCCAAGAATGATGATATGTTTAACGCCCAGATGACGCACTGCGTATTCGATAGCAGAACTTGTACCATGTAATAATCCTCCGTTGTTATAGGGAGGAACAAGAGCCGCCACATTGCGGATAGCAAAGAATTCCCCAGGATCGCTATTTGTTAGGATTGCAGGATCTATTCTTGAATCCGAGCAGGCGAGGACAAGCATTTCTGGTTTTTGCCCTTGTTCAATGAGATTCTTGTAAGATTCACTCTTATCTGATTGGTAATAATCTCTCTTAAAAAGGTGGAACCCATCTATTAGTTTTTTATACGACACGTTTAAATTCCTTTTTAATCACTTTCAATTGTACGTTTTGTTTGCTCAAATACACTTGATATGGATCAAGGTGTTTGGATAGAAAGAAGAATTAAATACTAGCAGAATATAGGAATAGATTTGCAATGATTGCGTATGAAGAAGCAAAAAGAATTGTGATTAAGTCTGGGCAGGCGCGTGGGTGTCAGACTGAGATACTAGTGACTCAAGAGGTTGTTGGGCGTATTTGTGCACAGGATATTAGCGCACCGATTGATATCCAGCCTTTTGATAATTCAGCTATGGATGGGTTTGCTGTTCGCCTCGATGACTTAGGTGAGGGTGGCGGCACTTTGAAGAAAGTTGGTTTACTTGCGGCAGGGGATGCTGTGTCTGAGGATGTTATGCAACCTGGAACATGCATTGAAATTATGACGGGCGCGCCAACGCCGCCATGTGCAGAGGCAGTTGTGCCTGTGGAGCTGGTGGAGATAGACGGTGATGAGGTGCATTTTAAGACACGGTCAGAGATGGGCGTCAATATTCGTCGAGCCGGAGAAGATTTTCAAAAAGGTATGGAGGTTTTGAAAGCCGGACAGACGATCCATCCTCAGCATATTATGCCGTTGGCAGTATTGGGGATTGATAAGCTTGCGGTTTTCAAGAAACCGCGTGCAGTGTTTTTGGCTACGGGTGACGAATTGGTTGAAGACTTGTCGCAGGATTTAAAGTCGGGGCAAATTTATAATTCTAACCTTCCCTATGGCCTAGCAGCTTTGGAAGCTATGGGCGTTGAATGTTTGGTTGCGTCCAGTGTTCCAGATGATCCAGATCAGTTTAAAGCGCTTCTGGAAGATCTAGTATTACAGGATGTTGATTTTATTATTTCCAGTGGTGCAGTATCTGCTGGAAAGTTTGATTTTGTACGTAAAGGGTTGGAGCAAGCCGGAGCAGAAATTCTCTTTCATAAGGTCAAAATAAAACCGGGAAAACCTAACCTTTTTGCACGCCTACCAAATGGTACGCTGTATTTTGGATTGCCAGGAAATCCAGTTGCAACGACAGCAGGGTTACGGTTTTTTGTACAACCATGTATGCGTGCGATGATGGGAATGGATGAAGAAAAACCTGTTAGCGCAAAAGTTATGACGCCATTTAAAAAGCGTGAAGGTCTCAGAATGTTTTTGAAAGCACAGGCTGAGAGTTGGGAAGATGGGTTGTTGACGGTTGACCTGCTTGATGGGCAAGCATCGTTCATGGTCAGTCCATTTTTGAATATGAATTGCTGGGTTGTGGCACCTGAAGGTGTGGAAGAAATTAAGGCTGGCGATGTAGTAGATGTCTATCCGCTTTATCCGCACTCAGGGTTTTTGTAGAAAATTTATTTAGTGTCGGCTTTCATTATGCATTGGGCAATGGGGACAGTTTTCTTTGTTTGAAAGTGTGCATTCATGTGCTGTATCTAAATCGCAGAAATGGCAAAGTGTGTAAGCATCCTTTATACGGATTTTCTCCCCTTCAACCTCGATACCCATTTTTTTTATTTGTCCGAGCGTGCGTGAAAATGTTTCTGGTGTCATGCCGAGATGATTGGCGATGGTTGATTTTTTAAAAGGCAATTCAAACGCCAGATCATTTTTGCCTTGTTCTATATGTTTTTGCAGGAAGTAATAACCGACGCGTTGTATCGGAGTCTTGATTGCCATGGCATCTATTTGATGTAACGCATTTTTATAGTGATGTGTCACAATTTCAAGTAAGTTTGCTGCAAATTGATTGTCTTGAAGGACGAATTTTTTGACAAAGCTGGACGGGATAAGCATAAGACGAGTATCTTCTGCTGTTTGCACAGCAATAGGTGATTTTCCGCCCATAAAAGTAGCGGCTTCCATGCAGGTGTCGCCGGATTCTAACATACGAATTGTTGCTTCATCACCATCCATATTGGTACGCAATGTTCTCATACGACCCTTGACAATAAAATACACATATTCTGGTTCATCGCCTTGCTGAACCAGTGTTCGTCCGTTTTCATAGTTTTGCAGGATAGAGTTTTGCAGAATTTTCTGTAAAGAGGCTTCACTCAACCCCTGAAAAAGTTTGGGTTTTCCTGCAGATTCAGAAAAAGCTTTAGGCCAGATGTCGATGGTATTTTTTATCATTCCGATGTTTTTCTTTTGTAAAAATACAGAAAGCTTGATCTGAATCAAGTTCATGCTCCTCTAATCATGACAATAACCTTATAGGGTCGAGGAATAAAGTATTTTTCTAGCTTTATTATATCAAATACAGGAGTTGTTGTTATGGTGACTAAAACGGATCAAACGCGGGCGCTAGGGTTAAGTACATTCGCTTTTACGGCTTGTTTTGCAGTTTGGACAATCTTTTCTATTCTTGGCCTTCAGATTAAGGAAAATTTAGGTCTTAATGATACGGAATTTGGTCTGTTGGTGGCAACGCCAGTTTTGACGGGGTCGCTCAGTCGGCTAATTTTAGGGATTTGGACCGACCAGTATGGTGGGCGTCTTGTTTTCACCTTGACGATGCTCTGTTCTGCGGTATCGACTTGGCTTTTATCTTCCGTTGAAACATATGAAATGTTCTTGGTCGCGGCACTTGGCGTTGGTTTAGCAGGTGGTGGATTTGCTGTTGGGATTTCTTACGTATCCCAGTGGTATGGAAAAGAAAAACAGGGAACGGCACTAGGAATTTTTGGCGTTGGTAATGTTGGAGCCGCAATTACAAACTTTGCTGCTCCCTTTTTATTGGTTGCTGTTGGTTGGCAAGCTACGGCACAGGTCTATGCGGTTATTTTGGCTGTTATTGCTGTTCTGTTTTTCTTATTCAGTAAAGATGACCCTAAGTTGGCGGCGCGCAAGCAGAAGAAAGAAAAGCCACGCTCTATTCTTGAGCAGATGGAGCCCTTGAAAAATATTCAGGTTTGGCGTTTCTCTTTGTATTACTTTTTTGTATTTGGCGCTTTTGTTGCGCTCGCATTATGGCTTCCACGTTATTATGTTGGTGTTTACGGTTTAAGTATTACAACAGCCGGTATGTTGGCGGCTTGTTACGCTCTGCCAGGATCTGTTTTTCGGGCTTTAGGTGGGTGGATGTCTGATCGTTATGGCGCGCGAACCGTGATGTATTGGACATTTACGGCGTCTATCATTGCTTGTTTCTTTATGTCCTATCCTGCAACAAGTTATATCGTTCAGGGAATTGAAGGACCTATTGCATTTGATATTGCGATTAGCTTACCCATCTTTGTATTGCTGACAATTATTCTTGGTTTCTTTATGTCCTTAGGTAAGGCTGCCGTTTATAAACATATCCCTGTTTATTATCCAGACCATGTTGGTTCTGTTGGCGGTGTTGTTGGTCTTGTTGGTGGTTTGGGCGGTTTCTTCTTGCCAATTGCTTTCGGATTTATGAATGATGTGATCGGTGTTTGGACAAGCTGTTTTATGTTACTCTTTGGCATCACGGCATTCGCTTTGCTTTGGATGCATGCTTCTATTTTGTATGCTGAGGGTAAAGTTAAGAAACCTAAATTTCTTCCTGAGTTTAAGGAATCAAAAGCTAAAGATGTCGCTCTTGATGTTGATGAATCAGCTGAGTTCAAGCATCAGGGTTTGGAAGATTGGGATCCTGAAAACGAGAAGCAATGGAATAGTTTTGGTAAAAAAATTGCGTATCGTAATCTCTGGATTTCTATTCCTTCACTGTTGTGTGGATTTGCGATTTGGCTCTATTGGGGCATTATTACAGTGCAAATGCTCAATCTGGGTTTCCCGTTTGCCAAGAGTGACTTATTCTCTTTGATGGCTATTGCAGGGTTAGCTGGTGCAACATTGCGCATTCCTTCTACGTTTTTTATCCGGCTTGCTGGGGGACGAAATACAATCTTTATGACGACGGCTTTGTTGATTCTTCCCGCTGCGGGTGCTGGATTTGCTTTGCAAGACCCTAGTACACCGCTTTGGGTGTTTCAGGGGCTGGCTTTATTGTCAGGTTTTGGCGGCGGTAACTTTGCTTCCTCTATGTCCAATATTAGTTTCTTCTTCCCGAAGAAAAAGCAAGGCTTGGCGTTGGGTTTGAACGCAGGTCTAGGAAATTTTGGTGTCACGACAATGCAAATTCTAATTCCATTGGTCATGACATTTGGTATTTTTGGTGGTGCGCCGATGATGTTAGAAAGTACAAGTGGTACGTTGATTGGTAAAATTCCTGCTGGAACGGATACATATATTCACAATGCTGGTTACTTGTGGTTAGTGCTGCTGATTCCAATTTCTATCGCGGCATGGCTGGGGATGGATAATATTAAGGCCAAGCATGTTTCGCCCGACCTTCCTGAGCCGCCGATGGCGTTCATGAAGATTGCTATGATGCTTGCGATTGGTTTGGGTGTGGCAGCAATCGGTCTGTGGCTGTTGCTTCCTGCCAGTGCGAATGGTGCTGGGATAGAGCTTAGCAAATATATTGTCTTACCGGGTGTGATTGCGGTGACGGTGATGTTACTGAGGATGCTTCCTGGTGAAACGGGGGCAAGTTTAAAACGCCAGTATCAGATTTTCAAACACCCGCATACATGGGTCATGTCAATCATTTATACTATGACCTTTGGGTCGTTCATTGGTTTTGCGGCTTCCTTCCCGTTGGCCATCAAAGTAATTTTCGGCTTCCAACATGTTGTGGGAGAAGATGGTGTTATGAACCATGATCTAGCAAATCCAAACGGGCCGAGCGCATTGATGTATGCCTGGATGGGTGCGTTTATCGGCGCGCTGATCCGTCCCGTTGGTGGCTGGATTGCTGACAAGATGGGCGGTGCTTTGGTAACACAGATTTGTTCACTTATCATGGTTGGTTCTACTTTGGGTGTCGCTTATTACATGAAGATGGCCTATAGCTCTGCTACGCCAGAAGTATATTTTGTACCATTTCTGCTGTTGTTCCTCCTGTTGTTTACCGCGACAGGGATTGGCAACGGTTCGACATTCCGCACCATTGCGATGGTGTTTAATAAAGAACAAACCGGTCCTGTTTTAGGATGGACCTCTGCGGTGGCGGCCTATGGTGCGTTCTTTATTCCAAAAGTATTAGGTGAGCAGATCAAATTGACGACACCGGAAGTGGCGCTATATGGCTTCGCGACTTTCTATGCTTTCTGCGTGATTTTAAACTGGTTTGTTTATCTGCGCCCCGGTGCGAAGCACAGGAATCCATAGAGTGCAAAACACAAGAACCCTTAGAGGGGTGTAAAAAGAGGATATAAAGAGATGAGTTATTTTATCGACCGTATTTCATACTTCGCCCAAAATCGTGAGAAATTCTCGAATGGACATGGCGTAACGACGGAAGAAAATCGTGCTTGGGAAGAGGCGTATCGTGGTCGTTGGGCGCATGATAAAATTGTTCGCTCAACGCATGGTGTAAACTGTACAGGGTCTTGCTCATGGAAAATTTACGTGAAGAACGGGCTGATTACGTGGGAAACACAGCAGACAGATTATCCACGGACACGGCCTGATTTACCCAACCATGAACCTCGTGGATGTGCGCGTGGGGCGAGTTATAGTTGGTATATTTATTCTGCTAACCGTTTAAAATATCCGCTTATTCGTAAACGTCTTTTAAAGATGTGGCGGGCGATGAAGCAGCAACATGGTGATCCGGTAGATACGTGGAAAGCCATTCAGGCTGATCCTATTTTGCGGACGGAATATCAAAAAGTTCGCGGTAAAGGTGGCTTCGTCCGTGCTGATTGGGATGAGGTGAACGAAATTGTTGCCGCATCAAATATTCATACGATTAAGGAACATGGTCCAGATCGTATTTTTGGTTTCTCTCCTATCCCTGCTATGTCGATGGTGTCATATGCGGCGGGTTCGCGTTACCTATCATTGCTTGGTGGTGTCTGTATGAGCTTTTATGATTGGTATTGTGATTTACCACCTGCTAGCCCGCAAGTTTGGGGGGAGCAAACGGACGTACCAGAATCTGCTGATTGGTATAATTCAGGTTTTATTATTATGTGGGGCTCGAACGTACCGCAAACACGAACACCCGATGCGCATTTTATGACTGAAGCGCGATATAAAGGCACGCAAGTGGTGACTATTACGCCAGATTATTCTGAAGCGTCAAAATTTGGTGATATCTGGCTTAACCCGAAACAGGGAACGGATGCCGCTGTTGGTATGGCGATGGGGCATGTGATTCTTAAAGAGTTCCATCTTGAAAATACATCTAAATATTTTGATGATTATACGCGTAAATATTCCGATTTCCCGTTTCTTGTTAAATTGGAGAAACGCGATGGGCGTTATGTAGCAGGCCGTATGCTACGTGCTTCTGATTTTGATAAAAATTTAGGACATGACAATAATCCTGAATGGAAAACGATTTGTTTGGATGAAAAAACCGGTGATGTCGTCGTACCGACAGGCTCTATCGGATTCCGCTGGGGTCAAGATGGTGAGTGGAATATCATACCAACAGATTCCAAAACCAAAAAAGAATTTTTACCACAAAAGACATTACTGGGTTCTCAAGATGATATTGTCGATGTTAGCTTCCCGTATTTTGCGGGTGCAGAGCATGAGCATGGCTATTTCGAAGCCAATGATCAGGGCGGCGATATTCTAGATCGTAAGTTGCCAGTGAAATATCTGGAGATTGACGGTGAGAAAGTTCCTGTTGTTACTGTGTTCGACCTTACTTGCGCCAATTACGGGATTGCACGTGAAGGACTGGGCGGTGATAACGTCGCTTCTGATTACGATCAGAACGTACCCTATACACCAAAATGGCAGGAAAGCATTACGGGTGTTTCCGCGGATAAAATTACGCAAGTCGCGCGTGCTTTTGCTGACAACGCCGATAAGACGAACGGCAAGTCGATGATCATCATCGGTGCTGCGATGAACCATTGGTATCACATGGATATGAATTACCGCGCTTGTATTAATATGTTGGTGTTCTGTGGCTGTGTTGGGCAATCGGGCGGTGGTTGGTCGCATTATGTAGGGCAGGAAAAACTTCGTCCGCAAACCGGATGGTTGCCGCTTGCTTTCGGGCTGGATTGGACGCGTCCACCACGCCAACAAAATTCAACGTCGGCTTTTTATGCCCATACGGATCAGTGGCGCTATGAAACATTAGGTGTTGATGAAATTCTTTGTCCAACGGCAGATAAGTCAAAATGGAAAGGCTCTCTTGTCGATTGTAATATCCGCGCCGAGCGGATGGGTTGGTTACCATCTGCGCCGCAGTTACAAGAAAACCCGTTGGATTTGGTTAGGGAAGCTGAAAGTCAAGGCGTTGATCCAGTTGAGTATGTGACGCAACGTCTTTCTAATGGTGATTTGCGCATGTCTTGTGAAGACCCAGACAGCCCAGATAACTGGCCGCGTAATCTATTTGTCTGGCGCTCGAACTTGCTCGGTTCTTCTGGTAAAGGTCACGAATATTTCCTTAAACATTTTCTTGGGACGCAGCATGGTGTGCAGGGGAAAGATTTGGGTGAAGAGGGTCGCACTGGGTCTGAAGAAGTTGTCTGGCATGATGAGGCACCGGAAGGCAAACTCGATCTTGTTGTAACGCTGGACTTTCGTATGTCTACAACCTGTATGTATTCCGACATTGTTTTACCAACTGCGAGTTGGTATGAGAAAAATGATCTCAATACATCTGATATGCACCCGTTTATTCATCCGCTGTCCAAAGCGATTGATCCGGTTTGGCAGAGCCGCAGTGATTGGGACATTTATAAAGGCTTTGCGAAGAAATTCTCTGAACTTTCTCCTGGTCATCTTGGTGTGGAAAAAGAAATTGTTCTGACGCCTATTCAGCATGACACACCAGGTGAGCTTGCACAGCCTGATGTTAAAGAATGGCGCAAAGGTGAATGCGATTTGATCCCTGGTGTAACGGCACCTGCAATGAAAGTTGTTGAACGTGATTATCCCGCGACATATGAACGTTTTACTTCACTCGGTCCGTTGATGGAAAAACTTGGTAATGGTGGTAAAGGTATTGGTTGGAATACCGATCATGAGGTTGAGTTTCTTAAAGCGCTTAATGGCAAGGACAAAGAAGGTCGCGCAAAAATTGTTACCGACATTGATGCTTGTGAAACGGTTATGACTTTGGCACCGGAAACCAATGGTGAGGTTGCGGTTAAGGCATGGGAGGCACTCAGTAAAATGACAGGTCTTGATCATACGCATCTGGCCAAGCCGAAAGAAGAAGAAAAAATTCGCTTCCGCGATATTCAAGCGCAGCCGCGTAAGATTATCAGTTCTCCTACTTGGAGCGGGATTGAATCTGAACATGTTTGTTACAATGCCGGTTACACCAATGTGCATGAATATATTCCGTGGCGCACACTGACTGGTCGTCAACAGCTTTATCAAGACCATCCGTGGATGCTTGATTTTGGTGAAGGGTTGGTGTCTTACAAACCGCCGATTAATACGGCGACAGTGCAGTCGATGATTGAGAAACATGGTGATGAAGATAGACCGCATATAACGCTAAACTTTATTACGCCGCATCAAAAATGGGGTATTCACTCCACTTATTCCGACAACTTACACATGCTGACATTGTCACGTGGTGGACCGATTGTCTGGATGAGTGAACCAGATGCGAAGATTGCAGGCATTAAAGATAATGACTGGGTAGAAGTGTTTAACACCAATGGGGCAATTACCGCGCGGGCGGTTGTTTCGCAGCGCGTTAATGATGGCATGCTGTTGATGTATCATGCACAAGAAAAAATAGTGAATACACCGGGCAGTAAAATTA
Organism: Alphaproteobacteria bacterium; assembly: GCA_021775995.1. GTDB lineage: Bacteria > Pseudomonadota > Alphaproteobacteria > Micavibrionales > Micavibrionaceae. The sequence goes on from JAJFGS010000014.1 coordinate 31,123, forward strand.
CAGGCGCACGGGGCGGGATTCACAATTCCGTTACGCGAACGACGGTGAAGCCAACCCATATGATTGGCGCATATGCGCAGCAATCTTATGGGTTCAACTATTACGGCACAGTCGGATCAAACCGTGATGAATTTGTTGTGGTGCGCAAGATTGAAGATCAGGATATTGATTGGATGGAAGGCCCACTTGAAGGAGAGGCTGCAGAATAATGAAAATACGTGCGCAAATAGGAATGGTACTAAACCTTGATAAATGTATCGGGTGTCATACATGCTCGGTCACTTGTAAGAATGTTTGGACATCTCGTGAAGGGATGGAATATGCATGGTTCAATAATGTTGAGACCAAGCCTGGCGTTGGTTTTCCAAAGGAGTGGGAAAATCAGGAAAAATGGAATGGCGGTTGGCATCGTAAATCAAACGGTAAGATTCAGCCAAAACAAGGGGGACGCTGGCGTATTCTTGCTAAGATTTTTGGCAATCCCGATATGCCAGAAATTGACGATTATTATGAACCATTCACTTTTGATTATGATCATTTGCAAAAGGCTAAAGAATCTAAAGCGCAACCAACTGCGCGCCCACGCTCCTTGGTGTCTGGCAAACGCATGGAGAAAATTGAATGGGGACCAAATTGGGAAGAAATTTTAGGTACCGAATTTGAACATCGCCGCAAGGATTACAATTTCAAAGATATGGAAGAGGAAATGTATGGCGAGTTTGAAAATACATTCATGATGTATTTGCCGCGCCTATGTGAGCATTGCCTGAACCCAACTTGTGTGGCTTCTTGTCCATCTGGCTCGATCTATAAACGTGAAGAAGACGGTGTTGTTCTGGTTGATCAGGATAAATGTCGCGGTTGGCGTATGTGTGTATCTGGCTGTCCGTACAAGAAAATTTATTACAATTGGAAATCGGGTAAGGCTGAAAAATGTACGCTCTGTTATCCGCGTCTTGAAAATGGTGAACCAACAGTTTGTTCTGAGACCTGTGTAGGCCGTATTCGTTATCTTGGTGTGATGCTTTACGATGCAGATCGCATTGAAGAAGCGGCAAGTACGCCGAATGAAGAAGATCTTTATGAAGCACAGTGTGATATTTTTCTTGATCCACATGATCCAGAAGTGATTGCGCAGGCGCGTAAGGATGGAATTCCTGAAAACTGGATTACGGGTGCGCAGGATTCACCGATTTATAAAATGGCGATGGACTGGAAAGTGGCTCTACCGCTTCACCCAGAATACCGCACGTTACCGATGGTTTGGTATATTCCACCGCTTTCTCCCATTCAAAATGCTGTAGAGAAAGGCGGTATACCGATGACAGAAAATGGTATTATGCCAGACATTGATAAGATGCGTATTCCAGTGAAATATCTAGCAAATCTTTTGACTGCGGGTAAGGAGGAGCCTGTCGTACGTGCGCTTAAACGCATGATGGCAATGCGTCAATATATGCGCGGTGTTTTAGTTGAAGGTGGTCCTAACCAAGAAATTTTAGATGAGGTTGATCTCACTGAAGAGTTGGTTAAGGATATGTATAAAATCATGGCACTTGCTAACTATGAAGACCGCTATGTTATCCCGACGGGGCATCGTGAGGAAACGTTAGATGCTTATGGTGAAAGTGGATCTTGTGGTTTTAGTTTTGGTAATGGATGCTCCTCGCATTCCAATAGTGATATAGAACTGTTCGAAAACCCCAAGAGCTGGCGTGGTCCAAGCGCCTCTGGCAAAGATAACCGTGTTAATACCTTGTTTACACAGGGTAAAACAAGCACCTCTGGTGGTTGTGGTAGCGGCGGTTGTGGTTGTAAATAGGAGAAAATTGATGAAAACATTAAAAATTTTAGGGGCTTTACTGACTTACCCTTCAGCAGAATTGTTGGCGGCTTTGCCAGAGTTTCAGATTATTCTAAAAAAAGAAACATGGTTGCCCGATGAGTCCTTAAAGTCACTCGATCATTTGATGAGTTGGATGAATGATCAGGATCTTTTAGATTTACAGGAAGAGTTTGTGGCGTTGTTTGATCGTACGCCATCGCTCTGTCTACATTTATTTGAACATGTTCATGGTGATTCTCGTGATCGCGGTCAGGCTTTGGTTGACCTTTCTGGAGTCTATAAAGATGCTGGTTTGTTGATTAACACCGAAGAAATGCCGGATTATTTGCCACTGTTTCTTGAATATCTTTCTATGATTGATGCAGAGGAGGCGCGTCAGAATTTAGGTGAGATTGCCAATGTGCTCGGCGTTTTGGCTGGACGTTTAAGCAACAGGCAATCCCCTTATGCTGCCGTGTTTGAGGCTTTGATCGAGGCTGCAGCGAATAAACCAGACGCAAAGGCCGTTGAAGAGGCGCTGAAAGAGGCGGCTGGGAAAGTCAGTACATTCGATGAGTTGGATGAAAGCTGGGAAGAACAAAACGCATTTGAAAATTCTCTGCAAACAACAGGACAGGACATGGACTCTAATGTAGGTGGGGGTTGTCCTAAGGCCGAAGAAATGCTCGCGCGGATGAATCTTCAGCCAGAAAATAAGGAGACACGCTCATGAACTTTTTCTTATTCCAAATTTTTCCTTACATAGCGATCGCAGTGTTTGCGCTTGGGAGCATTCTGCGTTTTGATCGTGATCCTTATTCATGGCGCTCTAAATCCAGCCAACTTTTACGCAAAAAGCAATTGATTATCGGATCTGTGTTGTTCCATCTCGGTATAATTACTATTCTTGCTGGGCATGCTGTGGGCCTGCTCACGCCGATTGCTGTATTTGATGCGTTAGGCATTTCTCACAGTTTCAAACAAATTTTAGCGATGAGCGCTGGCGGTATTGCTGGCGTGTTTTGTTTTATTGGCCTTGTGATGCTTTTGCATCGCCGTTTGTTTGATCCGCGCATTCGTGCCACCAGTTCGTTTTCTGATATCTCGGTTTTGGTTCTTCTGCTCGCTCAGCTTTGTTTGGGGATGTACACGATTACCGTATCTATGCATCACCTGGATGGACATGAGATGGTTAAGTTTATGGAGTGGGCGCAGCATATTGCGACCTTCCGTGGTGGAGCTCATGAATATTTGCTGGATGTAGCGATGGTATTCAAATTACACATTACGCTGGGGATGTTCATTCTGTTCGTTTGGCCATTCACAAGGCTTGTGCATGTGTTTAGCGCTCCAGTTGGGTTTATTTTTAGACCTTATCAAATTGTTCGTAAAAGGGAGGCTTAAAAAATGATTGTAGCTCCTGGCATTACCGTAAACGGCGTGAAAATCACGCCAGAGCAAATTAATTCTGAGGTGCAATATCATCCAGCGGAAAACCTACCCACTGCTAAGTATGAGGCGATGCAATCTCTAGTCATTCGTGAGCTTTTAACTCAGCGTGCAGTCGATTTAGAGCTCTGTAATCATGATGAAGCGGTGAAAAACCCAGATGATATTTTTGAGACTCTCTTTGGGATGGAAATTGAAATCCCCGAAGCGGATGAAAAAACATGTAAGCATTTCTATGAGAATAATAAAGAACGGTTTTATACTTCACCATTATTTGAGGTCTCGCATATTCTGTATTTGGCTCCACCTAGTGATGAGGACGCACGGAAATCTTCTTTGGAGAAGGCGCAGAGTGCATTAGAACGTGTAACCAAAAATCCAGACAGCTTTTCAGCAATTGCACAAGCAGAGTCTGCGTGTTCTTCAGCAAAAAATGGTGGCCATCTGGAGCAGATTACAAAAGGGCAAACGACCCCAACGTTTGAGGCGGCCTTGTTGAATATGCAAGAGGGCGAAATTTCGAAAGAGCCGTTGGCTAGTGAGTTTGGGTATCACGTGATTAAGGTGCACAAACGGCTTGAAGGAAAACAGCTACCTTTTGAAACTGTGCATGAATGGATTGAAGATCATTTGAAACGCCAGAGCTGGCAACGCGCGTTTAGCCAGTATGTACAGCTTTTGGCTGGGCAAGCCAAGATTAGTGGCTTTCAGCTTAAAGCTACCGACACGCCGCTTGTACAATAATGCCTACAATATTTAATCATCCTTTTTTGGGCTGTGGGTTTCGCCCATTCTTTTTGTTGGGTGCTTTATATAGTGTGATGAGCTTGGTGATCTGGGGTGGGTTTTATGCAGAATATGTGGTTCCACCTTCTGTGCTGGCTGATCCGGTTTCATGGCATGCACATGAAATGATTTATGGCTTCGTACTCGCGATTGTTGCAGGGTTCTTATTGACGGCTGTCGCTAATTGGACGGGCGGTGCTCCAGTACAAAAAATTCATCTGGCGAGTTTATGTGGTGTGTGGTTGGCGGGGCGTATGGTGATGAACTTTGAGTTGGGGTTGTCGGAAACAGCTATTTTAATGATTGAGGGTGCATTTGTTCCGGCGCTAGCGATTAGCTTATCTATCCCATTATTTAAGAGTCGGAATAAACGGAATTTTATCTTTCTGGTCTTATTGAGTATTTTGTTTGTTTCTGACCTCACATTCCTGATGACTGAGGAGCGCACACCGCTTTATGTTGCTGTCATGGTTATTATTACAATGATTTCATTAATTGGTGGACGTGTTATTCCGGCCTTTACTGTGGCCGCATTGCATCGGCGCGGGGAGGAAGCCTATCAAACACCGCAAGGCAGGCTGGATGTTTTGGCGCTTATGTCGCTGGTTATGATTATTTTAGCTTTGCTGTTTCTAGGTGTAAAAAGCCCTCTCCTTGCTGTTATTGCTTTTATTTCTACGATTGTTCATCTATTGCGCTTGCGGCGTTATCATACGCGTAGAATATTGAATGACCCGATGGTTTGGATATTACATGTTGGGTATAGCTGGGTAATTGTGGGATTGATTTTTATGGGTTTGGCTACTGTTGAACTTGTGCCATTCTCAATAGCACTTCATGCTTTGACTGCAGGTGCGATTGGCTCGATGACTCTTGGTATGATGTGCCGTGTTTCATTAGGGCATACTGGACGAAATTTGATTGCAGGTAAGCTGACAATTTTTTGTTTTATTTTGATGCAGGTTGCTGCGCTTCTACGGGTGTTCGGACCGATTTCTATGCCAGAACAAGAAAATTTATTTATTATCATTTCCGCGTTTTTGTGGAGCACCTGTTTCGCCCTCTATGTTTTCGTTTATGCCCCCATTCTTTGGCAGCCAAGACCGGATGGTCGAGCGGCGTGAATCATCTATGGTGTTTTTGTGTTCATTGTGTTTCTCAATACAATAAAGGCACTGATTATTACTTGTACCACCATAATTTTCTTCAAGAACGGCAGGACAAGTGAGACATCCTTTAGTGTTAAATGAAGATTGGTTCTTGTTAAGTATTCTATGTCCTCCAATTTTAATATTACTGGCAATAAAAACGTTCCCAGATATTTCAGCATGATCCATTATCGTGCATGAGCCTCTAACAATTGCCTCTCCTTTAATGCAGGCTAAGTTTTTTATAACGGCATATCCAGAAACTTCAGCGTTTTCTGTTATGATTGCATCGTCTTTTATAATGGCATAACCAAAAACACGGGCTTGAGGGCCAACATAAGCAGAGCTTTCAACATGAGCGGTATTTGCAACCCAGCCACCGCCAAGGGTGTGACGATGTGCAGGGATTGAACCATTGCCATCTTTAAAGTCGTGAAGGGTCTTTGGGTATTGTGCGTTCCGCATAGTAAGTCTCCTTATTTAGGGTGACACACCTTCTCTATTTAGAACCTTTTACTCTTTCTAGTTCTAACTGATTCTAATTATAAACAAACAAGATGTCTTTGATTTAGATCAAGTTAACATCACAAAATTCTGCCAGTTTTGTTGTATTCTGGATCAGAAGATCATGGTCTTGTGTTTTTACACCGTAAGGCTCTAACTTTATAAGAGCGCGGGAAAAAGTTTCGGGTTTTATGTTGAGGCGGTTGGAGATTAAGGATTTATCATAAGGTAAATTGATGACTGCCGTGCCATCTTTGTTATCTTTACTGTGGCAGAATTGAAGGAGAAAAGCACCTACACGCTGTGGAGCTGTTCGGGATGTGACCTGCTCTATTTGTCCTACTAAATAATGTTGGTGAGAGGAAATGGAGGCTAGAATGCGCAGGGCAAATCTACTATCTTCCTCAATTTTTTGTATAAAAAAACTACGTGGAACTTCAATCAGTGTGACATCAGTGGTGGCTTGCGCACTTACAGGATAACTTCTTTGATCTCTAAAAACAGCGGCTTCTGCAAAGGATTCACCAGAGCCAAAAACGTTTATAACGGCTTCTTCCCCTGTGCGAGAGATGCGGAATATTTTGACCCATCCTGTCATGACGATGAAAAAAGAATCTGCCTTATCTCCTGCCTCAAAAAGTTGCTGCCCTTTTGTGTAGGTTTTTTTATGGCAATGCCCAGCCAACTCTTCAATAACTTTTATGTCCATGCCGTCAAAAAGAGGGGTTTTTTGTATGGTTTGGGCAATATTCATTTTTTTATAGTTCGTTTGATTTGGATCAAGTGCGTATATGTAACCAACCCATAGACTATAGGTTAAAGCCTTTAAAGAGAAGGCTAAATATCTCCGAGTCCCTTTATCCTAAGTTTTTAGAAAAGATAAGGAAATTGGACCGGGGTCGTCGGTGGAAACGCTGCGGCCTGCCGTGTTTGCGAAGGAGTAGATGGTGAACAATGAAAAAACTGCGATAGCGGACGACTTTGGCCGCACATTCCCTTACCTCAGGCTGTCTGTGACAGATGTCTGTAATTTCAGTTGTTCCTATTGTTTGCCAGACGGATATAAGAAGACAGGTTGTCAGCCATTTATGACGCAAGCGGAAATTGTACGATTGGTTAAGGCTTTTGCGGCGCTCGGTACATGGAAGATTCGTCTGACTGGTGGTGAGCCAACCGTGCGTAAGGATTTTATAGATATTGCAGCGGCTGTAAATGAAGTGCCAGGGGTGCGTCGGTTAGTTTTTACGACGAATGGCTATAAGCTACCGGATCGGGCGCAGGAATATTATGATGCGGGTTTACGAGCGATTAATATTAGTGTGGATTCCTTACGTCCTGGTCAGTTCAAGCATATTACGGGGCATGATCGTTTGCATGAAGTGCTGGACGGTGTGCAAGCCAGCTTTGAAGCTGGGTTTGAGAGCGTTAAGCTTAATACAGTTTTGCTCAAAGGCTTGAATGATACAGAGTTGGATGAATTTATTGATTTTGTCGAGAATAAACCCGTGTCTTTGCGGTTTATCGAATTGATGCGTACTGGTAATAATCAAAAATATTTTGAGGAACATCATTTACCTGGTACGGCTGTAACAGAAAAGTTACTAGAGCGTGGCTGGCGTGTCCGTCCTCGCATTGAAGGCGCAGGTCCTGCGCAAGAGTTTGAGCATCCGGACAGTTCAGGCACGATTGGTCTGATTGCTCCATATTCAAAAGATTTTTGTAAGAGCTGTAATCGCTTGCGTGTTTCGGCGAAAGGAGCGTTGCATTTGTGTTTGTTTGGTGAAGGTGGGTATTCTTTGCGTGAATATTTGCAGAGTGATGACCAAATTGAAGAGCTGCAGGAAAAGATTACGAGTCTTATGAGTTTCAAACGTTCTGCCCATTTTTTGCATAAAGGCAATAGCGGCGTGCGTGAACATTTAGCATCCATAGGTGGATAATTGAGGAGGATAAGAGCATGACAAAACCAGATAATATGGTTGAGTTTCCAACAGCCAAAGAATCACATTTTAAGATGATTGATGTCGGGCGGAAGCGACCAACACGTAGGCGCGCCGTGGCGGTTGGTAAAATTAGTATGGGCGCAGAAGCATTTGAGCGTATTAAAAATGGTACGTTGCCTAAGGGCGATGTTTTAGCTCTGGCAGAGGCTGCGGGTATTATGGGCGCAAAGAAAACACCTGATATGATTCCGATGTGCCATACCTTGCCTTTGGATCAGGTCACAATTCATTGTGCGCTGGATGATCAAAATAACAGCATTAGTGTTTATTGTCAGGCCGCCGCTTTTGCCAAAACTGGTGTGGAGATGGAGGCGCTTGCGGGAGTAAATAATGCCTTACTTACAATTTGGGATTTGACCAAAGGTGTTGATCCTAACTTGACGATTGGTGATGTTGAGTTGTTGGTAAAGACGGGTGGAAAAAGCGGAATTTGGACTAATCCAAAAGGCATACCATCTTGGTTAGAAACTCAGTTGCCCGATACACAAAGCTTGAAAGGTAAACAAGTTGCATTCCTTGTGATGAGCGATCGGGCAGCTAAAGGCGAATATAAGGACGAGTCTGGTCCTATTTTAAAAAAGTTTCTTGAAGGTGTGGGCGCGGAGATTGTTGATCATAATGTTATTCCCGATGATGCTAAAGCGATTGAACAAAGTATTCACTCTGTTTGCAAGACGTATAGTCCGGATCTTTTAATTGCTTCTGGTGGTACGGGTCCTGGTCCGCGGGATGTGACGCCTGATGTGTTGGAGAGTATTAGTGATCGGATGCTTGATGGACTCGGCGATGTTCTACGTACTGAAAGTCTACATTTTACCGATACGGCGTGGTTGTCGCGCATGACCGCCGGTATGGTTGGTTCAACGTTGGTCATTACTTTTCCAGGTTCACCAAAAGCGGTCAAGGAATGTTGGGATATTTTAGAGCCTTTTCTTGGTGACGCTTTAGATAAGATTGCAAAACAAGGTTTTGGGACATGAGTACAATTACAATCCATATGAAGTTTTTTGGCGGCTTTCGCAAATTTGGTGAGAGTTTAGATTTTTCTGTACCAATTGGCAGTACGGTTGTGGCAATTAAGGCCACGCTTCAGGAAAAACTGAATGGTGATAAGTTGGTTTTGGACTCTGTATTAGCCAATGATAGAAATATTCTACGTGATAGTGATATTTTAAGCAGCGATACCGAATTATCCATCCTACCACCAGTATGCGGAGGATAGGTTATGAATGATTCTATTTATGTCAGTGTTTCAACAGAAGTTTTAAATATTCAAAATGCGTATGATTTTGTATCTGACCCGACGCATGGTGCAGTAGATGTATTTGTTGGTGCTGTACGCAACCATCATGAGGGGCAGAGTGTGCAAGGCATTACCTATGATGTGCACGAGGGATTGGCCGAGAAAACCTTTCAGGAAATTTGCTTGGAAACTCAAAATCTTTGGGAAGGTATAAAAATTTATATGTCCCACTATAAAGGACAGCTAGATATTGGTGGTATCAGTGTCATTGTTGCTGTGAGTTCTGCACACCGAGCAGAGAGTTTCGAGGCTTGTCGTTATATCATTGAAGAATTGAAAAAACGCGCTCCTGTATGGAAGCAAGAACATTACGAACAGGGGTCGTCGGAATGGTTGTCAGGCCATAGTTTGCAAAGTCAGGCTACACAGATTAGTGAGCGGTTACTTGAGGGAGATAAAGTTACAGCTAAAGAGCGTGCGGGTGGCTGTTGTGGTGGTGGTCAAGGGGGTTGTGGTTGTGCTGGCTAAGAAAAATATAGCGGGCGTAGTTTTGGCAGGAGGGCAATCTTCTCGCATGGGGCAGAATAAAGCTCAACTCGACTATAATGGTAAGCCGTTATTGGAGCATATGATTGGGGTTTTGGAGCATGTTGGCTTAAATGATATTTATGTGAGCGGTGAGTTTGATGGTTATCGTTGTATTTCCGATCAAGCGCCGTATGAAGGTCCAGCCTACGCTATATATGATGTTCTCAAAGTATTAAAAGATTATGATGGCGTTCTTTTTGTGCCGATTGATATGCCACTTTTGCATGTGAACGCACTTCATCTTTTGATGGGGCAAGAGAAAGGTTCATATTTTACAGGATTTCCTTTACCTGCTTTTATTGCTAATTATTGTCTAAAAGAACGTACAAAATCTGTACAATCTTTTTTGAAAAGTTTGGAAATATCTCCCATATTTTTACCATCGGAGTTTGAGTTTTGTATGGTCAATGCCAATACACCAGAAGAATGGAAAGAGGTTTTGAGCGCATGAATGTCAAGATTGAGGAGCAACATTTACGCTTTAAAATATCCGAAGAAGAACTCACAACGCTTTTGGCTGGGCATTGTCTTCACGTGAAGACAGGCCTTCTGGATAAAGCACTTGTTGTTACAGTTAATCCGCAGGGGCGTGGAAAGAACATGGAGCCAAAGCTTGTTCTGGATCAAAAGGATGCCTATCTTAACCTGCTTGTACCACCTTCATGTGTGCAGAAACTTTTTGACCTAGGGAAAAATCGTGATGGGTTGGTGCAGGAAATAAATGGCGTTTCCATCACGTTTCAAGTTGATATGAAAGATGCCTGTCATAGATAATATCTTGGTGGGCAGTGGTAAGGTATTCTTAAACGCAACATAGCCATGCTTCGTAACCACCTGCCATATTGTTGATGTTGAGATATCCGTGTCCTTTAAGAATCTGTGCAGCTTGCTGTCCACGCGGACCTTTTTGACAATAAAGAATAATTTCACACTCTGTTGGTAGATCAGGTGTATGACCTTGCATGAGGTTGGATAGAGCAATATGGCGTGCGCCTTCTATGTGACCGCTTTGCCATTCTTTTAACTCACGCACATCAATCAACAATGCCATTTTATTTTTCTGTGCCTGCTCAGCAGTCATTTCCGAGACTAAACCGCATACAGGAGAAGAGTATTGTAAAATAATATTATCCTTGCTTTTTGAGCACATAAGACATTCTGGGTTTTTAGACAAAGAGAGAGTTTTATTTTCCATGGAGTGCATGTCAATGGTCCAAAGCTTACCCGTGAGCGGTTTAAGGCTTTTGTGATTAATAATAAGTTTAAGGGCTTCCATCGCCTGTGCTGTGCCAACCATACCGGCTACAGCTCCTATGACACCAGCTTCAGCACAATTTTGAATGTGCCCTTTGGGCGCTTCAGGAAACAAGCATCGGTAACAAGGCCCATTATTGTGGTTGAATACAGCAAGCTGTCCATCGAAGCCTAAAATAGAACCGTAGATAAAAGGTTTTCCAGTTTTTACGGCCACGTCGTTGATTAAAAATTTTGTAGCGAAATTATCGGTACCATCGATAATGATATCGTATTGATTGAAAAATTCTGGTGCATTTTTATCGGTCAGCTCTTCTGTATAAGATTGGATTTCAATATCGGGGTTCAAGGCACTTAGACGCTCTTTCGCTGCCTCGGATTTGTTTTGACCAATTTGATCCACCGTAAACAGCACTTGGCGTTGTAAATTTGTTTCATCGACGGTGTCGAAATCAATAATGCCTATGTGACCTATACCTGCTGCGGCTAGATAAAGCAAAGCAGGACATCCAAGCCCGCCTGCGCCTACACATAAAACAGAAGCAGTAGAAATGCGGTTTTGTCCTGTTTCACCGATTTCTGGCAAGATGCTTTGGCGATCATAACGATGTGAAGTTTTCATCTCTTGTCCATATTAGTCTTCTAATTTTGGATAAAGAATACTCTATGGTCGCTTGATGTGTAAGTGCTAACTTTTATTTATTGTAGATAAGTTTTTACGGTACAGGGCACGGTACAGGATAGAGCGTTTAGCCTTGGATTTGTTTAATATCAATAAGATAGACAGGGAATTTGGTTGCTATCCCCCCGCAATCAATGATTTCAACAGTTTATACTAGGGCTTGAGTTAAAAGTCGTACCTTACATCCATTATCAAGTTCATGTGTGGCAATAGTGGGGTCACTACTTGTTACGGCTGTTCTGAACAGTTTTTTTAAAGCTTTTTTTTCAATCTGACGAATCCGTTCACGAGAAACACCCATAGTCTTCCCGATGTTTTCTCGGTTTGTTATTTCATCGCCAGCTTGTAAATAACGGGTTTTAATAACCTGTCTTTCCCGCTTAGTTAGTTTAGTAGCATCTAACAGTCGTTTAATATAACGAGCATCGGATTTCGTTGCGGCAGCATTAAATAGATCAGGAGTGTTGGCTTCCAACATATTAAGATGTGTTGTATTGCTGTCATTATACTTATCGATAGGAACATCTAAAGAGGATGCACTCATGTGGCGCGTTGTATGGATTTCTTTTACACGGTTAATTGACACGCCAAGCTCTTCTTCTATAGCTTCTTCAGCGTCAGAGGGTGATTTATGAGGGTTCTTATCTATGTACTCTTTCATCAGAGCGTTATAGCGGGTTAGAATTTTTTGCAAACTCGGAGGCAAGTTTACCTTGTTTGTTTGTGTTGTTTTGTGTTTTGCTATATATGATTGCACATGCTGGTGTATCCACCATCCAGCATAAGTGAGTAGCTTAGTCCCGTAGGATGTATCGAATCTTTTAATGCTTTCCATTAAACCCATGCGGGCTTCTTGATGAAGATCATCAAACTCAATCCCTGTTCTCTCAGCAAAAAAATAGCCTTGCTGTTTGCAAAAAGCATCATGATTTTTTAATAGCTTTTCCAATGCGGCTTCACTATTGTCTTCTTGATATTGCCGTACCAACTCATACTCATCTTCTTTAGAAAGAAATCCATTGCTTGTTTGAGAGTTCGTATCAGACTTTTTGCTAAAGGTTAAAATTTCTTTCTCTGAAGGTTCTTCAATCTCAGTACTCATCTCAGAGGGTATTTCTAGTGTTTGTGGCATTGTGTTTTCCATGAGGTGTATCTATTTTTTGCTAAGCAGGAAAGAGAGCCATATTATAAAATTATGAAAACGTCAAGTATTTTACATACCGAGGCTTATTATAGCCCAGAAGAGGCTTTCGAGACCGTGTGAGCACAGCGTCAGCCACATTCCAAGCGGCGTAATAATTATGGATCTGAGGCCTACAGGGCTTCTTCTCCAATACAAAGCCCTATTTTTCATATTTTATGTTGCAAAGCCCCTTTTTTTATGGCAAGCATTGCCCCTATATTTTGTATAATGATTTGCGTATCTAAGAGGAAAGAATAATGTTAGATAATAAAATACCAGATGAGACACATGAAGAAAATGGAATCAAATCCCTTCAATCGAGCTCTGAATCGAACGCTTATTCTCCTAACCCCCTTCGGGTACTAAAAGATTACTGGAAGAAGCATAAAGAGGCGATTGGCAGCCATAGCTGGGTTATCCGCATTACTAGAGATGCCAAAACTCGTGCAGAAAAAACGATTGAACCTAAAGCTATTGAAAAAGAGATTGCTGTACGCAAGTCGATTGTCGAACAAGATACTGCGCCAGAGATTACAAAGACTGAATATAAGATTAAAGAAGGAAAGCAAAATATCCGTCAATCTAGGTTTTCAATAAATAGTGCAGACAACCTCTTGCCGAATGTTCCGTTCATGCGAGATTTTATAGGGAAGCATTATACTAGCCTAGTGGAGAGCGCGAATGAATTCCGTCTAGATGCTATAAAAGCAATGGGTATAGAAAATGAGAGCCTTGATGACAATAAAAGCCTTCTTGAAGGACAACAAACCCGTCAGAAAAAACGTATTGATGCGGTACCTTTCGAGGTAGAAACTGGGGCTAAAACTAGTTTAGAAAAGGCAAAGTCTGATTACAACTACGCTGTTAATGCACGAGATGAGGAAACAAAGAAGATTAGACTAGAAGGCACAATACATTTTGGTCAAGAAATCGGCGACCTCTTCACAGAAAAAACTTTGCAAATAAGCTCTTATTTTCGACATTTGGCAAATGGAGGCCGCGGAGCTATCGCCGAAATTAAAAGGAGATTCAATGCTTGGGAAGCAATTAAAGATAGTATTTCACAAGGATACGAACAAGAGACTGACGCTGATTCTGATCTTGAGGCTCTTTATACAAGACGGAAAGATGTTGCTAAAAAGGCTGCACCTTCTGCCAAGTTTGATACTTAATGCCAAAATGAATTGCATTGGATAAAGATGAAGCCATTGCGTTTTTGATAATAAAAGCAATTATTTTTTTGCGGGGGGTAGGGCTAAACTCCATTTTTATAGCTTTGTATTTAATAAGTTGATGAATATTGCTTGACATTATGTTTTCCATATATAATTATCACGCTTTCTAAAAATAAACTAAAAGAGTAATTATATGTCCAAAATCTCCAAAATAGACCAAATTCGCAAACGTGCAGTTGCAATCACGAAAAAGAGAAATAAGGCTAGGGTTGAGGTTCCTAATTTATTAGCAGCTATTTTAGAAGATGATGAGGTGGAATTTTTTGTCAAAAACAAGACAACAAAAATTCCTGAAATACAAAATCTTATCAATGCTCAGATAGATCAATCCGATCCGCGCCGAGACAAGTCTACAGATTCTCCAAGGTTATCAAAGTCTGTTGATGGGGTATTAAAAGAGTCTGTAAAGCATATTAAACAGTATCAAGATGAGTTGCAGGGAAAAGACAGTTTAGTTATTCTGGCCGTATTGCTTATAAAAGAATATAAGCTGGCTCCTGTAAAAATTTTAGTAAATAATGGCATTAGACTCGTAGATATTAAACAGTATCTTGATAGTTTTGGAATTAAACTGTGGGATGAAATGCTTTTATTAGAACAGGGTAATTCTTCTTATCGCCCAGTAATAAGTAAAGAGGATGACACAGACTTATCTCTTTATACTCAATGTTTAAACGATGTTGCGCATGCAGGTAAATTATCACCAACAGTTGGTAGAATGGATGAAATTGAACAAGTTATTCGTATTCTTCGTCAGAAGAAAAAGAATAACCCTCTTTTGATCGGTGAGGCGGGTGTTGGTAAAACGGCCATTGTTGAAGGGTTGGCTCAAATGGCTCATGATAGAATATTGCCACCAGATCTTGCAGGGAAGAAAATTTTTCAATTGGATTTAAATGCTCTTATGGCAGGTACGATGTATCGCGGTATGCTTGAAGAGCGTATTAAAGGTATTTTTGAAGAATTAGCTGGTATGAAAGATGCAATTTTGTTTATTGATGAGATGCATGCGGTGATGGATACTGGTAATTTTGTTGATGTGATGAAGCCTGCTCTTGCGCGCGGAGAATTGACCTGCATCGGAGCAACAACTTTTGATGAGTATAGAAGCACTATTGAAAAAGATAAGGCTCATCCCGATGTATTTAATGTTTTTTTACAAGTAATGGATCATGGCGAATTAACAGACTCTTCTGGTAAGACGGTTGATTTTAGAAATATTGTATTGTGTATGACTTCAAATGTAGGAGAGGGTGGCAAATCCATTAATTCTATTGGATTTGGTGAAAGTAAAACAAGAAGTACAAAAGATGGCGAATTTGAAGAAATGTTTAAACCTGAGTTTAGAAATAGATTGGATGCTGACATACGCTTTAAACCTTTGACAGAAAAAGTTATGCCACAGATATTAGATAAAGTTATTGGTGAACTGGAAGTACGATTAAAGAAAAGAAATGCGATACTTAGTGTAACTTCAGAAGCACGTGGTTTTCTTGTTGAGCATGGTTTTGATGCAGATATGGGCGCACGCCCTTTAAAGAGAGTGTTCAAACAATATGTTACAGATCCAGTTGCAACCGAACTTTTAGAAAAAGATTTTGAAGCTGGTGGGGGTATTATTGTTATTTCTAGAGAAGGTAATGGTTTATCACTAGATTTTCATTCAGATACTTCTAATGATAATCATATATTACCAGTTGTAGTTAAGCAGCCAGCTCTTATTCCTATGAAGAAAACCTATAGCTAAATTTACGGTACAAGACGGGTTGTAAAAACAGTTTGTGCGTACTGGATTTCTTTATACAAAAAATAAGAAAAGGGTTAACCCTAAGGCAACACGATAAAGAACGAATGGCATGAAAGAGAATTTTTTAAGCCACGACATCATACCCCAAATTGCCAGATAGCCAAATATAAAGGCCATGCCACCAGATATAAGAGCATCATAAATCATCACGGTATCGTTTGATTCTATCAAGTTTTTGACAATTAAAACGCCAGCCGCAAATGTTGTTGGGATAGATAATAACAAAGAAAATCGCGCCGAGTCCGTTCGAGAATATCCTAAAAATAATGCTGCCGTCATGGTCACTCCAGAACGGCTAACGCCAGGGACAAGCGCAAAAGCCTGTGCCACCCCTATATATAGGGCGTGCAAGTGTGGCATAAAGCCCATCTCTTGAGAGTTTTTAGTCGCCTTACGATCGGCCAGATAAAGAATGAGACCAAAAATAATAGAAGTTGAAGCAATCAAGGCCGTATTCCTGAAATCATTTTCAATGAGTGTTTTGAGAATAAACCCAAAAATGATGACCGGCAATGTAGCAAGAATTAAATTAAGACATAAATGTTTGTTTTCCGAAGGTTTGTTCAGCGCAATATCACGACAACCGCCAAGAAGTCCAATAACATCTTTGTGAAAATAAACCATGACAGCCAAAAGGGTGCCGATATGCATAGCGATATCAATTTCTAAGCCTTGGTCCATCCAATGCATAATTTGGGGCAATATAATCAAGTGACCAGAAGAGCTTATAGGGAGAAATTCTGTAACGCCTTGAACGATAGCGAGAATAAGAAGATGTATAAATTCCATTTTAAAGTCGGTTTTTCTTTTTGAAATATAGATACGGCAGTGTCTAGAATACCATGAGTAATGGGTTTACGATGCCAGATCAGTTAAAAACTAATTCATACGCTACGAGATTGAAGTTATGCGGTCAATTAAGAAGTTTGAGGGGGGTAATGTTTAGAAGGTATTTTTCTGTAAATTCAGTATCAGAATTGTGTGGTTGTCAGTCTATGCCTTCTTCAGATAGAGTATGACCAATACTTATTGTATTTAAATATTTTATGAGGAGATCAGTCACATGGCTAAATCACAAGATGCAAAAAAGAACGTAAAAAAACAACCAACTCGTACACCTGCTGAAAAAAAGGCGTTGAAAAGAGAAAAGAAAAACAAAAATAAATAATTAAGTTTTCTATTCAAGCTTGTTGCTCACGCTAATGGTGATGATTAAACTCGTTCGCTATTGAGGTGTGTTGCTAAACTATAATTTGGTCATTCAAGGCTTGAGGCAACTGATCCAACTCGTTTACAGAAGGAATTGAAACTTCTGACGTGTCTGTAGTAGAATCATTATCATTAATATGCGTTTCAGGAGCGCCTTGTTCTTGATTATGTACGAAATCTTGAATAGCCTCTGTTACATCATCATTTGTTTCAAGCATTTGTGAAATATCCAGAACATCTTCGCCTGCAGCATCAAGAGCAAGAAGAGTTTCTGTAGATTCTCCAATTGCATTAAATAACACCTCATCTTTTGCAACCTCTAAATCAGAAACAACTAAGTCATCTGGCATATCCGCATTCAAGAAAATTCCGACAGCCCCAACGTCTGTAAGGGCTAACGAGGAATCATGACCATCTACACAAATATCTAAGCTTGCCGTTGATGTATCGCCATCCGCATCGGTAATGGTGTAGATAAAGGTATCACCTCCGTCTACGACGGTTGTTGTTCCTGCGTGTACATTATTTAAGACATAGGAAGGACCGCCCACAAGATCAACACCGACAATGTCTGAGTTGTATCCGCTAACTTCAAAGTCAAATACACCATTCGTAACTTTGTTAGCATCAATTGTGACTGTTTCGTTTATAGATGAGCCATCAGCAAGGCGAACAGTATATTTAAATGTGTTACCTACATTGTTTGATCCCATATCACCGATAGAGAAAGTTGCTTGATCAACACCAGCGGCAAAATCTACTTCTAAAGATTCGCTGGAACCATATACTTTCTTTGAACCGCCTGTAATACCGATACCTGATCCTAAGGATGGATCAGAGAACCATGAAAGGTCTTGTCCATTATTAGAGCTGACG
The DNA here is from genome assembly GCA_021775995.1 of Alphaproteobacteria bacterium. Taxonomy (GTDB): domain Bacteria; phylum Pseudomonadota; class Alphaproteobacteria; order Micavibrionales; family Micavibrionaceae. The sequence continues at coordinate 48,915 of JAJFGS010000014.1, forward strand.
GTAATTCCATCACGAGTGAAACTGCTTTGTGTGCCAGCAACGTCTGAACTGACAGCACTTAATGTTTGTGTTGAGGTTGTTGTTCCTCCATTGGTGGCTGTATAAGAATATTGACCGTTAGAGTGAATAGTCAATGTTCCGTTGTTTCCTTGAACAACTGTTTGACCATTGGCAGGAACGACATAGTCTGTGCCTTCAAAATTTACAGATGTAACAGTTGTATCATCATCTTGACTTAAGTCATCATTGGCTAGGACATTACCTTCAGCATTGGTAGAAGATGTATCAACAGTTTCTGTTCTTACGTTATTCAAAACAAAAGAGGGACCACCAATAAGGTCAACAGCTGTGATATTAGAGGCATAACCGTCAACTTCAAATTCGATCATACCAACAACAACCATACTGCCATCGATTGTAATGGTTTCATTAATTGTAGAGCCATCAGCCAGATAGACTTTATAAGCAAAGCTGTCGCCAATGTTATTGGAACCCATATCTGCTAACGTAATTATTGCGGCTGTGACAGAAGAGGCAAAACTGACTTCTAGTTGTTCATTCGAACCATAAACTTTTGATGAGCCGTTACCAGCAATACCAAGACCTGAACCGTCAGAATTACTAACCCATGTTAGGTCCCGACCGTTATTAGAGCTAACGGTAATACCATCACGTGTTAGAGTTGTTTCAACATCACAAACATCATCGTGTGTTGGGTCTAATTGATGTTCCTCAGATGTTGTCGTGCTATTAACAAAGGCTTTGTCATCGTGAGCCTCTGGTGCGTCATCGCGAACTGTAATACGAACAGTACCGTCTCCTGTATCACCATCTGAGTCTGTTGCCGTGACACCGAAGTTAAGGAAAAGAGCTTCATTGTCGTCATTTACATTGCTATGATCTAACTGTTCAAGCTGTGTGAATGTATATGTTGCATCATCATGAATAACCATTGTGAATACAGTTGTTGTTCCTGCAGTCCCCGTGTATGTGTTTGTATTTGCATCAAAGGATACATCTACAGCTACACCATTATGACTTAATGTTCCATTCGTCTGTTGTCCGTCAGATGTAAAGCTGCCGCTTCCTGTTGTTGTTCCTGGGCCATCGCCTTGGTAGTCAACATTGATCGCACCGTTTTCAACATCAGGGCCGAAAGCCAGATTGGTATCATCTGTTTCACCAGCACCACTAATATCAATTGGTGAAAGATCGTCTGCAACATCAATTGTTAGTATGGCAGATGACGTATCGCCATCATGATCACGCATTGTGTAGTCGAACGTATCGACACCACCTTGTTGACCATTACGAGTGTAAGTATAAGTACCATCTGTGTTTAATACTAATGTTCCAAATGTACCATTATACGTTCCTGGCGTTGTAACGGCGACA
>JAJFGS010000015.1 GCA_021775995.1 Alphaproteobacteria bacterium
TAGTTGACCATCTCCATTGTTTTTCAAATAGACTTTTCGCCACGTCACCCGAGGTATAATTACTGCCTTCAAAATTCTCTTTCATGAGGGAATATATAGCATATATCCATTATAGTTTCAATCTACCATGTAATAGTGACAGATATTCACTAAAAAGGATTTTAGTTTTATAGGTGTGTTAAGGCTATAAGATTGAAATTATTATAAAAATCACTTTCTGTTTTATATTGATAGTTAGCAAAGTCCTCAAACACCAAGTCGTTTTTCAAGACATCATAAATGATTTTTAATAGCTTATCCTCCTTTAAAAAAGTGAGGCAGGTAAAAAGAAGCTATGTTTCACTTGAAGGTCTTTAAATAAGCCTTATTCAATTCTACAGCAAATTTTGTTTTTCAGCCCATGTTCGAAGCTTATCGCTTATTCAACGCAAGGAAATAACAACCTGCCTCATAGGAAATGTATCAGTTTTTACTTAATAAAATAATATTTCTATTTAATTAGCTTTTTGATTTTTATTCTTAGTTTTAAACTCTAGCTTGTTTAAAGTTTGAATAATTTCATCATAGGACATGTTCTTGGCCCCACAATTATTATAGCAGTCATAAAAACAGTTATTTATTATCTGACAAAGTCTTTCCATACGCTCAGCCATTTCACTATTAAATTCCTGAGGGGCATGCTTAAGGTTAGTAAACATTAGTTTCATTTCCATAGAGATATTTATACCTCTATCAATATGGTGCATAGATAACATATCTTTTGTTTTTATATTTTTCATATTTTCCCCTGCTTTCCTTTTTATCATACTATGGTACACATAAAACATAATTCAATCCACATAAAATATCATTTAAAATAATTTTAACCATTTAGAGTATTTACTTATGTAATATTTTAGTCTAATTTTAGACTTATGATTACCTACCAACAATCAAATGCGGCAAGAGCCCTCCTTGGATGGAATAAATCCAAATTAGCGGAAAAGTCTGGAGTTGATTTAAACGCAATCAGTCGCTTTGAAAAAGGCACAGGAAATCCAACCGCGGAGACAGTTCAGGCATTAGAACATGCTTTTGTAAAAGCCGATATAGAATTTACAGGAAAACTAGGCGTTGCGGTCAAGGAAGATATCTCTGAGTTGATTACTGGTAAAGACTCCACGCAAATATTATGGAATAAAATCTTGAATTCCTTCGATAACACGGGCGCTGGAGAAATTCTCGTAACACATGTAGATGAAACTCGTGGTTTAGCAAAACATGGGGATGCTTTACTTGAATACATAGGGAAGCTCAAAGATAAAAATATCACCGAAAGATTGCTATCGAAAGAAGGGGATTATCACTTTCTAGTGCCTCCTCATTGCTACAGATGGTTACCAGAACCAATCTTCAATTCGTTTCGGACTTGTTATGTTTTCAATGGCTGCCTAGCAATTCAGTGCTGGGAAAGTAGCACAATTATATTTATAAGAAACCAGAAAGTCTATGAGGCAGAAAAAGCTTATTTTGAAAAATTATGGTTGAATGCTAAAAGCCCACAATTGCCTAAAATTGTATCCAGTAATTGATAAAACATCCCCTGCATTGATAAATAATCCCTCTGATTTATATTAATTTTATCATTTAAGATAAAATTAACTTTTAAAGGTTATACCTCTTTATGTAAATAAATTGCATACGGGGGAATGCATGCTAGAAGGAAAAAGCGTAGATACGCTAAAAACGATATTTAAGGGGCACGAAGACACTCAAATTGATTCTTTTTGTAAATCATTACCTTATTACTTACTTACAGGTCGCAAAGGTTTAAAAGTCTTTCAAAATGGTAATACGACTCTATGTATAAGTAAGCATCCACATAATGATAGTTGCTTATTGGTATTCCCAGAGATTGAAGGTGATTTTAGCCTGACAGTGCGTGTATTAAACCGCCTAGCCCAGTCTGGTCTCAAAGTGCAATTAGCTAGATATACAAAGAGCAACTATAAACAATTAAAGCAAGCCATTGCAGCGAACACGTTAACGATTATTAAGAATATTGAGCTAAAAGAAGAGGATATATTAGATTGGAAATACCCTGCACATATTCTTGATACTGTAAAAGTAGCCACCTTATCAGGTAATAAATTAAAAAATGTTCGCCAGAAATTTAATGGAGTTTCCTCAAATTTAGATATCTTACCTTTATTACATCCGGATGCAGTAAAAGGTATGAGAGCAGCAGTATTGTTATGGGAGTCGGGTATGATATTTGCCGGTAATGAAACGGACCATAACATGACTGAATTCTACGGTACTCTAGTAAAGCATGTAGTTGCTTTTCCCTCATTATTTGATGGCTTTGTGTTATCAAACGGTAAAGAATCTCTTGGTTTTTCTATTTGGGATTACACTGGTAACACTGCAAACAGTCTAGCTTCTTTAAGCAAACGTTCTATTGATGGAGTATCAGACTTTCAAAAGGTTACTGCCTGTAAAATGCTCGCAGCAAAAGGAATTAAACGTTTTAACCTTGGCGGGTCTGAAACAGAATCCTTGGATGATTTTAAGTTAAAATTTCAGCCTTGCGAAAGTATAGAACTTTTATCATACGATGTTGAATTTGAAGATTTTAGTTTAGATTCTGTTATCTCTGTTAATGCTATTAGGTCAGAAGATATGAGATTTGATAGCGTTTAAGTTACTTTTATTCTACACTTTAATATTATTTACTTTCTTAGAAGAAAAAGCACCGTTGTGTTTCAATGTTTTATAGTCTGTTCATTAAAAGGTCTGTTATTTGTCTCCTAAACTTCAAGAATATTGATTTTTAGACTATATTTAGAGAAAAGTTAGCGATAGACTGCGCGCACCACCATTTAGTTTGCCTTTTCCCGCATTCGCTATGAAATTCTGCAAAGGCAAACGCTATTTACCATAGTGCAATGTGATAACATACGGTACGAAAACAGATCTTTCGGGTTATAAGGAAATTTGATAAGTATAACTTATGATTGAACATGCATTATTTTAAAAAATTGTACCTCTGCTTGTAGTTAATTATAAAAATATTGTCTGATTATATATTGAGGAATAAAATCACATGTGGGAAACTGAAGATACTATTTGGGTGATTGCAGAAGGTTGGGCAGCTAAAAAAAATGGACTTGAGGAAGTTCAAAAGAGAATTGAACATTTTAAAGAAGTAAAAGATGACAGGTTATTTGAATATTGGACAAAAGTTGGAGAAGCAGTAAAGGCACTCCAAGAAAAAGAAGGGTTAAAAACACTTCATTAGTTTTTTTTAATCATTACTTCCCCAGAAATTATAGGTTTTGAGTTTTTATAAATTTGTAATAAATCCCTTAAACTTATTATAAGTTTTTTATTTAACTTCTCCCTCACTTTTGGAAGCTTATAATAGGGCACTGTTGGATAAGAATGATGTTCCCAATGATACCAAATATTATGTGGTGCAATTATTTGTCTTTCAATCCAGTTTAAATAGAGTCGATGTGTTCCATCAGAACCTAAATGCTCTAGAAATGTTCTCATTCTGAAAAACATTAAAAAACTAGTAATCAAACAAGCATACCAGACCATCGGAATCCACCAAAGACCTAGTAAAACAAACAATCCGTTAAAGACCATGTGGAATAAAGTTAAAGGTATATATTCTCTTTTTTTGTTTGGCTTTGAGAAGGTAACTATAATTATATAATCTTTATATGAAAAGCCTAACAAGTCTTCAAGACAATATTTAAAAATACGTGGTAAAGAAATAGGTAAATCCCATTGTGGAGAACGCGATGCTCTGTGAGCAAGCTCAGGATCCTTCTCTGTGTTAGTATAACTATGGTGTTTTATATGTACATTTCTGTATCCGCTTGTTGTAATTCCTAATGGCCAGAAAGCCGTTAAATCAGAAATAAAATCATTAAATTTTTTATTGCTTGATAATGTGTAATGTGATGCTTCGTGTCCTAATACCGTTAGCGCGTGTTGCCTATTACCAGTAACCAGCATGAGCAACAAAAAAGAGAGGATATTACCCCACGTATAAAAAAATAAAAATGCTATAATAATAATTGTCCAATCAAGAACCACGTCTTTAAACCAATTCCATACAGACTTTTGCGATAACTCCTTAATCTCTTTCGTACTTAGTTTATCTCTAATTATATTTGTCATTTTTTCTCCATTTAGTTGAAGAAAAGTAATTCATTTGATCGATCAAATAACCTACGTACCTACGTAGGTTATTGAGTGCGGTAATGTAGGTATAAAAATAAGTAAATTAAAAATATATAAAGGGAAGATGTTATGACTGTAGTTCGTAAATTTAAAGCAAACACACCTACTTCAGAGTTAATTGAAGTAATTAAAAATGATGGCTGTGTTGTAATTGAAGCTGCTATGGATTCAGAGAACTTAGATATTTTAAAAACTGAATTAACATATCTATTAGACCGTACCCCATCTTGTAAAGGAGATTTTTATGGGCACCAGACTAAAAGATTAAGCGGCTTAATACAAAAATCTAAAACTATTCGTGAAATGGTTGTTCATCCAAAAATTTTAAAATTAATGGATGAATTCCTGTTGCCTGGTTGCGACCAATATCAACTGAATTTAACACAAGCTATTAGTATTGGATCTGGAGAACCTCAACAAATCATTCATCGTGATGATGCTATGTTTCCGTTTGAAAAACAAAACTTTGAAGCGATGATAAATTGTATGTGGGCTATTGATGATTTTACATTTGATAATGGTGCTACTCATCTGGTTCCTGGGAGTCATAAATGGGAACAAGATCGCCTGCCTGAACCAGAAGAGATTACGCAGGGTGTAATGAAAGCTGGATCTGTTTTACTTTATTTAGGTTCTTTAATACATGGCGGTGGAGCAAATAGAACGCAGAAATCACGTACAGGAGTTGTATTAAGTTATTGTTGCGGTTGGCTTCGTCAAGCTGAAAATCAATATCTTGCAGTATCCGTTTCTGAAGCTAAGAAATACTCTACAAGGCTTCAAGAGTTATTAGGGTATTTTGTACATAAACCAAATCTTGGTTCTGTAGAAGGACGCGATCCTATAGAAATATTGAACGGTCAAAATATAGAAAATGCCATTTTTACAGAATTTTTGCCTGATGAAGTAAAGCCAGCAATAAAAGAGTTTATGAAGATGCAGGTCGCGGCGGCATAGTTTTATGTATTTTTAAAAAAAATTGCGTTCTTCTACTTATGGTTGTACGTTTAACCTTAAAGTCTTTGTTTCTTTGTTTCTTTGTTTTTAAAATAGAATATGAAACCTAAAGACGAATTATGATTAAAAGTTTCGAGGATTATTTAAATCAAGCCGCTGCTGTCAAAACCATAGAAGAGCTTTTTTCAGTATATTTAAAAGCAGTCAATAATCATGGGTATGACAGAGCTCTTTTTGCATTAATGACAGAACATCCTGATATAGGAAAAGATGCTGGTATAGGAGTCATTCACAATTTTCCATCAGATTGGATGAATCATTATTTTGAAAAAGGTTATGATCAGATTGATCCAGTTGTGACTTATGGGGCATCCCAAATATCAGCTTACACGTGGGAAGAAATACCCAAAGTTGTTGATCTTACAAAGAAACAAATAAATTGCCTCAATTATGGTGAAGAGGCAGGACTCAAAAACGGAATTTCTACATATTTGCGAGGGAATAGAAATCAAACCGCCGGAATAAGCCTAGCAACTTCTGAAAAAACAGATGCGTTTGATGGTCGTATAGACCTTATTACCGCTTACAGTAATCATTTTTACATGCGATATTTACAGTTATTAAAGATCGACAAAAACAAACCCCAAAATATTTTCTTAACACCGAAAGAAAAAGAAGTACTAACTTGGGCAAGTTTAGGAAAATCAAACAGTGTTATCGCCGATATTATAAACATAAGTGAAAATACCGTTGATTTTCATTTTAGACAGATTTTTAAAAAACTAGATGTTAACAGTCGTGTTCTTGCTGTAGTTAAAGCGTTAACTCATGGTTTTATTCATCCCTAAGCCTACGTAGTTACGTAGGTTAACTTAAATAAAATGCATGCTTAAGTAACTCTTATATAGAAAATATAGGAGGTACCATGATTTCTTGCATAATGTATAACAACTTGGAACAATTTGGAGGCGTTCTACATTCAGCCTTTCAGTTACGTCATGAAAGCTTTATTGAACGGCAGTCTTATGACGTTAACTCATATGATGGTCTTGAGTTTGATCAATACGACACACCAGCGGCAGTTTACTTGGTTTATCATGATGATGAAGGAACAGCTTTAGGTGTGAACAGGTTAACACCAACAATAGTGAGTGGAATGTTACACGATTTGTTTCCGTCACTTGTTGAAGATAAAAGCATATTAAAAAATTCAAAAATTTGGGAAGGAACAAGATATTGTATAAAAAAAGATTTACCATCTCAATTAAGAACAGAAATTATTCATGAAATGGCTATTGCATATTTAGAATTTGGTTTGGATCAAAAGATAGATAAAATTATCGGTATGATGCCAACATATATCTATAGAAGTGTTTTTGAACGCCCAGGAATAGAGATGGAGTACCTTGGAGATATACAAAAAATTGATAATCAGAATATTCGCGCTGTTGCAATTCCTATAGAGGACGAACAATTGACTAATGTTAGAAAAAAAACAGGTATACACGATCGTATGTTAAGATACTCTTGGAGAAAGAAAGAGGAAGGTAATGAATCTAAACAAGTTGCATGAACCTGAAAAAATAAATTTTGAAGAAAAATATGATTTTTCTCACATTTCTGAAATTGTAGATGCCCTTGATTTCCTTAGAAAAGAAGCCAAAATAACAGGTAATGAAGATATGCTGATAATAGTGAATTCAGCATTCAATTTGTGTTTTTCAACCTATTATATGGCCTTAAGACATCAAAATTCTTTAGCCGATTTAGATACTAAAAGTCATTAATGTAATTATAATTAACTTTTATAAATATCTATAATGTTATAGTCTCTAATTTTGTTGGGGTTATCATTATGAAGCATCTAATTTCTGAAGTTGATAAAAAAATAGGAGCGCAACTAAAAAACATTAGAATAAGAGAGGGGTTAACTCAAAAACAACTTTCAAAAGTAATGGGAGTTACTTTTCAACAAATTCAAAAATATGAAAAAGGGCAGAATCGTATTACTGCTTCAAAATTATATGTTGTCTCTAAATCCTTAAATTTACCTATAATCGATTTTTTTAGTGATTTAAAAAATTAAACATGACAGAAAAAGTACATATTCGGCATAAACTTAAAAAATTATTTATGCTTTTCTAAATGATTTAATAGTTTCATTAAGAAATTTTTGCATTTTTATTTTTAGCTGTACATTTACGCGCTTATTACCACCTTCATATAACAATATGTTTTTATTATTGAGAATTGGTGTTTGTTTTTTTATTTTTATAATATTATTATTTTTCATGAACAAGGTATCTAGAATTAATCTGCGTCTTCAGTTAGATCTTCTGCTATTACAGCCCTAGAAACTCCAGGATACCCATAACCAGAACCGCCCATAGAAGATGCTCCAAGCAAGTTTTTTGTCACTTTTTTAATCTCTTTATCTTGATTGGTCATAGTTGACCATCTCCATTGTTTTTCAAATAGACTTTTCGCCACGTCACCCGAGGTATAATTACTGCCTTCAAAATTCTCTTTCATGAGGGAATATATAGCATATATCCATTATAGTTTCAATCTACCATGTAATAGTGA
>JAJFGS010000003.1 GCA_021775995.1 Alphaproteobacteria bacterium
AGCTAAGAAGCGTAAAGCAGCTCCGAAGAGAAAAGCAGCCGCTAAGAAAAGACCTGCGGCTAAGAAGCGTAAAGCAGCTCCGAAGAGAAAAGCAGCCGCTAAGAAAAGACCTGCAGCTAAGAAGCGTAAAGCAGCTGCTAAAAAGAGAAGATAGTCTTTTCTAGCTTTATTTAAAATTTAATGATCACCCGTTCTTGTAGCGGGTGATTTTTTATGTTCAGATGAATAGATCATTATAACAGCAAGGTTCAGATGCTTTTACGTTACCGCTTTATGACTACTATAAAACAATGGTTTTCTTCATTGTCACAGTCAAACTGGATAAAATCACTTTCTGTAAAAAAGAAGCCTCTTAAGCTTCCTGCTCCACATACATATGTAGATCAATCAGATATTTCTAAACAATCGCAAAATCATCCTTGTCCAAATTATATGGAGTTAAAAATGCGGTTTCGTGACATTGGTCGCATGAACGGTATTATTGAAGCATTAGGTCGTGATTTCTTAACAGCTATGCCTGAAGGAGCCTATAAAAGTCGCCTTGGGCAGATTGCCTTTTTGTCTCGTCGTATGCATGAGGACTTAGCCAATAAAAAATTGGCAAGTTATATTGAGAAAGCTTCTGCTCATAAGCGAAAAAACAAAAAGCAATGGGATGATTGGGACAGTGCTAATCTTGCTGAAATGGAGGCAATGTATCGCAATAATTGCTGTATTGCCCCTGAACTTGTTGAGCAAAGTGCTAGATTGAGTTACGAGGGTCGTCGCCATCATCGTGATGTCATGAAAAATAATGATTGGAAGTCAGCAAAGGTCTTTCTACAGCAAATGATAGACTTACAGCGAAAAATTGCTGATGTAAAATGTTCGACAGGAGATACACATAGTATTGATCCTGCTTATCAAGCTTTAATGCGTGAATATATTCCATATACTAATTTAGAAGATATTGATCGCTTATTTGCTGAATTCAAAACAGGACTTGATACTTTATTGCCGCGCATTTTAAAAAAACAAAAATTAAGAAAAAAGACTATTCCATTTGAAGGTCAATTTTCATCAGAACTTCAATTATGGTTGAATAAATCTTTGTTGCAAGGTTTTGGTTTTGATTTTGAACGTGGTGGTCTTTATGAAACAGGGCACAATCCAGTAGAAGGCGGGACGCCTGATGATACACGCTTGGTTATAAAAACATCAGATACAGAAAATTTTCTAGAATCTATGAAAAGCACCCTTCATGAAGGCGGTCATGGACTTTATATTCAGGGTTTGCCGCGTAGAGAGTGGCGTTATCAACCTGTTGGACAAGATTTAGGGGCAGCAGTACAGGAATCGCAAGCTTTGCTTATTGAGATGGTTATTGGGCGTATGCCAGAATTTTTTGAATATTTATCTCCTCGTGTAGAGGGGTTATTTCAAAAATTTGGTAAAGACTTTATGAGTGCTGAAAACTTATATGCCCTAAAAACACAGGTCAAAATGAGCTCTGATCGTAAAAACGCTGATGAGGTAAGTTATTTTTACCACATCAATATGCGAATGAAGTTAGAGCGAGATATGATTGCGGGGCGTTTATCGGTCTCTGATCTGCCAGATGCGTGGAATGCCATGACAAAAGAGTTTTCGGGGGAAGAGCCTGAAACCTATGCGAAAGGTTGCTTGCAGGATGTGCATTGGTTTGTTGGTAAAATAGGGTACTATCCTGCTTATACATTGGGGCATATGATGGCAGCACAAATTAATGATCGTATGAAGCGTGATATTCAAAATATGCCTGAATTGGTATCTAAAGGACAATTTCTATCTATTAGGAATTGGCTTGGTGAAAATATTCATTCAAAAGGTCGCTTACAGCACACAAATAAGCTTATGGAAGGTGTAACGGGTATGGGTTTATCTTCAAAACCTCTTTTAAATCATTTTGAAGATCGTTATCTGAATGCGGCTTAATTATAATAATATTTAAAATTTTATTGCTTTTTATCAAAACCCCCTAAAAATCATACTTATTTTTAAAAATAGGAGTAGATTGTATTTTGTATCAAATATCTTGATACGAGCGTAATCTCTTAAGATTACATTTTGGAAAGGAAATTTTCCATGCAAAGTTCTAAACCACAACAAAAACCACAAGCACCTCAAGCTGCTGCTAATAAACCAGGTCAAAAACCTGCGGCTACGCCAGGTGATAAAAAAGGTGGTAAGAAAAAATAATATAACCAAATTAGGTTATAGTTACAGCCCTGCCATGCTGCGAAGCACGACAGGGTTTTATTTTGTCCATCTTTAACGTAAAAACGGTGACAAGAACTCAGTATTATGGTTTAAAAAGACATGACAAATTATATTTCGACTCGTGGTGGTGTACCTCCTCAAAATTTTACAGAAGTGTTATTACAGGGTTTGGCCGCAGATGGCGGGCTTTTTATTCCAGATGTTTGGCCAAAATTTGATTTAGAAAAAATGCGTGAACTTGCGGGTCTTCCTTATGCAGAAGTTGCAAAATATGTTATTTCACCATTTGTTGAAAATGATATTTCTTCCCCTGTATTGGAAAAACTTTTAAATGAAGTGTATGGCCGTAATTTTTCTCATTCAGCTATGGCCCCATTGGTTCAAATTAGTCCAAATGTTTGGGTCATGGAATTATTTCATGGACCAACATTAGCTTTTAAAGATTATGCATTACAACTTTTAGGGCAATTATTTGATCATGTTTTAGAAGAACGTGGCGAACACGTAACAATTGTTGGGGCGACCTCAGGTGATACGGGTAGTGCTGCTATAGAGGCCTGTAAGGGGTGTAAGAATATAGATATTTTTATTCTGCATCCTGAAGGCAGAACATCAGAAGTTCAGCGTCGTCAAATGACAACAATAGAAGCCCCTAACGTCCATAATATTGCGTTAAAAGGGACATTTGATGATTGTCAAAATATGGTTAAGGCTATGTTTAATGATAAGAAATTTAGAAATGACATTCGAATGTCTGCCGTCAATTCAATAAATTGGGCCCGCATTATGGCACAAATTGTTTATTATGTTTCTGCCTCTTTGGCACTTGGTGGACCATCGCGTAAAGTGTCTTTTGCCGTACCTACGGGAAATTTTGGAAATATTTATGCGGCTTATGCAGCACGTCAAATGGGGCTACCCATTAAACGTTTAATTATTGGTTCTAATAAAAATGATATTTTAACGCGTTTTTTTGAAACAGGCACCATGAAAACAGGTATTGTTGAATCCTCTCTCTCACCGAGTATGGATATTCAAATATCTAGTAATTTTGAGCGGTATCTTTGTGATCTTTTAGATCGTGATACGAAGAGTATTAATACTTTAATGGATTCCTTTAAGAAAAAAGGAGCCTTTAATATAGGTTCGCAATATATGGATAAAATGCGTAAAGAGTTTGATGCCCATCGTTGTGATGACAAGCAGACACAAATGCTAATGAAGGCCTGTTATCAGGAAACAGGCTATATTCTTGATCCACATACGGCTGTGGGCTTATTTGCCGGTATGCAGGTGCGTGAAGACCCTTCTGTACCGCTGGTATCTCTTGCTTGTGCGCACCCATCCAAGTTTCCTGATGCCGTTGAGCAGGCTATAGGTATTCGTCCTGAACTTCCCCCTCATCTTGCTGATCTTTATGATCGTAAAGAGTATGTGACTGTTCTCGAAAATGATCTTTCTAAAGTACAAGAGTTTATTAAAAGTAATATTTAAAAGGTAACAAATGACTCTTCAATCAACAAAATTAGAGAATGGTCTGCGGATTGTAACGGATACAGTATCAACAGTAGAATCCGTTGCTGTTGGTATTTGGTGTGATGTTGGAACACGCCATGAAAATATGAAGCAAAATGGTATTGCTCATATGGTTGAGCATATGATGTTTAATGGTACACCGACACGAACAGCGAAAGATATTGTTGAACAGATTGAAAATGTAGGTGGCCAGATGAATGCCTATACATCACGTGAAAATACGGCCTATTATGTTCATCTTTTAAAAGATGACTTATCGCTTGCGCTTGATGTTTTAAGCGACATGATACAGCGTCCAACGTTTCCGGATGTAGATTTGGAAAAAGAGCGCGGTGTCATTATTCAAGAAATTGGTATGGTCAATGATACGCCTGATGATTTAGTTTTTGATATTTACCAAGAAACAGCTTATCCGGCGCAATCGCTTGGTACGCCTATATTAGGAACGGCAGATATTGTTCAAAATATGTCTAAAGATAGCTTGTTTGGTTATGTCAAAAATTTTTATAATCCTGAAAATTTAATTTTATCTGCTGCTGGAAACGTTGATCATGTTGATTTAGTGGCTTTAGCAGAAAAGTTATTTGTCGATCTTCCTGCTTCCAATAAATCCACTTATCAAAAAGCGGATTATAAAGGTGGTGAGCACCGCGCTCATAAAGAATTAGAGCAATCACATATTGTTTTAGGGTTTCAGGGTGTTAAGAAAAAAGATCCTGATTATTACGCTGCTGCGTTGTTATCAACGGTTTTGGGTGGTGGCATGTCATCACGTTTATTTCAAGAGGTGCGTGAGAAACACGGTCTGGTTTATTCAGTCTATTCATCGCATACGGGATATTCTGATGATGGTCAGTTTGAAATTTATGCAGGGACAGGGCCTGATAAATTGACAAAACTTATTCCCGTTATTTGTGATGAAGTACAAAGAATATGCCAAGAAAATATAAGTTCAGATGAATTGCAACGTGCTAAATCTCAACTACGTTCTGGTATTCTTATGGGGCGTGAATCTATGTTGTCACGTGCGAATAGGCAGGCCAAACACGTAATGAGCTTTGATGAAGACTTTAATTTATCTTCTTTATTAGAAAAGATTGAAAAAATTAACAGTCAAGACATACAAAAGATAGCGACAAAAATTTTCAAGACGCAACCAACATTGGCCGCGTTAGGACCATTAGAAACCCTCGAATCTTATGATAAAATTCAAAAAAGATTGGCCGCTTAAAAGCATACCAAAAGAAAATCTTTACCCAAAAATTAAGGGAAAAAGGATTTATTTATGCCCTCCTCAAAAAGAAGATTATGAGCAGTGGGTTGAGGTTCGCCGCCGTAATCAAGATTTTCTTAAGCCTTTTGAACCAAAATGGCCAAATGATGCTCTGAGCGAAGAATTTTTTAAACGCCGACTAAAAAAGCAAAGCCAAGAGATGGAAGCTGGTCGAGGAGTGTTTTTTCTGATCCGTCATAATCAGAATGAAAATATTGTTGGTGGTATTAATTTAAACAATATTCAGTATGGCGCAGCGCGAAGTGCTTCGCTTGGTTATTGGTTAGATAAAAATGAAATGAAAAAAGGCTATATGTATGAAGCGGCGAATTTTGTTATTCGCTATGCATTTAGTGTTTTAAACCTCCATCGTTTGAATGCAGCCTGCTTACCTGATAACAGAGATAGTATTAACTTACTTTTAAAATTAAATTTTGAAGAAGAGGGTTTTGCAAAAAAATATCTTCAAATTAATGGTGATTTTGAAGATCATCGCCTTTTTGGGCTGTCCAATAAAGCAGAGGATGGCTGTTAATAAATTCCGCCTGTTCCTGTAAAGTTAGGGTCGGTGGTCGGTGCTGGTATTGGTTGTTTTGGTGTAGGTGATGTATAATTTGGCGTTGATCTTGTGCGAGAGCCATCTTCGGATTGATAAGAAGGCGGGGTTTGGACAGGAAATTCCACGCGTTCTGGATTTCTGTTTTGTTCAAGTTGGCGTTGACGGTTTGAAAAATAAGAAAAAGAGTTATCTTCTTGTGATCTATCAGGATTATAAATTTCAACTGACCCGTCGCCATAAATATCTTGCACAGCATCACCTTCATTGACAAAGCTATCATAGCTATAAGGATCATCGCCATAAGAGTTAATGATTGTTCCGTCTGCCCCTATAACATCTGCACTATCGGCAAAATTACCACTTCCTGGTTCTGTTCCTGTCACAAAAGCTTCCCAAATAACATTTTTATCACCTGATTGGGCGAGGCGTCCTGTTTTTGCATTGACACGAACATTTTTAATGCCTGCGGGGACACGGAAAGGTGTAGGTGGTACATCTTTAAGTGCCTCTTTCATAAAAGCACCCCAAATGGGAGCGGAAACGGACGATCCTGTTTCTCTTTTGCCTAATGATTTTGGGTCATCAAATCCAACGAATACACCAACCACTAAATCTGGAGAAAATCCAATAAACCACGTATCTTTAGACTTATTGGTTGTTCCTGTTTTTCCTGCTAATGGGCGGCCTAATTCATTTAAACGACGCGCTGTTCCACGTAAAATAACGCCTTCTAAAATAGACACAATTTGATAAGCGGTCTTTTCATCTGCAATTTGTTCTCTGGTATCTGGAATGTTAGGAACTTTTTGACCTTCCCACCGAATGGTGTTTCCGCAATTTGCGCAAGGGCGTTGGTCGTAAGAAAAAATAGTTTCGCCTTTTCTATTCTGGATACGATCAATAAAGGTTGGGGTTATTTTTTTACCACCATTCACTAACATGCCGTAAGCAGCTGTTAGACGAAGTAATGTTGTTTCACCAGCACCTAGTGAATAAGAAAGGTATTTTTTCATGTCATCAGCAATGCCAAATCGTGTGGCATAATCAACAACAGTTTCCATTCCTAATTTATTGGCCAGCCGTACGGTCATGAGGTTACGTGATTTTTCAACACCCATCCGAATGGTCGAAGGGCCATAAAATTTATTAGAGTAATTTGTTGGTCGCCAAAAATCACCAGGAGCCTGTTCAATAACAAAGGGGGCGTCTAAGACTTTTGTAGAGGGCGTGAAGCCATTATCAAGAGCGGCTAAGTAGACAAAAGGTTTAAAGGCTGATCCCGGTTGACGTAAGGCTTGTGTAGCACGGTTAAAGCTGGAGGAACTTTGTGTCCAGCCGCCTTGCATCGCCAAAATACGGCCAGTATGTGGGTTAAGAGCTATTAATGCACCTTGTACTTTCGGCACTTGGCGCAAAATCCATGATTTATCAACTTGCTCAACCAATATAATATCACCTTTGTTTACCACTTGACTGACTCTTATAATTTCAGGACCTAAGGCATAGCAATCTTGTAAGCATTTACGTGCCCATCTGACGCCATCTAGTTTTAATTCAATTTTTTCTTTGTTTTCAAAAGCAACTTCTGCGGAATTTTGTCCTGTTTTTAAAACAACGCCCATTCTCCATTCTGATAATGTGCCCTCAGGAATGGCAATGTCGGAAAGTTTTGTTGCCCAGTCACTCATTGATTTTAAATTAGCAACAGGACCGCGCCAGCCATGACGTTTATCATAAGTGCTAAGACCATCACGCAATACTTTAACAGCAATATTTTGTAGTTTAGGATCAACGCTAGAGCGTACGGAAAGCCCACCTTGATAAAGGCTTTGTTGACCGTATTTTTCTTTTAATTCCCGACGAATTTCTTCTGAGAAAAACCCTGCTTCAATACTGTTTGAAAAAGTACGTTTTTCTGTTTTTAAGGGTTGTTCTTGGGCTATTTTAGTTTCTGCAGTTGTAATGTAATCATCTTCATTCATACGTTTGATAACCCAATTACGTCGGTTGATTGCTGCATCATATTTGCGGATAGGGTGATAATTATTTGGTGCTTTAGGGAGAGCAGCTAAGTAGGCAACTTCTTCGATAGAAAGTTCATCTAAAGATTTGTTAAAATAGGTAAGAGCTGCTGCCGTCACTCCGTAAGCGCGTTGTCCTAAAAAAATCTCGTTTAAGTAAAGTTCTAAAATTTGGTCTTTAGAAAGTGCTTTTTCCATGCGCATGGCAAGAATGGCTTCTTTTATTTTTCTTTCGTAAGAGACTTCATTTGTTAGTAAAAAGTTCTTCGCAACTTGTTGGGTAATTGTTGAAGCTCCAACTAATCGGCGGTTTGATCCTGCATTACGAAGGTTTGTAATCATTGCTCGTGCAACAGCATAGGTATCGACACCATTATGGTTATTAAAGTTTTTGTCTTCTGCAGATAAAAATGCCTGTTTAACCAAATCTGGAATTTTTTGAATAGGGACGAAAATTCTTTTTTCTTCAGCATATTCTGCCAATAAACCACCATCTCCTGCGTAAATACGCGTGATAATGGAAGGCTCATAATTTTTTAACTGCTCGTGTTCAGGTAAATCTTGACCATAATGGTGAATAGCAAATGCCACAACGCCAACGCTCCCTATAAGTCCTAAAAACCCTAGGGAGAACAATGCAAGCATAATATTCGTAAACCATTTCATAGGGGCTATTTATGGCATAGGAAAGGGGCTAAAAAAAGGACAAAGTCGTCATAAACAGGTTAATTTTGGGCCTTAAAATCAACATGTTTAGTAATAGGTCCATCCGCACGACCATGAATAAATTGATCCACGTAGGAATTACCGGAATCATACAGATCATTAACGGAACCATTCCAGATAATATTACCTTCGTAAATCATGGCCACATGGTCAGCAATTTTACGAGCGCTTGCCATGTCATGGGTAATGGTTAATGCGGTGGCGCCTAAATCTTTTACACAATTTTTGATAAGATCGTTAATAACGTCAGCCATAATAGGGTCTAACCCTGTGGTAGGCTCGTCAAAGAAAATTATTTCAGGATTTGTTGCAATGGCGCGGGCTAAACTAACCCGTTTTTGCATCCCACCAGAAAGTTCAGCAGGGTATAAGTTACCCGTTTGTGCGAGTAACCCAACTTGTTTTAATTTTTCAATGGCAATATCATGTGCTTCATCACGATGCATTTTTTTGCCTTGTATTAAACCAAAGGCTATATTTTCCCATACTTTCATTGAGTCAAATAAGGCGCCACCTTGAAATAACATACCAAACTTCCCCATAAGTTCATCTCGGGCTTTGGTATCAATATGAGTGGTTTCAACCCCATCAATTTTGATAGAGCCAGAATCGGGCTGCATGAGGCCAATGATACATTTTAATGTTACGGATTTCCCTGACCCCGATCCGCCAATAATTACCATAGATTCACCAGTATTAACGGTTAAATCAATGCCATTTAGAACATGTTTTGTACCAAAGGATTTTTTAACATCCTGCATTTCAATCTTTGCCACTGGTGAATTAGATGTCATGAGAAGAATACCTGTGTCAGGATATAATTAAATATTAAGATAAGAATAGAAGCGGATACAACAGCATAAGTTGTTGCTGTTCCAACGCCTTGTGCACCGCGCCCAGAGTTAAATCCATGATAACAACCCATGGTGGAAACAATAAATCCGAAAGCGCCAGCTTTGAGTAAACCTGAAAGAACATCCATGCGCTCTAATATATCCCAAGTTTGTGTAATGTAATTTCCGGATGAAAATCCAAGGTTATAAATACTAACAATATACCCGCCATAGATACCGATGATGTCAGCAATGAGAACAAGAATAGGTAGCATTAAGGTGCCTGCAATAACGCGTGGCGCAATAAGATATTTATAAGGGTTAACGGACAGCGTTACCAAAGCATCAATCTGCTCTGTTACGCGCATTGTGCCGATTTCTGCAGCGATAGACGCACCAACGCGCCCTGCGACCATTAAGCCTGCTAATACAGGGGCAAGTTCACGTGTAACAGACAGCGCAACGACTCCTGCAATGGCACTTTCCGCATTAAATCTTGTAAATCCAGTATAGCTTTGGAGAGCCAGCACCATTCCTGTAAAAAGAGCTGTCATGCCAACCACGGGTAACGAGTAATAACCGATGTCGATAAATTGTTTTAAAATCAATTTTGGGTAAAAAGGTGGAATAAAACATTGTGCTGTGGCTTTGCCAATAAATATTGTGAGCACACCTATAGATTGTAAAAAACTTAAAATAGAGTGACCTACTGATTGACATAATGTGGCAATAGCAAGGGTTAAACTTTTTTGTTTTTTCTCTGCAGTATCAGGCATAAATGATGTTGTAGCGTTTTTGTAAGGCTCTGAAAAGTAATAATTAAATATATTCCCGTTTATAACGGTGGCCTAAGGAGGTCAGAATTTCATAACCAATTGTTCCAGCCGTTTCAGCCAAGGCATCAATAGTTTGGTTGGATCCAAGAATTTCTATAGAATCATTTTGTTTTGGAGGGTTTTCTTTAATGTTGCTGAGGTCAACTGTTACCAAATCCATTGAAACGCGTCCTAATACGGGGCAGGGTTGCCCATTGTAATAAACGATGGCGCTTCCACTATTTGATCTTAGAAATCCGTCAGCATAGCCTAAAGCGATTGTAGCTGTACGCGTATCTTTTTCAAATTTATGACTGGCACCATAACCGATTGATTCACCTTTTTTACATTCACGAATTTGTAGAATACGTGTACTTAAGGTTACAACAGAATTCATAGGATTATCTAATTCAGGTGTTGGATTACCTCCGTATAAAGCATATCCAGGTCGAACGATGTCGTAATGATAGGCTTGATCTCTGTATAGTCCAGGTGAGTTTGCCAGACTTTTCTTTGCATGAGGAAAATGTTTAGCAAGTTCAGCAAAAGTATCGGCTTGCTGCTGTGTTAAAGGATGGTCTTTTTCATCAGCACAAGCAAAATGGCTCATAATAATCTGTACGTCTAGTCCATCTATAGTTTTTATATCT
The DNA here is from genome assembly GCA_021775995.1 of Alphaproteobacteria bacterium. Lineage (GTDB taxonomy): Bacteria > Pseudomonadota > Alphaproteobacteria > Micavibrionales > Micavibrionaceae. Next base: position 10,652 of record JAJFGS010000003.1, read on the forward strand.
TCTACGAGCGTATCTGTTTCTGCGGCACTTAAGCCTAATCTATTCATACCCGTATCAAAATGAATGATGGAAGGCAGTTTTTCATTTTTCTTATGGGCAATATTTTGCCATCTTTGGATATCATCAGGTGTGTTTAAAACAGGCAATATATTATGTTCCAAATATTCTTTTTCTACGCCGTTCATTAACCCGTTCACAACGGCGATGGGGGTTTGGTTGTTGTAGCTTCTTAATTCTATAGCTTCATCTAATGTTGCCACAAAAAACTGCGGGCAATTAAGCTCTTTTAGTTTATCGGTAACTTTTTTTAATCCTAATCCATATGCATTTGCTTTTACAACGCCAGCAACTGCGTCATTTGACCCAGTTTGTTTTTTGAATAAGTTATAGTTATCAGCAAGAGCCTGAAGATTAATGGTTAATATACCATGCGAAGATTTAAAATTTATCATAGGCTTATTACAGCGTTATTTAATACTGTTGCCAAGATAAATTTTCTTCATTTAGGCATTAAAAAACCCGTATTTGGAGCTTCCTTGCCAAATACGGGTTTTTAATTATCATTCATGTGGCGATAAAATTAAAATTTTTATTTACTTGTTTTGTCTTACAGATGAAGAATTGTTATTGCAGTGTTTAGAAATATAGTTAGCCATAAACATTGACCATGGTGTTTTGCATTGGCGTGAACTTGCGCGATTCGATGCTTTTCGTAAAATTTTGCACAGATCATCATAAGTTAATTCAGGGTTTTTTAATGCTGCTTTAAAAGATTCAAGGGCTTGTGTGCTTGCAAAATCAGCATAATCAGAATTAACATGGCTTTCGCATGTTAGTGTGTAAGCATAACCTGTATCTTCTAGCACTTTTCGTACAACTGTTTTTCTTATTGGTTTAGTGTTCATAAAAATCACCTCCTTATTAGAGTTTCTTAATACAAACCTACTACTTCTCCGCTACAACTGACTTAGTTTCTTATTATTTTAAGTTATCTATTTTACACAATCCTCCTGAAACAGAAGCCGTGCCCAACCTAATTATTTTATCAGTGTCCCCAAATATACTATATTATACTGGTTTTATCTAGATAAATTTACGATTTCTTAACAATTTGTAATAAAATGATAAGCAGGTTTTATCCCCTTGATTTCTTTGTGAAACTTAAGCATTCTGCGCGCCAGAGTACTTAAAAAATACTAAAAAGGAGAAAAAGATTATGACACGTGCGTTCATTTTTCCCGGACAAGGGTCACAATTCATTGGTATGGGGAAAGATTTGGCTGAATCCTTTCTGGATGCCAAGCATACTTTTCAAGAAGTTGACGATGCTTTAAATCAAAAATTATCAGATTTGATGTTTAATGGCGAAGAAGCGGATTTAAATTTAACAGAAAATACGCAGCCAGCCCTTATGGCTGTTTCAATGGCTATTGTTAATATCATGAAGAATCAGGGTGGTATATCTTTTGGTGATGAATGTGCTCATGTAGCGGGTCATTCTTTAGGTGAGTATTCTGCATTGACGGCGGCGGGTGCGTTAGAATTATGCGATACAGCAAAGCTTTTAAAACACCGTGGGCAAGCTATGCAACGTGCAGTTCCTGTAGGTGAGGGATCAATGGCAGCTATACTTGGTCTTGATTTTTCTGATGTTACTTCTATTGCTGATCAAGCAACACTAGAAGTGAATGCCCGCGAAGGTAAAACATCTGATCTTGTTTGTCAGGCAGCGAATGATAATTCTATTGGGCAAGTTGTTGTGAGTGGTAATACAGTTGTTGTTGAACGCGCTGTTGATTTGGCATCTGAAAAAGGAGCAAAGCGTGCCGTTATTTTACCAGTGAGTGCCCCTTTTCATTGTTCATTAATGGCACCGGCTGCACAAGCAATGTCTGTCATGTTGGCGGATACAGATATAAGACCACCATGCGTTCCTGTTGTGAGTAACGTTACTGCGAAAGGTGAAATTGACCCTGCAGATATACGCCGTCTTTTGATTGATCAAATTACAGGTATGGTACGTTGGAGAGAATCTGTTTTATGGATGGCTGATAATGGTGTTGATGAAATGGTAGAGTTGGGTGCCGGTAAAGTTTTAAACGGCCTTATTCGCCGCATTAATAAGGATATTACTTGCGAGTCTGTTGGTACACCACAGCAAGTTGAAGATTTAATTAAAAAATTGTCTTAAAACTAGGCCGCTTTTTTGCGAGCATGTATGTCTTGGACAGCAAGGCGAATACTATCATAATCTTTAGCTTTTCTTAGCGCATTACGTGCCTCTTCATCGCTAAAAAAACGTGTGGTCATGGCTAGTCTTTGAAGATGCATTGATCCTTCATGTTCGGGCGAAAGAATAATTGCAACCATGTCGACGGGCTCGCCATCAATCGCATTAAAGTTAATGGCGTTAGCCAATTTTGTAAAAATAATCATTGGGCGCGTTAGGCGTGGTATTTTAGCGTCGGCGATGGCAACGCCGTTACCAATACCAGAATTATGCAAGGCTTCATTTTCCATTAAAACATCAAAAACAAATTTTTCTGATGTTCCAATTAAATTAGAAACATGTTTTGAAAGCATTTGATAAAGCTGTTTCGTGCTTGTTGCTTTGAAATCTGGAAGAATAGTATCAAAATACATTTCTTCTGCAGTGCTGGTCATTGGTTTCCCCTTTCAATTACCATTTTATATGGGAGTGAATACTTACCTTCGTCATACAAAAAGGACAAGGTTTTTTGAATTTTTTTTCATGAAAATACAAAAATATCCATATGTAGGAGGTTTTTATATTGAAAAGATTAATAAATCGTAAATAAAGGAAATTATATCACAGCGATTTGTTTACAAAAATTAAATCATAAGACCAAATTTATTGATTCGCTGCTTTTGCTTTAGGTATTGCGCTTTCATTGCCCTGTGGATCAACCCAACCAACATTACCATCGGTTCTGCGATAAATCATGTTTAACCCATCATGCTGTGCGTTGCGAAATAACAAAGCATTTTCACCAGACAAGTCCATACGCATAACTGCTTCTGATACACTCATGGTTTGAATATTTGTGACCATGTCGGCGACAACAATAGGTTCATGTTTGTCAGGCTCAACGTGGTTATCATCAGCGGCCTCTGGTTCAGGGGAGAGAACATAATTTTGTGCTGGAATAACATTGCTTTCTTCTAAACGTTCATGATGATCTCTAAGGCGTTTTTTATAGCGACGTAATTGTTTGGCAACTTTTTCAGCAGCTTTATCAAATGCGACATAAGGATCCGTGTCTTTTGCGTCTGCAACAACAAAAATATCTTTTCCAACTCTGAAGGATACGTGAGCTTTGGTAAAAGAATTACCTTCAGGAGAAAGAGTAGCAATCGCTTCAATAGCACGATTAAAATATTTCTGGTCTATGTCCTCTAGCTTATCACTGATATGGGAACGAAGGGCATCGCCCAGATCCATTTGTTTTCCATGGATAGTAAGTTGCATGTTGTTGTCCTCTTTAAATTTTTTATATGTTTTCATTATAGCATTAATTGAATATAAATTAAACGAATGAAAGAAATTAAAGTGCAAAAATGGATAATTTAAGGCGTAAAAAAATAGGTATTTTTGATTCTGGCTTGGGAGGCTTGTATGTGGCGCGTGCCTTACGAATTTTAATGCCAGATTACGACTATGTTTATTTGGGAGATACGCTAAATGTGCCTTATGGCGGTCGTTCTTTAGAGGCAATTTACAATTTGTCCGAAGCTGCGATTCGTTTTTTAATGGAACAGCATGATTGTGATCTTGTTATTATCGCTTGTAATACAGCAAGCGTGACGGCTTTAAGTAAGCTTCAACAAGAGTTTCTGGTCAGAAATTGCTCTGATCGACGAATTTTAGGCGTTATTGTTCCAACATTAGAGGCGGCAACGGAATTAGGGTCTACCCAAATTGGCTTGATCGCAACGGAATATACGGTGAGATCTAAGATTTATGACGAAGAAATTGCTAAAATTAGTCCTTATGCTCACATTTTTGGTCAACCAACCCCCTTGTTGGTTCCTTTAATTGAATATCATGGGGAAAAATATATGGACCAAGTTTTGAAAGATTATTTAGAGCCTCTTATAGAAAAAGGCCTTGATAGCCTTATATTAGGGTGTACGCATTACATTGCCATTAAAGACCGTGTACGTGATATAACCAATCATCGTGTACGCGTTCTATCTCAAGATGAAATTATACCGCCAAAATTACGGGATTATCTCATGCGCCATCCTGAAATGGAGGAGCGGCTGTCTAAGAATGGACAGTTTGAGATTTATGCGACAGATGTTAGTCCTAGTTTCCTTAAAAATGTTGAAAAGCTAATGGGTACAGATTTTAAGCCTAAGAAGGCGGACTATAGCTAGGTAATTAACCGTTTTTCTTTTGTTTACGTCTTTGAACTGAAGAGGGGATATGGAGTGATTCTCGGTATTTTGCGACAGTGCGGCGCGCGATATCAATATTTTCAGTTTTCAAAATTTCTACAATTTTATCGTCAGATAAAATTTTATTAGGTGCTTCGCCATCGGTTAATGTTTTTATGCGCATACGGATACTCTCAGCAGAATGCGATACACCCGCTTCATTAACCAATGCTGTAGAGAAAAAATACTTTAATTCAAAAATTCCGCGTGGGGTTCCGATATATTTATTATTTGTAACACGGCTGACGGTACTTTCATGCATTTCAATTTCTTCAGCGATATTTTTTAATGTTAGTGGTTTTAAAAATTCAATTCCGTAGTTAAAAAAAGCATCTTGTTGCTCAACAATTTCAGAGGCAACTTTTAAAATTGTTTGTGCGCGTTGATCTAGTGATCTGACGAGCCAGTTTGCAGAAGATAATTTATTGGTCAAATATTCTTTGTCTTTTTTCTGCGTTGCTGTCCCGGCAACTTCTTTATAATATTGGTTATTCACCAATACCTTTGGCAAGGTATCGTTGTTTAGTTCGATACGCCAACCACCCCCCAAATTTTTTGGTAATTTTTTCATAAGGACGTCAGGTATAGCAGTTTGCACGACGATATGGTCAAAATCCATGGCTGGCTTTGGGTTTAAGGCTTTGATATCAGCAATCATATCCAATAAATAAGTTTCATTAACTTTGCAAATTTCAGCTAACTTTTTAAAATCATGGTCAGCCAATAATTTTAAATTTTGTAATAATAGTTTTGTTGGCTCGTCTAATTTTCCTTGTTCTTCTAATTGCAGGCTCAAACATTCTTCTAGATCACGTGCAAAAATTCCAGTTGGGTCAAATTGTTTTAGGACGTCTAATAAACGCCCTAATCTATCAGTTGAGCATCCTAATTTTTCCGCAAGGTCTGTAACATTTATTCTTAAATATCCTGCTTCATCTAACTGGTCGATCAGTAATGCCGCAATCATTTGATCGCGCGTTTCTGTAATACTAACCTGCAGTTGTTTCATTAAATGATCTCGCAAAGTTTCAGGGCGTGAAATTGAATTTTCAAATGCATTATCTAATTTATCAAAATTTGTATTGCCACCTGTTCCCATATCGGCCATGGCAGAGCCTGCATCGAAATCTTCATCAGCAGATTTATTTTTCTCAGATGGTGTATCATCACTATCAGGTTTATTTTCAGAGGTGTTTTCTTGTTTTTCTAATAAAGGGTTATTAGAAATTTCTTCTTCAATAAACTCTGCAATTTCCAGATTATTAAGTTGTAGTAACTTTATTGCTTGCTGCAATTGCGGTGTCATCACCAAATTCTGTGATTGTTTTAAGCTTAGTTTTTGAGAAATTTCATTCATAATGATAGTTTAACACGGCAATAAAATATTTTAAGCGAATTAAAGTGAAAAGCCTTCGCCGAGATAGACTTTACGGACGTCTTCATGGTCAATAATTTCATCAGGTGTGCCTTCCATTAACACGTGACCATCATGTAGAATATAGGCACGATCAACTATTTCTAAGCAATCGCGTACGTTATGATCTGTAACAAGTACGCCAATCCCTTTGGTTTTTAGATATTTAATGAGCGTACGTATATCGTTTACAGCAATGGGGTCTATGCCAGCTAAAGGTTCATCAAGCAGCATGAATTGTGGTCTACTGGCAAGGGCGCGGGCAATTTCAACGCGCCTACGTTCTCCGCCAGACAAAGCCAAAGAAGGCGTACGTCTTAAATGACTGACAGAAAATTCATTTAATAATTCTTCTAATAACTGTTCCTGCTTATCAATAGGTAGATTTTGTGATTGTAAAACAGCACGAATATTATCTTCAACATTAAGTCCACGGAAAATTGAGGCTTCTTGGGGGAGGTAACCTATTCCTAATCGTGCCCTACGATACATAGGTAAATTGGTGATGTCTTGACCATCTAATACAACTGAGCCGCTATTTGGGGCGATAAGGCCTGTCATAATGTAGAAGCTGGTTGTTTTACCTGCCCCATTTGGACCCAATAAGGCCACGGCTTCTCCTTGCTGTACGTTTAGACTTACGTCATGCAAAACGGGCCGTTTTTTATAACTTTTTGAGAGATGAGCGGCATGTAAGCCTTTAGATACAGATTTTAATTGGGGATGATGCATTACGATACCGATTTACTAAAGGCTAACTTTACGCTTAAGCCGATGAGGAAACAACCGCAAGTTTTATCGACCCATTTTGTGAAAATACTATCCATTTATTCTACATTTTCTTTCGACTTTGAACTTGGAAAGAAAACGCCTTTGACGCGCTTTCCGCTATTTGGTGCGCCAAACATTTTGCTTATATTTGTTGTTAAGTTTATTTCAGCGCGCGCTCCTTCTAAGGTATTGGGCCCCCGAACAACTTTTACATTACCTGTAATTTCTGCTGTATTTGTGACGGCATTATAAATTCCATTATTACCCGTCAGTGTTTCATCAGGGGTTTTGATGGTTACATTGCCATTGCTATTGGCTGTTTTTAAAACTTGCTTGCCATTGGCATCTTTTTTGAAATGCGCCGTAATGCTATTGGCGCTTAAGGTATCAGAATTACGTATGATCTTGGCGTTTCCTATGGCTTTAGCGATACCTTTGTTAATATTATATTCCATGCGTTCGGTAGCGGTGATGGTTTGGTCTGGGGTTTTAAGCGATAAATTGTTCCCTGTTAAAACACTTAACCCTGTATCTACATTATATACTGCCTTATCGCCATGTGCGGTACTATCTTGATTTTCAAGTTTAACATTATCATAGGCCGTAAGTTGCCAAATTTCTGTATTGCCTGTTTTCTCATTTTCACGATAGTCAGCAATTAATTTATCACAGAAAATTTTAGCGGTGCCTTGCGTTACAATAACCTTCCCATTGGCAACATATTGTTTTTCTTTTTGTAACCATTCTAATGAATTATCGGCAGAAATTTCTACAGGTGCATCTTGCATTCCTAATTGTTGAGCATTCGCAGCATTGGGAAAGGTAAATATAACAATTATTAAGAAAAGAGTGCGCACTAACATTATTTTAAGTTCCATTGCTTTGTTTTTTGTCTTCGGAAGGTTTTAAGGTCATTGTTGCTGGCCCCTTGAAAATTAAAATGCCGTTATCGACATTACCTTCTAACCCTACGGCATCTATCGTAGCCGCTGGACCATCAATTGTAACGTTTTTATCTGAAAAAGCTTCTTTTGTTTGCATATCAATACGAAGTTCCTCTGCATTAAGTTTATATCCTGATGCATGTTTGATGATAACGTCATTTGTCAAAAACAATTTTTCAGTTTCTTGTTCGTAATTACCATTTATCGCTTTAATTTCTACTTTGCTCCCATCTTTCATTTTTAAATCTGCATGCGGATTTTCAAGTTTTAATAAATTTGGGTTTTGTTGGTTTTGTATTGCACGGTCAGCCGTTATCTTTACAGGGTTTTTGTTTGAATCAACGGTTTCAAAATTTGGGTTTAATAATTCGTTTGCTCCAATGTTACTATCAGTTTGTTGCACTAAAGTTTCTTTAGGAACAATGACCAATTGGTCTTTCATTTTAGGTAATATGATGACTATGAATGTTAATATAATGGCCGTTAAGGGTAGAATAAAGCGCATTATTTTGACAAACCAGCTGTAGCCCTGCCCCACCTTGGTATTGCGATTTTTAATGTCTAAATTTTCCAGGCGGGTTTCTTCAACCATTGCTATGTTTCAGCTTTCGTTTATGAAATGCCAATTTGTAAACAATCTTGCAGACGAATCAAACCGCATAAATTGTCTTTTTTATCGGTGACTACTAGGCTTGTAATATATTGCCCTGGCGTTTTTGTCATGATGTTGACGGCCTGTACGGCCAAATCATCATTTTTAATAGTTTTCGGTGTGCGGCTCATAATTTCTTGAACGGGTTGCTCTAACAAGTTAGGTGCCATATGGCGTTTTAAATCGCCGTCTGTTATCACGCCCTCTAATTTTTTTCCATCATCAGAAACAATAACACATCCTAAATTGTGCGATGTTAACAGGAGTATGGCTTGATCCATTGTGGCGCTACTATTCACTATGGGAACATTTTCTAATTTGTGCATGATTTCATTAACAGCCATTAGGCGTTTACCTAATTTACCACCAGGATGAAAAACACCAAATTGTTCAGGCGTTAATTTCATTCGCTCTAAAAGAGCAACAGCTAAGGCATCACCTAACGCTAATGTCATCGTGGTTGAGGTGGTTGGTGCTAAGCCATTCGGGCAAGCTTCGGGCATAATAGGCATAAGAAGTAAAATATCTGAGTGTTTTGCCAAGGCACTATCTTGTTTACTTGTCATCCCAATAAGTTTGATACCAAAGCGTCGCGTATATTGAATAAGATCTGATAGCTCAGGGTTCTCTCCTGAGTTTGAAATCATCAGAACCACATCGTTTTCCGTGACCATGCCTAAATCTCCGTGGCTGGCTTCACCAGGATGTACAAAATGCGATGGTGTTCCTGTAGAAGCTAATGTAGCAACGAGTTTTTTGGCAATATGTCCGCTTTTACCAATACCAGCCACAATTAAACGCCCACGTCTGTCTTGTTTCATATGATGAATAGCGTCAACAGCAGCAGAAAAATCATTGTCTAATGAGTCGGCTAAGCTATTTAAACCTTCGGCTTCATATTTAATTGTGCGTATTCCCGCCGCCAAATCTTGATCGATGTTTGCTTTATTCAGGTTAGTCATTTTTTTTACAGGAGCCATTGTCATCTTTAATGTTCAAAAATATCAAATCCGTTCCAGCCCTCTAGGTCTAGTTTAGCGCGCGTAGGGAGGAAGTTAAAACAATTCTGTGCCAATTCTGTTCGACCAACATCGGCCAACATTAAGTCACATTTTTCCTTTAATTTATGCAGATAAAGGACATCATTTGCAGCGTATGATAATTGTTCTTTACTTAATTCTTTGGTGGCCCAGTTTGAAGATTGTTGAAATTTATCAAGTTGTACGTCTAATAACTCACGACATATTTCTTTTAACCCGTGACGGTCAGTATACGTACGACAAAGACGGGAAGCAATTTTTGTACAATAAACGGGAGCGCAATCAATTTCTAAGTATTCTTTCATCACGGCTAGATCAAAACGTGCAAAATGAAATATTTTTAGAACATCCTCATTTTTCATCAATCTTTTAAGATTAGGGGCGTCGTAATTATCTTTTACCAGTTGCACAATATGAGCTGTTCCATCACCAGCAGAAAGCTGAACAAGGCAAAGCCTGTCTCGTTTAAGATTAAGTCCTAATGTTTCAGTGTCGACGGCAACAGAAGCACCAAAATTGATATTATCGGGTAAGTCCCCTTTATGTACAGTAATGGACATGTGTACGTGTCTTTCTTATATTTGTTTTATGTCTTGAAAAAAAGAGAGTTATAAAATGCTAATACATCAATTAATTTCACTCTTCGGATTAATATATTAAAAGAAAAAACCTTATTTCTTGCGGTTTTTTGTAGCGAAAGGCACCCATAAAGTCAAAACAAATAACGTTTTAATTATGAAAATTCATTTTCGTTGTTTATTTTTTAATATTAAGCGTTCATTATTGTTATTAGATTTACTTTTTTATTAACTAAACATAAGCCATTTCATGAAAATTCTCCTTATAGACCGCGATCAACTTTCTTCTCAAATGATATCATCACGTATTTCTGGTGAGGATTATATCGTTGAAGAAGAAACTGTAAAAAATAACGCAATGGAAAAGCTCTCGGCTGAGGCTTTTGACGTGATTCTTGTTGACCCTGCGCCAATGAAGGATGCAAAGGCCATGGTTATGAATATACGCCGTGCTTCGCGAAGTTATCCTTATGTTATTGTTATGGGTGAGGGTCTTAATATGGATTCTGTTACTCAGATGGGTGGAAATAATTTCTTAAATAAGCCAGTCGACCCATCGGAGCTTAATGAAAAACTGGATTGTGCTAAAGAGTTAAAAGAATTTAATTCTTTATTAGGTGATAGTTCAGAAGATTTTCCAAGTGCAGGAGGGGTTATTGCCAAATCTGCTTTTAACCAACTTTTCTTATCAGCGATTGATCGTAGTTGGCGTTATGCTGAAAGCTCATATATTCTTTCTGTTAAAATCAAAAATTATAAAGAAATTAAGGAACTGGATGGTGAGCATCATGCAACCTATGGCATTTCTAAACTTGCCCACCACCTTGTTCATTTAAGGCGGCAAAGTGATGTTATTGGTCAAACGGCTGTTAATGAATATTGTCTCTTACTTCAGCGTACAGGAAATGAGAATGAGGCTTTAGAGGCAGCAAAACGTTTTGCTGCGACTTTGGATGAAATTAATGATTTTATTCCGCCAGAAGGCAATTCTTTAAAAATTTATATTTCTCTTATGGAGCTTCCTACGGGAAAATATGCTTATGAGGAAACGCTTTTAAAAGAACCACCTGAGTCTATTTAATGATGAGATTGTGCATGGTCTTTCAAAACCAATTGCATTAATTTCCTATATCTACGATAATTTAATTGTAATCAATAGTTGTGTTCACAACGGAATCAATGATGTCTTTTAATCTTTCCCGGGTTTTCCGGAAATATATTTTATTTTTATTGTACGGCTTTTCTTTTGCAGGGCTCATATCGGGTTTTATGCTGTGTTTGTTGGAATCGCCGGAAACTAAGGCCAATATGTATTTATCTATGGCGGATCAATATGAACAACAAGCTATGGATTTTACATTAATAGCGATCTCATATACGCCTTATAATGATGAAGCATGGAAAAAATTAAATAAGTTACAAAGTGCCAAACAAGCCTTTATACAACAAGAAAAATTACAAAATTTTGCCTTTAATAATTTAGATTAAAGTGATGCTGTCTTTTTTTACAAAAGAAAAACTAGGCGTTACTTTTTTTCTGTCTTTAGTGTTTTTCACTGCTTTTTTTTTATTTAAAGAAAATTTATCAGAAAAATACTTAGGGGCCATAACTGTTTTGTGGAGCCTGTTTGGCTTTTATCGATATAGTTATTTAAATGGCTTATCAAACATAAAACTACCAAAAATACTGACATTACCCTCCCGTATTTTGTTTGGATTAAATCGGGCTAAAGAAAGTCAGATAAGTAATTCGATAGATGGTTTATTGAATATTAATATTTTATTATTTTTTATCTTTGGCTTATTATTTATTTTTTGGGGCTTGTATTGCACATTTTATCCGTCAGAAATATCGCTTATTCAATTATATTGGGAAGGAAAGAAAGAGGTTCTACAAAATATAAATATTGAACATCAAAGTTATTTTATAATTTTAAAGAAAATTTCTTACTACTTTATTATTATCTTGATGGTTTTTATTGGTGTTACGTACTCTAATCAAAAATATTTTCAGGGCTATTTTAAATTATTTTTCATACCTTTTTTTATTGTTATGATTTTTTCTATTATTTTCTTTAATTCCTTTTTCTCGATTTCTACTTATTTTGATTTTTCTTATTTAAAAGGAATAGGGTGGGGGCAGTTTGATATTTTTAAAAAATTATCTCCATATGAGCATACAGATTTAAATAGCGGTTTTTTAAAACGTTATATAGAAACAGGTCTCGTAGGTGCCTATGGCTTATATATTGTATTTTTACCCATATTATTGATGGTAATAAAACGAGCATTTGCCCAAGAGCATCGTTTACATTTTACATTTATTATCATTCTTTTACTTTTTTCGTTCGCTTTGGATTTTTTCTGGCTTTGGCACCCTCTGATAGGCAGTTTTCAATTTCTCATATTGGCTTATATGGCTTGTAGTTGGAAAAATGTAGAAGTAAATCGCTCAATTCCTTGACAAAAGAACAAAAATAGAACAAAATACAGTCTTCAAACACCCAGAATCCGTTTGAAATTAATATTAACTCTCAATTTTTACTGCTTTTTGAAGCATTCTCGTTTTTGTACGGGCGTGGTGGTTTTATAGCCTCCTCGCGCTTGCGCGTATGAGGGCTTTTAAAAGCATGAAAGGATAAAAAATGACAACTCTTCTTCCTAAAGATGCTGATAATAACGTTATTCCTGCTTTGCGTCTGGCAGATGCTGGTGCTCATAGCATCAACGTAACCACAACGTCCGCTCGTAACACCACACCTTTTGATGATGACACCAAAGTGATAGGTTTATATGCAACGGCTCCTGTTTATATTAAATTTGGAGATAATACAGTGACAGCAACGGCCAATGATCATTATTTTCCTGCCAATATTTATTATGATATCGCTATTACTGGTGGTGCAGGTAAAGGGCCGCATGATGCTTATATCTCGGTACTTCGCGTTAGTGATGATTGTACGCTCTATATTTCTGAGAAAGAGTAATTTTTATAAAAAGTAAGTCTGCTTTATAAAAAGGTAGGCTTACTTTTTTATAAATTGGCTCTGGCCTTAAGGGCAGTTGAAATGGTGCCGTCATCCATATAATCCAACTCACCACCAACGGGCATTCCATGAGCTAGGCGTGTTACTCTAATATTTGGATTATTAATCATATCCATGATGTAATGAGCTGTTGATTGTCCATCAACAGTGGCGCCTAGGGCTAGGATAATTTCAGTGACATTATTTTCTTTTATATTTTCTAACAAAGATTCTATGGCTAAATCTTTGGGACCAATACCATCCAGGGCAGATAGTACGCCGCCTAAAACATGATAAATGCCTTTATAGGTACGTGTGCGTTCTACAGCCCATAAATCTGCAACCCCTGCAACGACGCAAATAGTTTTGCGGTCACGTTTTGGATCACGGCAAATTTTACAAATTTCGCCTTCATCTAAATTACCGCAGGAATCACATATCTGCATGATATCAGCTGTGTGGTATAAATTCTTTGCCAAGGGTAGCATCAGCTTGTCTTTATTTGTGAGAAGATGCAGTGCAATACGCCGTGCTGAGCGTGAGCCCAAACCAGGTAGAGAGGAAAGTTGTTTCACTAATAATTCTAAGGCACCACCGTCATACATAATGATTAAACATTACTGATTATAAGCGGGCTTGTCTTCTTTTGGTGCAATATAGGCAAATAAACTTGCGGGTAATTTTACATCGCGTTGCATATTGGCCAGAGTAATCTCTGTTGTTAAACCTGCTGCGTCAATGACTTGCCATTTGCTTAAAGCGTAGGGGGCGGTTGTAAAAAATAATTTTACTTCTCCTGCTCCTTCATCTGCTTTTTCAGTTAAGGTTAAAACTTGATACCCATTCTCGCTGGCAATATTTTTGACAGTTAAGTCATTGGTTAATGATAGGTCTTTGCGTAATAGAAAGTCTGCCAGTGTTTGGCCAATAGGAGCATTACTTTGCTCTTGCATTTCACTATCATAAAAATAAATGAATACGCCATCGGCAACGATGAAATCATCAACTTCATTATATTCAAAGCGTAATTTTCCTGGGCGATTTAAATAAAATGTACCACTCAAACGACTGCCATTATCGGCGCGCTGAACGAAATCTGCTTTTACAGTGCTTAAAGATCGTAAGTAATCTTCGGCGCGTTGGATATCATTGTTGGCTGCTTGTGCCAAAAGCGGAGAGGTCAATAAAAGGCCAAAGGCCAATAAAATAATTTTTTTCATGATGTATTATAGGAAAAAAACCATGGCAAAAGAAAGACAGATTTTAGGTCATTTGAGGTAAATAAGCATTTTTATAAAAATAAATTTAATAAAAGGAGGAAGATAATGAATATTCTAACATCTATAATAGGTAATAATCAGGATTCTAATCCTGAAAATATCAAGAAAGTAAGAAAAAAACTTCATATTTTGGGTATAGAAAGCGGTGATGAAGATCGCGGCTATATTGACCAAGATCTTGATACCGCTATTCGTGGTTTTCAACGTGGTATGAATTTAAAAGAAGACGGTATTATGAAACCAAATGGGGAAACAGAAACCAGATTAAACCATGTTTTACAGCTTGTGAGTGAAGGTGAAATTACCCCGCCGCTACCCGCTCAAAAACCATTTCAAACGACACCGCCTTTACCAGGTCGTAAAGAAGACGCCATTATTAAAAAATACGCAAAGGAAAAAGCAGATGTTACTGGCGATTTAGCGGGCGAGCTTGTTACAAGAGGAATAAGCAGAATACCACTAAAAAGAAAATCAAGAAAAATTTTAAAAGAAACAACCAAAAGAGGTAAAGATTTTATTTCTGATGGCGTATCAAATATATTTGATGGGTATTACGAATATATGGATCGAAAGAAACTTAAAAAAAACCAAGAGTAGGTTACTTTTCTTCATAATAAACGTTATCGATAAAATAATTAAGAGCAATATTTTTAAAATCTTCATAAGAATCATCAAAGTCTTCATAACTAAATAAAACAACTGTTTGCTGATTATCTTCTATTCGCTCATTATACATAAATTTTTGATAATTTTCGACCAAATCGTGGCACTCATTATCCCATATATGACTTAAAGTATTTTTGATTTCTTCTTTGTTAGAAGAATCATAGGTTTTATCTTCCATCGCAGTTTCTATGCAAATATGAAGTTTATCAACAGGCTGAAGTAAATTATAATAAAAATAATACGCACCTGAAAATAAAATTATAATAGCGGCAATAATTCCGAAGATGCATTTCTTCATGGTAAAACCTTAACCAACTTCGCTTATATCACTGGCTAAAATTTCGCGTTTGCCTACGTGATTGGCGGGGCCAATAACGCCCTGACGCTCCATTTCTTCAACAATGCGCGCGGCGCGATTATAACCAATTTGAAGATAACGCTGAACAAAACTGGTAGAGGCTTTGCGCTCGCGCGTGACTAAGGCAACGGCTTGATCGTAAAGCTCGTCAACTTTTTCTTCAGAGTCACCATAAAGACCACCAAGTCCTTCACTTGCAAAGTCACCACTGCCATCAGTGATTTCTTCTAAGTATGATGGTTCGGCTTGGGCTTTAAGATGATTAACAACATTTTCAACATCTGCGTCGGATGAAAATGGACCATGGACACGTGTAATTTGTCCCCCTGCGGCCATATAGAGCATGTCACCCATGCCCAATAATTGTTCTGCTCCACCTTCACCTAAAATTGTACGTGAGTCTATTTTTGAAGTGACAGCAAAGGATATTCGCGTTGGAAAGTTAGCCTTAATAACCCCTGTAATCACATCGACAGAAGGGCGTTGTGTTGCCATGATGATATGGATACCCGCCGCCCGTGCCATCTGTGCAAGCCGCTGGATGGCTGCTTCTACGTCCTTACCAGCAACCAGCATCAGGTCGGCAAATTCATCGACGATGACGACAATGTAAGGCAGATCAGTCAGGTCAAGGGGTTGTTCTTCATAGACAGGTTTACCTGTATCCAAATCAAATCCAGTTTGGACTTTGCGCATGAGGGCTTCACCTTTTTTACGGGCTTCGCCTAGACGAGCATTGTAACCATCAATATTACGTACGCCTAATTTTGACATGGCGCGATAACGCTCTTCCATTTCAGAAACCAACCATTTAAGAGCAACGACGGCTTTACCGGGTTCGGTTACAACAGGAGAAAGAAGGTGCGGAATATCATCATAGCAAGACAGCTCCAACATTTTTGGATCAATCATGATGAAGCGACATTTTTCAGGTGGTAGCTGATACAGCAATGATAAAATCATTGTATTGATGGCTACTGATTTACCAGAGCCTGTCGTTCCCGCAACAAGAAGGTGTGGCATACGGGCGAGGTCGGCAATGATAGGTTTTCCACCAATATCTTTTCCTAAAATAAGGGGCAATTTGGCTTGAGACTTATCGTATTCTTTGGCCATGACCATTTCACGCATATAGACGGTTTGGCGGGTTTTATTAGGTATTTCAATCCCAATGACATTACGTCCAGGAACAACGGCCGCCCGTACGGATACGGCGGACATAGATCGTGCAATATCATCGGCAAGACCAATAACGCGGGATGATTTTACCCCTGCCGCAGGTTCTAATTCATACAATGTAACGACAGGACCAGGGTGAATGCTGACGATTTCACCTTTAATGTTAAAATCATCGAGAACATTTTGGAGAAGCTCCGCATTCATACGAAGGGCGTTTTCATCCATTTGGTTATCGTCGTTGTCGTCAGGTACTTCTTGGAGTAAATCCATACTGGGTAATTCCCATTCACCACCATCAAAGAGCTGGAACCTTGTTTGGGACGCCCCAGTTGTTTGACCACCTGTCTGCGTCGTTTGTGGCGCAACAACTTTAATATTATTTGCTTTTGTATCATCAACTTCACTTGAAAATGCTGGTGAAGAAATGACAGGTTCAATGCGTTGCAAAACTTCGCTTTTTTCTTTTTTTATAATTTTAGAAATAGCGGGTCGTTTTGTTTTTAGAATATTACGATTGGCACTGTAATCAGGGTTACCATAATGTCTTACCCAATCATAAAAACTAAGTATTTTTGAAGCTATATAAAAGGCTGTACTTGAAGCCCAAAACCATAGTAAAGAGCTAGCATATTTAGCTTCATCTATACGCACAGCCCACGCGTATCCAATGGCAAAAGCTGCGAGAGTAGCAAAAACAATCGACGTTAGAATATATGCCGAACCAAGCCCCATTCCATGAAGGGCATCATTAATATTTTGAGATATAAGCTGCCCCACACTACCACCCATGTAAGCTTGTGATAACCAATCACCAGCAGGAATACGTGAAAAGGCAATGGCGCCTATAAAAACGCCGATAACAAGGGCAACAATTCGACTCCAAAAGTGAGATAGTTCGCGTCTTTTAAAAATACTGATGCCCCAAACGGTAAGGGTTACACCGAACAAAGTGCCGGCAACTCCAAAAATTTGTAATAAGATATCGGCGGTATTGGCACCAGTCTTTCCCATCCAATTTTGGATATTATCAGGGTCTGAGCCTGCGGTATTCAAAGAAGGGTCTGCAGCATTATAGCTCATAATCGCTAATAAAATAAAAGTTCCGCTGATCATTAATGTTAATGCTGTAATATCTATAATACGTCGTGCAATAAATGCCTGTACAAAATCAGGAATAAGGCGGGCGATAAACCCCTTTTTTTTGGTTTTTATTTTGTATTTGCGTGCCATTTTGCTTATCCGTATTGAATCTTATAGAAAAGGGAGGATTGAACGAGAATCATAATTATTTAGTCATAATGATTCTATGTGATTATCGCTCTCAACACAAGAAATCCTTGGTTTTTCAGCATTATTTATACCAATAGAAACTCTTCTTAATACTTTATTAACCTTTTTATAGCTTAATGAAAGAGACCTATTCAGGTTATTTATTTTTTTAATATGTGTAATAAGCAAGGATATATGATTGATGCAAATCAATGATTTGACACAGATAAAGCCTAATAGAATTCCAGCGGAATATACCATTTACGCCTATAATAAATATTGTGAAAATTTAATAGGCCATAACAAATGGCAATGTATATCGACTGGCGAAAATCCAAGTAAGGTGTTGGAAGAAGCGGAGAGGTTGTTTGATTCAGAACAATTTCAAAAAATTGAAGTGAAGAAAAAGACTTTTAATCAAAAGAAGAAACGTCATTTTGTGTCGACATTTCACGTTTTTGATCATCAGCCTAAAAGGAATTTTTTATTGCTGGTAGGAATGATTATTATTGCACTTTCGTTTACCAGCTTGATTTTCTTAGAAATTATATAAAAACCTATTGGCTGTCATCAACATGGCCAGTTGGATTGGTTTCAACCAAATCTGCCACTTGTTCAAACACCGCAGCATTTTCATCCATTTGTTCTTTTAATGGTGGGTTTTGCTCTGCAATGGTTTTAAAAAAAGCAGCTGCATCACGTAACAGTCTTGAGGCAAGTTCAGCATGAGAGGGCATAGATTTTCCTTAAGGTTTATTAATTAACGTTTGAAATCTTAACATAAGGACTTGATAAGTCACTATTATTTTTCTTTTCTATAAGGATGTGCTTCGTACGTTCCCAAAAGAGTAACTTCTTTGGTAAAAAACCCCAATTCTTCCATAGCTAATTGAAGGGGACGGTCTTCAGGATGACCAACGACATCCGCATAAAATTGGGCAGTTTGAAATTTTTCTCCAATATAGGATTCAAGCTTAATCATATTAACATTATTAGTAGCAAATCCGCCTAACGCTTTGTATAGGGACGCTGGAATATTGCGAACGTCAAATATGAAGCTTGTAATGTAATCTGTATTTTTATCAAATTTGGCTACATGGCTTTCACGTGATAAAATAAGAAACCGTGTCGTATTATGATCTGCATCCTGCACGTCTTCTTGCAGAATATCCAAACCATAGATTTTTGCTGCTAAGGTAGAGCCAATAGCGGCCTGTGTTGGGTTATTTATTTCTGCAATGTCTCTTGCAGCACCAGCGGTATCGGCACGTACATGTTGTTTTAAGCCTAACTGAGTAATAATTTTTTCGCATTGAGGGAGAGCATGAAGATGACTATGTACGTCAGTTAAATTTTCTATTTTTGCTCCTTTAATACCCATTAAAGCATGTCTAATGGGTAGAAATGTTTCACCGATAATATGGAGCTTACTTTCAGGCATAAGGCGATGAACATCTGCCACTCGACCTGCCAGTGTATTATCAACAGGAATTATGGCTAAATCTGCCTTTTCAGTTTGGACAGCTTTAAAAGCTTTATAAAAAGTCTCACAAGGCAAAGTTTCGGCATCTGGAAAGACTTCACGGCAGGCAAGATCAGAATAGGCTCCCATGGATCCTTGAAAAGCGATGATTTTCTTGACGTTATTTGCCATTTTTACCTCTTGATTTTTTGTTATGCAGAAACTAAACCCTATTGTGTAAGTTTTGTCGATATTTTTCGAAAATGATTTAATCTAAAGACAAGGCAGAAATTTATTTTAGGCTAATCAAGTAGGGTAATTTAAATGGGTGGAATGGAATTTAATAAAATTTTCGCAGCTTTTCTTGTAGCGGGCATTGTTGCGATGTTTTCAGGCTTCATAGCAAAACAATTTACGGCACCACATCATCTGGAAGAAGATGCTTATCCTATTGAAGGTGTTGAGAGTGTCGGTGTCGGCGCAAAAGTAGAAAAGTTAGCTGAACCTGTTTTAGCAATGTTAGCAGCGGCTGATGTCGCGCGCGGTCAAAAAGTATCTAAGGCTTGTGCAGCGTGTCATACATTTACTCAAGGTGGTGCAAATGGTGTAGGACCAAATCTTTGGAGCATTGTTGGGCGACAAAAACAAAACGTAAGTGGTTTTAGTTATTCAGGAGGGCTTAATTCTCAAGGTGGTAACGTTTGGAGCTATGCGGAGTTGAACAAGTTTCTTTGGAAGCCTAAAAAATATGCTCCAGGAACAAAAATGAATTATGTGGGATTAAAAAAACCAGAAGATCGCGCAGCGATTATTGCTTGGTTAAATACTCTAGGTTCAAATAAGTCTATGCCAAGCACAGCGCAAATAGAAGCAGAAGCGAAGGAATTATTGCCGCCTGTTGTAAATGAGGATGTGGAGAGTGCCATTGATGAAGCGGACAAAGAGTCTATAAAGTCATCAGGTCACTAATCTAATAAAATAAATACTAGTCATCTAGTGCTTGCGTATCATCATAAATATGATTTTGACCCTCATAATCTTTAATTAAATAAGATTTATTTTCTAGATCTTTGATGTAGCAATCATCAATTGGCACTTTGCCAAAGCCGCCAGGAATATCCAATACGTAAGCTGGTAAGCAAAGGCCAGAAATTTTTTGTCTTAGTTCTGACATGAGTTGCTGACCTTTTTTTATACTGACGCGGAAATGCCCTGTTCCAGGTGCAAGATCTAGATGGTGGAGATAGTAAGGTTTTACACGATTATCAATAAGAGTTTGAAATAAATTTTCTAAAGCTAAAATATTGTCGTTGATGTTTTTTAACAAAACACTTTGAGACAATAAAACAGCAGACGTTCTTGATAATTTAGAAAACATTTCTTTTATATTATCATTTATTTCTTGTGCATGATTAACATGCATGACGATATAAATTGCTTTTGAGAATTTATTTATAATGTCTAAAAATTCGATATCTATGCGTTCGGGATTAACGATAGGAACGCGTGTGTGAAAGCGAATAATTTTAAGATGGTTTATTTTTTCTAAACGGGTTAATAAACCTTGTAACCGCCTGTTAGAAAGGGTTAGAGGATCCCCTCCGCTAAAGATAACTTCATGAATTTCCACATAATTTGTAATATAATTTATAGCATTATCAATTTCTTTTTCAGTTAAAACACCCATACCCTTGCCAACCATCTCTTTGCGGAAACAAAAACGGCAATAGACGGGGCAAATATCTGTAATTTTTAACAAGACCCTATCGTTGTGGCGGTGAACAATACCTTTGACAGGGCTATGCGTGTGGTCACCGATAGGATCAGGATTTTCGTTTAAGTGAATAACTTTTTCTAACGAAGAGGGTAGATATTGTAGAGCAACTGGATCTGTCTTTGTATCCGTTAGAATAGTATCCTCAATTTGCGAAGTGATATTGAGAGGTGAATCATTTTCTTTTTTAAGTAATTTACGGGGCATAATTACTTTTTGTTTTCGAAATTATTTTCTACAAAATCATTTAAAGCACGAACGGCAAACCCTGTACCACCTTTGGGTGTAGTTGATTTATCAGTTTTCCACCAAGCGGTTCCAGCGATATCAATATGGGCCCATTTGGTGTCTTTATTGATAAAATGTTCTAAAAATCCTGCGGCAGAACAGGCTCCACCATAACGACCAAGTGATCCTAAATTTTTAAGGTCGGCAACATCACTTTCCATTTCTTTACGATAAGCTTTATCAAGTGGCATGCGCCAGAATTTTTCGCCCGTATTGTCGCTGGATTGTTTGAGTTGCTCCCATAATTTATTATCATTGGCAAAAGCCCCGCAATATTCAAAACCAAGAGCAACCATGATGGCTCCTGTTAATGTTGCTAAATCAACAATGACTTCAGGGTTATATGTATCTTGGATATAAGTTAAGGCATCTGCTAAAACCAAACGACCTTCTGCGTCTGTATTTAAGATTTCAATTGTTTTACCAGAGTGGGATGTAATGATATCACCAGGACGATAGGCACGGTCAGAAGGCATATTTTCAACTAAACCGACAATACCAATTACATTTGATTTGGACTTGCGTTTAGCCACCGCTTTCATAAGACCAACAACAGCTGCGCTACCACCCATATCCATTTTCATGAGGTCCATTTCTGCGCCAGGCTTAAGCGATATACCACCAGTATCAAAGGTTACACCCTTGCCAACAAAGGCAATAGGGGCTCTATCGCCTTTTTTTGCTTTGCCATTACCATTCCATTTCATGATAACTGTTTTAGATTCGCGGATCGACCCTTGGCCAACGGATAAGAGTGCCCCGAAACCTAATTTGCTCATCTTTCTTTCGTCAAGAATTTCAACTTCAACACCTAATGGTTTCAGTTCGTTTTTAATGAGTTCGGCATAGCTTTCTGGATAGAGTGCATTAGGTGGCTCATTCACTAAATCACGTGCCAAAAACACACCATCAGTTATTGCATCATATGTTTCGTATAGATCAGTCGCTGCAGAATCTGCATCAGTGATGATTGTAATTGTTTCAATTTTTGTTTTTTTATCTGCTTCTTTTTCTTCTTTATATTTTGTGAACTTGTAGGATTTAAGTTTTAATCCCATTGCTAAATGAGCAGCGATTTCTGCTGTTGTTGTGTTTTGGATATTTTCGATACCTTCAACGTGAATGTTGATATTTTGCGCCCCAGCTTTTTGTAAAGGGATTAACAACTCTCCTCCAATTTCTTCAAAAGTCAGGTTGTTTAAATCTTCTTTTTTTCCTAATCCTAAAAGGATTATGTGGTTATGTGTAAATTCTTTATGAGCAAGGGAAAGTGCCTCTCCAGCCTTGCCCGTAAAATTTGTATGACTTGAAAGACATTGATCAACGAAGTTATTTTGGGTTTTGTTATAAGCTTTTGCAGTTTTACTTAATTCTTGACCTTCGAAAATGCCAATAACTGTCGTATCAGCGTTGTTTTCTTCCTTTTTTGTAAAGAAAATGGAAAATGTCATAATTTTATGCCTTTTGCTCTTCTTATTAATCCATGCTATTGAAAATTCAATATAATAGTTTTTATCAAAACAGCTAGTCTAAATATAGGCATGTTGTTAAATTTGGGTGTGATGAATTTTACCGTCTTCGATTCTTATGTTATTAAAAATTTATCTGTTGTAACAGCTTTTGTCGCTATGACACTGGCAGCCATCATTCTTTTAACGCAATCTTTAAAATTTTTAGAATTAATTATTAATGCTGGGGCTTCCAGTGGTGCTTTTTGGATGCTTTCTTTCTTGGCCTTGCCTCGCTTTTTTGAAGTTATTTTGCCTATAGCTCTTATGATTGCAGGTATTTTTGTTTATAATCGTATGACCACGGACAGTGAAATTATTGTCATGCGGGCTGCGGGTAAATCGCCTTTTCAAATGGCAAAACCTGCTTTATTTCTTGGTTTAGCGGTAACAGTTTTATTGCTTTTTATTACGGCCTGGTTGGCGCCGGCCTCTTTGGCTCAAATGGTAAAAATGCGTCAGGTGGTTAAGGCACAATATTCAACTCTTCTTTTTCAACAGGGTGTTTTTAATGAAGTAGGTAAAAATCTAACGGTTTATATTGATAAAAGGTCACCCAATGGCGAGTTAGAGGGGTTGTTAATTTACGATAATCGTCCTAAAAACCCTGCGCCGGTTACGGTCATTGCAAAACGAGGTGTGGTTGTAGCGACGAACGAAGGTCAACAAGTTCTTGTTTATGACGGTTCTAGACAAGATTTTAATAAACGTACAGGAGCATTGAATAGACTTGATTTTGATCGTTATTCTATTGACCTTCCTGATTCCGTTGCTGTTGGTGCACGTTGGAAAGAGCCCGATGAACGTACGTTTATTGAGTTATTGAGACCAGATAATAAAGATGAAATTGATTTAAAATATAAAAATGAATTCATTGTTGAGGCAAATAGAAGGGTTGCTGGTTCTTTTCTGCCTTTGACTTTTATTGGTACAATTTTATGTTGTTTACTTTTGGGGCCGTTAAATAGAAGAGGGCAGAATTATAGAATTTTATTGGCAGTAATCTTAGTTATTCTTCTTCAAAGCCTGTATTTAAGTATATTTGGTTTTGTTGGCAAAAATATGCTTGGAATTTTTTTAATGTACTTTTTTGTTATTATTCCATTTATAACAGCTTTGTTTTTCTTAAGCTCATTTGGTGAAGTTTTGCGCCAAAAGATGGTGTTTAAGCCTAAGCAAAATTTACAAGGAGGTGCCGTATGAAGACAGTGTTTCCCCCGATTTTGAGTTGGTATTTTGTACGCCAATATGGTTTTAACTTTTTAATACTTCTTACAGGGCTTCTCGCTGTAATTTATATTTTTGATATTGTTGAATTGTTACGCCGATCATCACGTTTTGAAGATACAACTTTGTCTCTTATTTTTATGATGGGCATTTATAAGTTACCTGAAGTTGGTCAGATGGTTTTTCCATTTGCAATTTTATTTAGTGCGATGTGGACATTTTGGCAATTAACGAAGCGCCATGAATTGGTTATTATTCGATCTTCTGGCCTATCTGTATGGCAGTTTATTCTTCCTGTTATTCTAGGGGGGTTTATCATTGGATTACTGCTTGTATCTATTGTAAATCCTCTAGGTGCAATGTTTTTTTCAAAATATGAAAAATTAGAAGCTCAATATTTGAAACATAGAAGTAGCGACATCTTCATATCTAAGCAAGGCTTATGGTTACGCCAAGATTATGCTGGAGGTAAAGCTATATTGCATGCTGATAAGATTAAGATGCCACAATGGACGCTCCACGATGTTTCAGTCTTCTTTTTTTCGCCAGATAATGTTTTTTTAAAGCGTATAGATGCGGGTTCGTCTTATTTAAAAGATGGTGCTTGGAATTTTAGATATGCGGTGTCTAATACGCCGGGTTCAATTCCTCAGATAGCCGATAATACAAAAATTGAAACGGATTTAACCATTGGTGATCTCGAAAGCAGTTTTTCTAGCCCTGAGGCTGTTTCTTTTTGGAAACTACCTAATTATATTAAAACGATGGAAGAAACGGGGTTTGATTCCACACCATTAAAAATTCATTTTCAGAGCCTGTTGGCACAACCTTTGCTGTTTATGGCAATGATTCTCTTAGCGGCATCTGTTTCATTAAGGTCGCAAAGGCTGAGAGGTACGTCTTTCCTTATATTATCTGGTGTCATTATTGGATTTATTGTTTTTTTTACCTCTAGTTTTTTACAAGCTTTGGGGGCTTCGGGTCAAATTCCAGTTTTTGTGGCTGCTTGGTTTCCAGCAATTATTAGCCTTTTGTTAGGTATAGGGGCAATGATGGTGTTGGAAGATGGGTAAATATTAAATTTTTATTGATTTTCAGACCTATATTGTTATTTATAACGATTATTATTAATAAACATGCTCTATAATAGCTTTACTCTCTTTTTGTCTGAAGGCATTATTATAGGGAAATTTTTAAAAAATAGGGTTCAATTATTATGGTATTTAAAATACAGAAAAAGCGTATTATTTCAGGTTTGTTTATTAGCGTGCTAGCATTGTTTTTTATCACTGCTTGTTCAAACAAAACAAATACTGATTCTGAAATTTATGATCCGCTTGAAAGTTCGAATCGCCGAACCTTAAAAGTGAACGATGCATTAGATAGGGCTATATTAGAACCAGTAGCAAAAGGGTATCGTGCCGTTACACCCGAAGCGGGTAGAACAGTTGTCAGAAATTTTTTACGCAATTTGAATAGCCCGATTGTTATTGGTAATGAATTGTTGCAGGGTGATTTCAAGGGAGCCGGAAATGCAACAGCACGCGTTATTATTAACACCCTTGCAGGTTTTGGCGGTATTTTAGATTTAGCTGCTGAAGGTGGTATTGAGCACCAGCCTGAAGATTTTGGTCAAACGTTGGCTAAGTGGGGAGTAGGAGATGGCTTGTATGTTATGCTCCCTTTATTTGGGCCATCAACTTTACGTGACGCATCAGGCAAATTGGTAGATAGTTATGCTGATCCACTTCGTATTTATTTATTTAATATTGATGAAGAGCATTTGCATTATACGCGTTTAGGAGCAGGCGTTGTTTCACAACGTGAAGACCTTATTGAAGTTATTAATGACCTTCGTAAGAACTCATTTGATTATTATGCGGCTATACGGAGTGCTTATTATCAAAAGCGCCAAGCGTTGATTAATGATTCCAACGGTGGAGCAGAAATACCAGATTATGATGATTTTTAAGGATTAAACCCTTATTCGTTATATATTAAGCCTTATTTTATCTTATAATTCAGAAAATATTAGGAAAAGTGAACATGAATGAATCTTATATGAAGTTATTTTTGCCTTTGGTTACTGTTTTGCTTTTAATTTCTCTAAAGGCAGAAGCGGGTACGTTACCTACAATTACAGATCAAAAGAATAGTAGTGATTATTATTTTGTGGTCACGGACGATGGGCAAAAGGCACAAAGCTTTATTGATAACATGGGCATGACTGCGATTGCATTTTTAAGTAATAAAAGCTTATCACAATCGCAAAAAGAAAATGAATTTCGTAACTTGTTAAAAGATAGTTTTGATATGAAAACGATTGGTCGTTTTGCCATGGGTCGATATTGGAAAGGGGCTTCTGTTTCACAAAAGAAAGAATATTTAAAGCTTTTTGAAAAGATGATAGTTGAAGTTTATACAGCACGTTTTAACGATTATAAGGGTCAGAAGCTTGATGTGATTTCGTCACGTCCCGATGGTTCTAAGGATTACCTTGTAAATTCGAATATTGTTCCTAACTCAGGTTCAAAAATTAAAGTTGATTGGCGTGTACGAAATACAAATGGTGAATATAAAATTATTGATGTTATTATTGAGGGCGTCAGCATGTCGTTAACACAACGTTCGGACTTTTCAAGTGTTATCCAACGTGGTGGTGGTAACGTTGAAATATTACTTAGTCATTTAAGAAAATAATTAAATTTTTATGTTATGTTTTTAATGGCGTCTCTGGCATCTGCTTTAACGCCTGCGCCAAGCCCACCAAGGCTTGCGCCTAATTGTGAACCAAATTGACTACCACCAATTGTCACATACTTCATTAAGCCTTCAGCAGCATCTCCAGCATTATCGCTGAAGCTAGGGACCTCTGCATTAATCCAACGTAAAATATGGTTTGGTATGCCATCAATTAATTTGAAACAGCTTGTTCCTATCATATAAACGATAATTGTATATAGAATTGTGAAGAAAAATTCATCTATAGGACCACGATAGCTTTCATTTAAACTTTCTTGTTGGTATGCTTCATTTATGACCTGTTCAGATCCTGCTGCTCCATTTGGAGCTTGGAAACATCCGAGAGTGGAGTTCGGATCGGCACCTGCAACGCTTGTAAGAACCATATGAAATACTTGGTTTAAGGTTTTTACCATTGCAGCAAAGATGATAATTGAAGCGAGTAAACCAAAAACAATTAAAATGGGTCTTATAAAGATTTCAAAAATGAGATAATAGCCACCTATAGCAGCATCACCCATAACTCCTTCTCCGTCTATTCTTAAATGCGCTAGAGCCCAAAGAGGCATGGCAACCATTGCTTCGAAAATAGTTTTAATCCATCCGCCAACCCCAAAGAAAAAATAGATGAATGGCATAAATGGGAGAACATAAAATAAAATAAATCCAATAAGTAAGCCAACGCTTGCGATTGTTCCAAAAAAGCTTGAAACTGCGTCCGTTGTTGCCGCAAATAAAGGTTGAACACCAAACAAGCCAAATAAGACGCTTACTCCAAATGCTTTAATTGAGTTATCAATCATAGATTTACCAACAGCAGATAATTGAGCCAAGGGGTGTATATTGGTATTTCGACACATCTCAAATAGGCCCTGTGTCCCTAAAACTGCATTTATAATATCAAGAAAAGCATTATTGGTTGTAGGAATATCGGGATTATCACCTTTTTCATTATCATGCCAAAATGTATACGCATAATTTAGAGCGCGTGATATTTCACTTTCATAGTCTGCCATAAAGATTGCTGGTGTGCCGGGAGCAAATGATTTTGTAAAGCGGTCAAAAGGATTGGTGGCTACATTTTCACCTTTTGTAGACGTCTCGATTGTTTCCATGACACGTGGATAAAGCTGTGGAACGGGGGTTGCTCTTAAAGCTGCTATTAACGAACCATTATATTCTGCAATTCTATTATACCAAATTCCAGCACCAGCCCAGCCTAAATTTCTTATTTCTGGCGATGTATCCCAATCCGTTTGAGTAATTTGAACGTCAACAGCTTCAGCAATTACACCGCCTTGATTTCCTCCGGTGGCGGCACCTTCCATTTCTTCATTAAAATAATCTTCCCATTCTTTCCTAAAAGAAGGACTTGGTAAATCAGGATCCCTAGGTTCAAAAACTGATGGTAATCCTAATCTTGCGTATTCTTGAGAGTAATGTTGCAGTCTTTCATATAAATCGCCGCCTGTACCGTTCCACATGCTTGTAACAAATCTGTAGTAAGCTGCTCTAATAACAGCTGCCCCAGGTTGTGAAGCATCTGTAAATTTTAGAGCTAAAGACCCACAAAGGGGAGCAACGGCTGCAGGATGCTGTGTATAGAGGTCATAATCTTGAACGCCAAAAACAATAAAAATGTCTTTACCTGGTGATTGACCCACTAACGTTTCATAGGTTGTATCAAGCATATTGACGGCAACCCACTGGTGATTTTCTGCCTCTCTTATAGCCCAAGGTAATGGCCCTGGTTCCCAACTTGGAGGAAAATCTTCATCATTATAGCTGGCTGTGTAAGCATAAGAGCATGTTTTTACAACCATCATAAACGCAGGTAAATGCATCAAGTTTTGTTTTTTAGGGGTTGCTATATTTTGTTCTTCTTCACCAGTTAGGGTAGTATTGTTTTCAGCAATAACGTCATTATATAAAATCCATCCTTGAGAAGCGAGACCAGAACCTAATTTAGCGGACAGGAGCGCTACATATTGCGCTGAATTTATTCCCAATGTTATAGGCAATATAAGAGCAAAAAATAAAACTATTCGAATAGGGGTCCACGCTTTATTAAAGCGCCGTCCAAAAGGAATTCCAGATTGAGCGGTTTCAGCTATCGTAGTAATCACCATATAGATTATAATAAATGTTCCAACAATTAGAATACCGTAACTATAGAACTCAAACAGACTATGCAGTGCTTCATGTATGGGTTCTGTAACAGCGGCCGTACCACCAAAAAATTCAGGAATACCAAAAACTAAATTTAATAAATGAAATGCAACATCATCATCGGGACTAGGTGTTACAAAAAACTCAAGAATATTATCTGGTATAGTTTGAGCATATGATTTTGGAATCAGTAGCGCAAAAGCAAGAAGTACAACTTGTATAAATAGTATAATAAGAGCCGCAATAATTGAGAAAAAAACGATTATTTGATCAATATTTTCTTTTTTTAAAGAAATGTTATTTGCAGCTTCAGCAATAACTTGTCGTATGCTGTATTTACCCTTTTTATCTGGCTTTAAATAGGGATGATTGTTTGGTAAAATACGAACAGTATTATATACGACGGCAATTAAATAAGCGAGGTTACCAAAGCCTGACCCAAAAAGCTGTTTTAACCGAGGTAGGTACTCCGGTAATAAAACAGTTTTTAAAATCTTTTTCTTTGTAATAACCATATATTATTCAAAACTTACTTCCATGTTTTATTTTTTCCCTAAAGCTTTAACGCCATCTACTCCGCCCTTGAACATACCTTTGAATCCAGCTCCTGCTGCTTGTAATTGGCTACCAAGGACAGATCCACCGATAGCAACTTTAGAAACTAATCCCTCTGCAGGCTCACCAGCCTGATCGTTAAATGTTTGAACACCTTGCCCCATCCATCTCAAGATATTATTTGGAATAAGGTCTATCAGTTTGAAGGAAGCCATACCAATCATATAAACCATGATGGCATATATAATTGTAAAAAATAGTTCGTCTATGGGCCCACGTACCCATTCTACGGTGCCAGGTTGGCCAAGTGCTCTTCCGTCACTTCCACAAATTCCAGCGGCATCTGAGTCTGCACTAAACCCAGAGAGATTTGAAACTGCAAGGGTAAATATATCATTTAATACTTTGACCATAGCACCAAATATTAGAAGCGCAGCAATAAGACCAAAGAGAATTAGAATAGGTCTAACAAAAATCTCAAAAATTAAAAAATATCCATTGATGGCAGCATCGCCAGGCAATCCTTCTCCGTCTATACGTAGATGTGCTAGTGCCCATAATGGTACACCGACCATAGCTTCGAATAATCCTTTTATCCACCCACCGAGAGCAAACATAAAATAAAGAAAGGGAAGGAACGGAACAACATAATAGAGAATAAAACCGATTAAGATGCCTATACTCGCAACTGTTCCAAAGAAACTCGATGCTGAACTAAGGGTGGGGCCAAAGTAACCCGCTAAAATCCCTGCGGCACCACTTCCCATGGATATACCCAGGTTTCTTATGGCTGCTTCAACAAGACCTTTACCCATGACGGAAAGTTGAGCAAGCGGGTGTGTATCAGCATTTTCACACATGTCGAAAAGGCCTTGCGTTCCTAAAATTGCATTAATAACATCAATAAAAACATTACCAGATAAATCACCAGGACCTTTATACCAATAATTAAACAGATCACTTAGGGCTGCGGCTACATTTTGCTGTGGTTTGGTTTCATATTGAACCTCTTTTCCTCGTGATAAATTAGGATCATGACAATCTTTCTTCGTTGTATCTTTATTTTGCTGTTGATTTTGTTCGCAGGTATATATCATTGGGCGTGGTAAATACTTAATTTGAGGGGTATTCATTGCTGCGGTTGTAAGTTTACCGTTTACATTCGCAATTTTGTTATACCAAAGTGCTGCACCAGCCCATCCAAGGTGTAGGTAGTCTTCATCTTCTGCCAATTCCTCTGTGGCGGCGTCGACGGCATCATCCATGGCCTCCAAAATATACTCTTCGGCGGCGGCTGCAACGGTACCTCTATACTCAGGTCCTCGATCAGCATTTTCTAGATTGGCTAATCTACTGGCCATAAATTCTGTTGCAGCAGTATTAAGATCTTCAAAATTCTCGTACCACATGTCATTTATGAGGTTAAAATATTGTTCATTTAGGATATAAGCCGCATCTTCTTGTGGTGCAGCGCCCTCATCACTTTTGGGAGGTTTTGTGTTTTGTATAACAATTTCCCCACAATACGGAAAAACAAAACCTTGCTCAGATGTATAGAGATCTGTATCTTTTACGCCAAAACGAATATGTATGTCTCTGCCACCTACAAACTCAAGAGAACCAGCATAGGTTTGGGTTGATAAAGGTTGTGAATTATCACCTTCAGCATCTTGGATAACGAAGGCATCATAATCTACATCAGCATTATTACCTGTTGTTAAATACCCAAATCTGCAGGCATGGGCCATCATCATAAAAGCAGAAAGATCTTTCAACGATGAAATCTTTGTCTCCGCAACCAATGTTTCAGGATCAAGAATTGTATTATCATTGAGGACATCATTAAAAATGATCCATCCTGTTGTTGCAAACCCAGATCCCATTTTTGCCGCATATAATGTAATATATTGCCCAGCATTTAAGCCTAATGTCATAGGAACTAACATTCCAACACCAACAACTAAACGAATAGGTGCCCAAACATGATTATAACGTTTTCCAAAGGGGGTTCCCGTTTGTGCAGTTTCTGCCAAAATGGCAAAGATAAAATATAATAAAATAATGACAGCAATAACCAAAAGACCAAAACTATAGAGTTGGTATAGTGCATGTAATGCTTGATGAAATTGTGTTTCAGTATCTCCTAGTTCTCTTGATCCAAAAAATCCTGGAACACCAAAAACACTATCTAACATTCTGAAAGCAAGGTCATCTTCTGGGGTCGGTGTTGTGAAATATTCACCTATTCCTGTTGGAAAACTTGCTGGGACAGGGCCTTGGGCAGCGGCAGGATTAATAAAAAACATTAAAATTAAAAAGAAAAATTGGAAGGCTAGAATAAAAAGCCCAGCAATAAGAGCAAAGAAAATAATAACTTTATCAATATGTTTTAGATCGAAGGTAATATTATGGGCTGCTTCGGTTAAAACATCTTGAATTGTATATTTGCCTATAGATTCTGGTTTTAAATAAAGGTGATTATCAGGCAATATGTTTGTTGCACGGTAGACGAGTGCCATAAAATAAGATAATTGAGAAAAACCAGTAGATATAAGATTTTGAAAACGAGGAAATACTTGCGGTAAAAGCGAGTATTTTAAAACCTGACCTTTTGTGATGTTAAATTCCGTCATGATTTAGCTCCTGGGGTACGAGTACCTAAACCAAAAGAAACTTCACCAACGGCTTTCCCTGCGCCGCCGCTAAGTTCGGTTATGCCACCTGATAGTTGACCACCAATACGTGCACCACCGATTGCAGCATATTGTGTTAAACCCTGTGCAGGATCTCCAGCTTGGTCATTAAATGAACTTACACTTTGTCCTAACCAACGTAAAATATGGTTAGGAACCAAGGTAATCATTTTAAAAGAAGAAAGTGCCATCATATAAAGAATGATTGCATAGAGGACTGTAAAGAAAAAGGCATCGACCATATGTCGACCAAATTCTTGATCTCCATCACCAAAATTACCTGGGGTAATCTCTGAGTTCGTAATGTTGCTTACAACAAGATCAAAAGTTTCATTTAAGATTGTTGCCATACCTGTAAAAATTGCCAAACCACCTATTAATCCAAAAACAGTGAGTATCGGTCTTATAAATATTTCAAGCATAAGTATATAGCCACTCAGAGCTGATTTTCCAGGTATTCCATCACCATCAATTCGTAAATGCGCTAAGGCCCAAAGCGGTGCACCAACCATAGCTTCGAATATTCCTTTGACCCATCCTCCAACAGCAAAAAAGAAATACATGAAAGGTAGGAACGGCAGAATATAATAAAGAATAAATCCGATTGATAACCCTATTGTTGAAATTGAAACAAACATTTTAGAAGCAGACTCCAATCCAGACCCCAAATGTTCACTTAAAACACCAAGGGCGCCACCACCAAAGGAAGAGGCCATGGCCAGTCCCATATTTTGTATAGAGCTTTCGACCAGAGATTTACCTATTGTAGATAATTTAGCTAAAGGATGAATAGTTGTGCTGATTGTTCCACCATCTACACCTGGTGTTTCCGCTTCTTGGCGTATATTAAATAATCCGTTTAGGCCAAAAACAGCTGTAATAGAATCCCAGAAGAAGTTTGCAGCTTTACCACCGCGATCGCATCGCCAATATTGCCATACTTCGTTCGTAACTCTAGAATAATAATCGGCTTTACCAGCGTGAGGTTTTTTTTCACTCTTATTATTGGCAAGGTTTGACTCATATCCTTTACAACCTACAAAGGCTCCGTCTGCGATTTGTTTTTCTTTTAATGTATCTTCCATGACCCCTGGTCGTTTTACAACGTTTGGAACGTTTAAAACAGCTGTAACGAAAGAACCATTAACGCGCGCAATTTCATTATACCAAATACCTGCCCCGCCCCAACCAGTTAACAACACCTCATCTTTAATTGTATAATCAACTTGCGTCCTTAAAGCGTTAAACACATTGTTCTGATCTACTTCAGCAAGAATATTCACGGCTTCTATAATGCCTTCACCATATTCACGCGGGGGCATATAACTTTCTTCATAATTCCCGGGGATATCACCCGCTCCCTCCTCACAAGCCTTGTCTGTCCTAGCAAGTTGCGCACACGCAGCTCTTTCTCCGATAGCCTCTAAGGTAGGGACTATCCACAAAAACCAAGTTATTAGGAAATAAGACTCTTGAATTCGATCGGCACTGGCCTCGTCTACAGCACCAACGGAAGGTTGGTCTGGTATTTGAACTGGGACTTTTACTTCACCACAATGGGGTATTAAATTTCCAGGAAATTTTGTTGGTGCACCAGGATCATGTGCAAAATAAATGGATACATGACTTTGTCCTGCCGCTCTTGCTATATTTGCCATAATTTGAAATGTACCATCATTAATTTCTAATATGCCCGCCTGATCTGGTAAAACAAAGTAAGCATCAATTTCTATATTTTCGTTTCGTGCGTAAGCTCTACGGCAAGCTACAGCGACAGACATGGTTTCGACAAGCCCTGTTAGATCAGGGGGGTTTGGTTGAGCAATTAAGGTAGCATTTTCTGCACCTAAAGGGTTTGATCCTTCTAATGCCTGATTAAATCTAATCCATCCATTTGTTGCAAAACTTGATCCAAGTTTGGCCGCATAAAATGCAACATATTGCGCGCCATTAAATCCGTAATTTAGTGGGACTAAAAGGCCAATTGCAATAACGAGTCTAAAAGGAGCATAGATGTGGCTAAAGCGTCGGCCAAAGGGCACGCCAGTTTGGGCAGTTTCACCGACGACGACGACGACGTAATATAAGAAGACTAAAACAGCGACGAAAAGAATCGCTAAATTATAAAATCTAAAAAGCATTTGAAGAGCAAGATGAAGGCCTGTTTGTCCGCCAACGAGGTCACCAAACATTGTAGGATGTCCAAATACTTCACGAATCATATAAAATGCAATGTCTGTTTGTGGATTTAAGGTAATAAAGAGACTGTCTGCTTCTGCGGGTACTCCTGGTCCCGCCCAAGCATTCCCCATGAATAAGAACAGCAAGAAAGATAAGAATTGGAATATTATTAAAACCAAGCCGGCAAGAATGGCAAAAAAGACGATAATCTGATCAATATTTTTTCGATTAAGGGTAATATTGTCTGCCGCTGCAGCAATAACATGGCGAATTCCAAATTTCCCGATACTTTCTGGTTTTGTGTAAGGGTGATTCTTGGGTAAAATGCGCACAAGTTGGTAGATCATAGCAATTAAATATGCCAAATATCCAAACCGACCACGTGTAAGCTCTTTAATTTCAGGAATAATTCCAGGTAATAAGAAATAAGCCAAGACACTATGCTTTTTCTTACTTTTGTTTATAGCAGACATTGGAGGTTGATTGTTATCACCTCCGTTATCACTATTTGCCCCTGTTATTTGTGTTGTCATATATCTCTTATAAGTTCGTTATAGCTTTGTTTTTAAAGCGTTTTTTACGCATATTTCCCCTATTCAATAGATAGAATTCCTCTATTTTAAATTATATCATACCCTGAGAGGTCGTTACCAATTTGACGACAGTAAATCTTCTGCGAACGCAGAAAGAGAATAACACACTGATTATAAATGAATTATTAAGTTTTGGACAATAAATAATAACGTATTTATTGTTAGATTATAGCAAGTTAGCCTGTTTTTAATAAGGGTTTGTATTTTAAGCGCTCTGGCTGGTCAGAGTCTTGTCCCAATCGGCGTTTTTTGTCGGTTTCGTAGTCTTCATAATTACCTTCAAACCAGATGACTTGGGAATTGCCTTCAAAAGCGATGATATGGGTGGCTAAACGGTCTAAAAATGCACGATCATGGGAAATAACAACGGCACAGCCCGGAAATCTTTCTAAAGCTTCTTCCAGTGCTGATAAAGTCTCTGTATCCAGATCATTTGTAGGTTCATCGAGAAGAAGAACATTGGCACCACTTTTTAGCATTTTTGCTAAATGGACACGATTGCGCTCACCACCAGAAAGCTGACCAACTTTTTTCTGTTGATTAGGACCGCGGAAATTGAATGCAGAAACATAAGCGCGTGATTGCATTTCAATTTTACCAAGTTTTAAAATATCATTACCGTCTGAAATTTCTTCCCAAACATTTTTATTGGCATCTAAGTCATCACGACTTTGGTCAACATAGCCAAGTTTAACAGTATCGCCGACTTTAAATGTTCCATCATCGGGTGTTTCGGTTTTGGTAATCA
Organism: Alphaproteobacteria bacterium; assembly: GCA_021775995.1. Lineage (GTDB taxonomy): Bacteria > Pseudomonadota > Alphaproteobacteria > Micavibrionales > Micavibrionaceae. Next base: position 46,230 of record JAJFGS010000003.1, read on the forward strand.
TTTTAAATAGAGTGGTTTTACCAGCACCATTAGCACCCACGATTCCTACAATTCCACCTGGTGGTAATTTAAAAGATAAATCTTCGATGAGTAAACGGTCTTCAAATCCTTTGCGAATATTTTGAGCTTCAATGACAAGCTCACCCAATCGAGGTGGTGTTGGAATAACAATTTGTGCAGTACGCACTTCTTGCTTTTCACTTTCCGCCATCATTTGGTCATAGGCTGCAATACGGGCTTTGGACTTGGATTGGCGCGCTTTTGCGCCTTGACGGATCCACTCTAATTCACGCGATAAAGTTTTCTGTCTTGCGGCTTCTTTTTTATCTTCCATATCCATTCTGCTGGCTTTTGCCTCCAGATAGGCGGAGTAATTTCCTTCGTAAGGAATACCTTGACCGCGATCAACTTCTAAAATCCAACCCGTTACATTATCAAGAAAGTATCTGTCATGAGTTACCATGATAACAGTACCTGTGTAGTCATCAAGATAACGTTGCAGCCATGCTACACTTTCTGCATCTAAATGGTTTGTCGGTTCATCAAGCAAGAGGATGTCTGGTTTTTCTAATAGTAAACGACATAAAGCAACACGACGTTTCTCACCACCCGATAATTTTGTTACACCAGAATCTTTTGGCGGGCAACGAAGGGCATCCATGGCCATTTCAATGGTGCGCTCCAATTCCCATCCATTGGCAGCATCAATTTTATTTTGTAAGTCACCCATTTCAGCCAATAATGCATCCATATCAGCATCGGGGTCACCCATTTCTGCACCAATAGCGTTATAACGGTCTATGTTGGATTTAACTTCCCCCATAGCTTCCATAATATTTTCGAAGACGGTTTTATTTTCATTTAGCTCTGGTTCTTGTTGTAAATATCCGATACGGACACCATCGGCTGCCCACGCTTCTCCTTGGAATTCTTTATCAACGCCTGCAATAATTTTTAGTAAGGTTGATTTACCTGCACCGTTTGGCCCTAAAACACCAATTTTTGCACCTGGCAAAAAACTTAAGGTAATGTCATTTAAGATTGTCTTCCCACCAGGCCAAGTCTTAGTAAGCCCTTTAATCACGTAAGAATATTGATATGATGCCATAAGTGTCTAATCCTTCTATATATGAATTATTTTAAGCTTTCTTTGCGAAATATATGATTTAGCATATAGTGAGGAAAATGCAAATCTCTCTCATTTAAAAGTTTGGGGTAATACTTATGTCGGAGTCATCCAAAAATTCTATATTAGAGGCAACGAGATCTCGTGCTAATTTTTCAACACATGCTGTATCAAAAGGAGCGGCTGGTTATATCAGTCCTTATGATGATGAGCAGTCTGCAGAGTTTCTTTCTCGGCCTGGGCAAACAGCTATTGTTAATCCAACCAAAGAGGGGATAAAAGATTTTGAAATTGGTGTGGCTTGGGACAATGTCAAGTCTATAAAAAAGCAAAAAAAGTCAGGGTTTTTTGATAAAGTTTTAGGTAAAAATAAACCAAAACAACAGCAGCATATAGGTGTAGATCTTGATGTAGGATGTCTTTATGAGCTTCAAAACGGTAAGCGTGGAGCCATTCAAGCATTTGGAAAAATGTATGGATCTTTACATGAAGAACCTTTCATTTTTTTATCAGGCGATGAACGTACAGGTGACGCGGAGGGAGAAGACGAAGTGATAAAGGTGAATGGCAAGCAATGGACAGAATTTAAGCGTATTGTCATTTATTTATATATATATGAAGGTGCAGATAATTGGGAAATGGTTAAACCACAAGTTCAAGTTCGTGTACCAGAAGAAAAACCGATGATCGTAACGCTAAGTGCTCGGCGTCAAGAATTAGCTTTATGTGCGGTTGCTGGTTTAGAAAATGTACGGGGTGGCATCAAAATGACCAATTTTATGGAGTATTTTCCTGGTCATGCAGCGATGGATCGTGCATTTGGATTTGGTTTGGAGTGGGATGACGGGAAAAAATAGGGTAAACTCTATTTCTATTATGTTTTCAAGATTTTCTATTTAATAACAGGGTAACAATGATTTACACAAATGAAGAGCTATTAATATTATCTATCGGTGCGCTTGGGCTTGGTATGTATCTTCTTTTTAAAGGAGGAGACTGGACAATTGATTCAGCAGTTTATTTAGCCAAAAAATTTGGCATCTCTCCCCTTGTTATTGGTTTTACAATAATCGCTTTTGGCACCTCCTTGCCTGAACTCCTTGTTTCATTGAACGCAAATCTTGCAGGTTCACCTGGTATAGCAATCGGAAATGTTATTGGTTCTAACATTGCTAACATATTGTTAGTTATTGGAGTAACGGCTTTCTTTGCAACTCTATACGCTGTACCGCAAAAAATCTTGCGTGATGTTGTTGTTATGTTACTTGCTTCGTTTTTAATGATAGCACTTATGCTTCGTGGATCTATTAGCCAAGTTGGCGGTCTTGCGATGATTGTTGTCTTAATTGCCTATGTTGTGTGGCAATATACCATGGCTTCAAAGGGGAAGATTGAAGTTGAGGATATTGAAGATCCTAATTATAAAAATTTTTTCCACGGTTTAATGTTTTTACTTCTTGGTTTGGGTGCCATTGCGGCAGGTGCTGAGTTTTTAGTGCGTGGTGCAAAAGTAAGTGCAACAATTATAGGGGTACCTGAAGACGTGATTGGTCTAAGTATTATTGCTATAGGTACATCATTGCCAGAGTTGTCTACATGTATTATTGCTGCGATGAAGCGGCAATCTGATATTATTATTGGTAATATTTTAGGATCGAATGTTTTTAATATTTTGATGATTATTGGTGCTACAGCAATGATTAAGCCGATTGCAAAAGACGCTATTGCGCCACAAGTTATTAGCCTTGATATATGGATTATGTTTGGTGTTTCACTTTTGTTTTCTATTATACTGATGTTTTATAAGAAAATTACCAAACCTATAGGTGCAATATTTGTTGCTGGATATATATTTTATATAGGATTAATTTATGCGTTATACTTAAGTAAGGATATACATGATATGGCTATAGAAGCTGTTGATATTACAGGTTAGATAATAAGGGTTTTATAATGAATGATGCTTATGATGATAGTGGTGATGATGATACTGATCTAGAATATTTAGATGAGTTGCCAGAAGTTGACTATGCCCATGTTCCACAAAATAAAGTTAAACGTGGAGAAGAGATTAATCTCACTCTTAAAGATCCCACTGTAAATGAAATTTTAATTGGAGTTGGCTGGGATCTTAAGAAATTTGATAATAAACCACTTGATCTTGATGTTAGTATTTTCCTTTTAGACAGGAATGATAAAACGCGCGTCGACAAAGATTTTATCTTTTACAATAATATGGTGGGTTCTGATGGCTCTGTTAAGCATATGGGCGATAGCCGCACAGGGGCGGGAGAGGGTGATGATGAAATGATGCTGCTTACTCTCAATGAATTACCTTTTGATATATCACGGATCAGTTTTGTTTTATCTATATATGATATGGATTTTGAAGGTCATAATTTTTCAATGGTAAAAAATGTATATTTTCGTATCGTTAATAAAAATACGGATCATGAAATTTTCAGGTATGAATTGGACGATGAATTAACAGGAAATGAAGGGCTAATTATCGGTAATCTTGAACGCATTGGATCAGAATGGGTTTTTAATGCTGTTGGCGAAACAGTTGAAGGGGGGCTTGGTAAAGTTGCTGATGGCTATGGAATTATTGTTCAAGAAAATATGAAATAAATAGTTTGATAGGTTGTTTAAAAACCTCGTCCTCCTTTCATGCCCAATAAAGCTTGTGGCTTTATTCTAGGTGCTTTACTTCCTCCACCTTGCGAACTATCGCCAAAACGTTCTTTGCTTTTCATTTCACGCTCTAAAATTTCATCAATATCTGGAATCTTATCTAATTTCAATTCTTGAACGCAGGCATGAAAAAAACTAACGGATTTTTCTTCCCATGCATGAACAGTACCATCTTGAGATTCTCCTTTTATACGAACAATTTTAACGTCCCATTGATCTGTAACGGCAGGTTTCGCCAAAAGCCAAAAAACTTGCTCAACGGCTTTTTCACCTTCTTTCGGATAGTCACGCATAAACTGCATTTCAGCTTCTAGCTCGTCTGCATCACTATTCATGCGAACTTCGGCATTACAAGATACGCCTGCCTCGTCATCATAGACAGACCATGGACAAGTTTCGTAAGCTGACAAAACGTAGCCCACGCCTAAATTATCCATTAAGTCTTTTAAAGTCGTTCTCATTATTCAATTATACTTTATATGGGTTAAAAAACCTAGTCTTTAAGCGGCTTTCCAGCTTTTGCGCTTATAATATCCTTATTATCAAATTCAATATGGACGGTTTGTCCTTCATGAATATTTATAGATTTTCTCAATAATTTACCTGTTTCATCATAAATAAGCGCATAGCCCCTAGATAAAACTCCTTTGGGAGAGAGGCTTTGCAAAATTCGCTCATGATGGCCAAGTTGTACGCGTTTATCATTTATGATACGAACCCCTAATTTTTTTAAGCTTTCATTTAAATATTTTACAGATTGCATTTTTTGTTCAATTAAAAAACGAGGGCTGGTTAATTTAATGGAAACATCATAAAGATTCTTTTTCTTATCATATGTTTGGTTTTTTAGACCGTTCATAAGTTTTTCTGAAAGATAATCAATGGTTTGAGCTTTACTTTCTAAAATTTGTTTGGGGTGTGTTAGGCGAGCTATACGTGCTTCTAATTGATTATATTTATCAGAGAGTAGACGCATTGAACTATTTATAAGTCTTTCATGGGTGTTTTGGATTTGAGCTATTAAATTGATCCGCACAGGTACAGCCATTTCGGCAGCTCCTGTAGGCGTTGGGGCTCTGACATCAGCGGCATAATCAGTTAGTGTTGTGTCGGTTTCGTGTCCTACAGCAGAAATAATAGGAATATTAGAGGTTGCGACGGCTCGAACAACATTTTCTTCGTTAAAGGCCATTAAATCCTCTAGGGAGCCACCACCACGGGCAACAATAACAAGGTCAGGACGTGGTAGGTTTGAACCATCAAGCTTATTAAAACCATTTATAGCTTCGGTAATCTGTATATCCGCCCCTACACCTTGCACATTAACAGGCCAGAGTAAGACGTGACGCGGAAACCGATCTTTAAGGCGATGCATAATATCGCGAATAACCGCGCCACCAGGAGAGCTTACAACCCCAATAACATTAGGAATAAAGGGGAGTTGTTTTTTACGATTTTCGTCGAATAATCCCTCGGCAGCTAATTTCTTGCGCCGTTCTTCTAGTAATTTCAATAGCGCACCTTCGCCCGCCAGTTCAATTTTTTCTATAATAATTTGATAGCGAGAGCTTTTTTGATAACTGGAAACGCGGCCAGTAATAACGACGTCCATACCATCTTCTGGTTTTACAGATAATTTTGACACCGTTCCTTTCCAGCAAACTATATTAATGTTTGCATCTATGTCTTTGATATCTCCATAAAGGTGACCAGAGGCGGCAATTTTTATACCTGATAATTCCCCACGAACACGTATATATCCAAATGTTTGCTCTAAAGTTCGTTTTAGGGAATTGGCAAGGTCTGTCACACTCATTTCTAGAATGTTTGAGCCAATAGCTTCTTTGTCGCCCATTACTTCTTGGCGTGTTGCGGCGGTGAATAAATCCTCAGAGGTCATAGTCAAAGATGTTATAGTCTGTAATTATATAACGCAATATGGCACTTAAATTTTAAGCATAGATCTCAATGGTAAAAAACATATCTAATTATTTAACAATATCCGAGGAAGAGGCGGTTGAGGAGCTTTTAACCGCTCTTCAATGGAGTGATGATTTGTCACGCGATACCCAAGATTATGCCGTTGATCTTATAAAGCGTATTCGTAAAACGCGCCGTAAGCCAGGCAGTTTAGAATCCTTTTTTCAAGAATATGGGCTAAATACTCAAGAAGGGTTGTCTTTAATGAGTATGGCAGAAGCGTTATTACGTATTCCTGATCCGCAAACGGCTAGTGCGTTGATAAAAGATAAGGTAGCAGGAACGAATTGGCTTAAAAGTGCTGGCAGTGCTGATAAAAGCTGGATGACCAAAGCCGCTGGTCTGGGGTTAAAATTATCTAGTGGTACAATGAATGGTTTGTTCTCAAAATTAGGGGAACCTGTTATCCGTGAAGCCATGTTCAAAGCCATGAAGATTTTGGGTAAGCAATTTGTTGTTGGTGAAACTTTAAGTGGGGCGGCTACCAACGCAAAAAAATGGGAAGAAAAAGGTTTTCGTTTTTCTTATGACATGCTGGGTGAGGGAGCGCGTACTGAAGCACAAGCTAGACATTATTTTGAAGCCTATAGCGGGGCGTTGCATGATATTGCGGATCAAGACCAAAAAAATAAAAAGCTAAGATCTGGGATTTCAGTTAAATTAACGGCACTTCATCCAAGATGTGAATTTTCTCAAAAAGAAAAATCAGTACCTATTATCACCCAAAGGTTATTAGAGCTTTGTAAAATTGCTGCAAAATATGATATTCAACTGACTGTTGATGCTGAAGAGGTGGCGCGTCTTTTTCCATCTTTGGAAATTATCGAAAATATTTGTAATCAGAAAGACTTAAAAAAATGGCAAGGATTTGGTGTGGCGGTTCAAGCTTATCAAAAAGGTGCGCCAGCTATTTTAGATCATATGATAGCGCTGGCAAATCAATATGATCGTAAAATTCAAATACGCCTTGTAAAGGGAGCTTATTGGGATACTGAAATTAAGCATGCTCAAATTGAGGGGTTAAAGGACTATCCAGTTTATACGCGTAAATCAAATACAGACCTTTCTTATATTCGCTGTGCTCAAAAATTGTTACGCAATCGTGATGTCTTATATCCTATGTTTGGTACGCATAATGCGCATACAGTGGCGGCTATTATAAAAATGGCTGGTGATGATGTTGGAAGTTATGAATTTCAAAAATTATATGGCATGGGAGATGCACTTTATAATCAAATTATAATAGATCATAAAGTAACAGTGAGTGTTTATGCTCCCGTTGGTCCGTATGAGGAGTTGTTACCGTACCTTGTTCGTCGAATGCTTGAAAATGGTGCAAACTCTTCTTTTGTTAATCAAATATATGATAAAAAATATAAGCCGGTGGTAATTGCGATTGACCCTGTTCTAAAAGCCAAAGAAAATGATTTAAAACACCATCCTAAAATTCCATTACCAATAAATATTTATGGAGAGTTTCGAAAAAATTCGATCGGATTGAATTTTAATGATCCTAAAGAAATAGAAAATTTAAAAAAAGAAATTCATCACAATTTTGCCGCGAAGCATTATCAGGCTGCTCCGATGATTAAAGGCAAGATGGTGAAAAAAAGACCCTCTAATAGTATAATTAATCCTGCTTTTCAGGGTGATCAGGTCGGAGATGTCGTTTTTTCTACGAGTGATCTGATTGAAACGGCATTTGCATCTGCTCGTATAGGGCAACAAATTTGGTCACAGACTTCAGTACATCAACGTGCTCAAGCGCTTGAAAAAATTGCTGATTTGTTAGAAGAAAATAAAACAGAGCTGATGTCATTATGTGTCCGTGAAGGGGGGCGTACGTTGAAGGATGCGCATGATGAGGTGCGAGAAGCTGTCGATTTTTGTCGTTATTATGCTTTGCATGGTCGTCGTGATTTCGTTGAAGGAGGGCGAAGTCTAAAAAGCCCAACGGGTGAAACAAATATTTATACGCTGGAATCACGTGGAATTGTTGTTTGTATCAGCCCTTGGAATTTTCCTATAGCAATATATCTAGGTCAAATTGTTGCAGCTTTAATGGCTGGGAATGCCGTGATTGCAAAACCTGCTGAACAGACAAGTTTAACGGGGTTTTATATTGCTAATATTATTTTAAAGGCTGGTATACCACCAGAGGTTTTTACTTTTTTATCTGGTGATGGAGAGTTTGGAGCAACATTAGTAGAACATCCAGATATTGCTGTTGTTGCCTTTACTGGCTCTACAGTTGCGGCACAATCTATTAATCATTCACTGACTAAAAGAGAGGGAGAAATTGCAAAATTGATCGCTGAAACAGGTGGGCAAAACGCTATGATTGTTGATTCTTCTGCACTAACAGAGCAAGTGATTGACGATGTCGTTCATAGTGCTTTTGGTTCTGCTGGACAACGATGCTCAGCTTGCCGGATTTTATATATTCAAGAAGATGTTTTTGATAAAATAATTTTAATGCTTCAAGGGGCAATGCAAGAACTAAGTGTTGGAAACCCAATTGATATTTCAACAGATATAAACCCGCTCATTGATGAGACGGCATTAATGCATATGCAACATCATAAAACTAAATTAACGGGGATGGGACAAAAAATTGCTGAAACACCTATAAGTGAAGATGTTATTACACAAGGTCATTATTTTGCACCACTAGCTTATCAAATTGAAGGAATTAAATTTTTAGAAGGAGAAGTTTTTGGTCCTATACTCCATGTCATTCCCTTTAAGGTAGATGAGGTTGATAGTGTAATAGATGATATTAATAATATTGGTTATGGCCTAACATTTGGTATTCATAGTCGAATTCAAAGCTTTATAACTAAAGTGACCAGTCGTATACAATGCGGTAATGTTTACATTAATCGTGGTACAATTGGTGCGGTTGTTGGTGTTCAACCTTTCGGTGGTCGCGGGCTATCTGGTACAGGGCCAAAGGCAGGTGGTCCACAATATCTCCACGCTTTTGCAACTGAAAAAGTAATTAGTACGGATACAACAGCTGCGGGTGGTAATGCTTCGCTGGTTATGCTAAACGAAGAATAAATTTATAAACAAAAGAGGTAAGTGATGAATATTCTTCTTATTGGGTCAGGCGGTCGTGAACATGCATTGGCGTGGAAATTGAATCAATCACCAAAATGCAAAAAACTTTTTTGTGCGCCAGGGAATGCAGGTATTGCCGATGTGGCAAGTTGTATTGATATTGCTATGGACGATACTCAAAATATTATAAAATTTTGTAAAGAAAATGATATTAATTTTGTTGTTGTTGGTCCAGAACAGCCGTTGGTTGAAGGTTTGGCAAGTGCGTTGCGGGCTGAAAATATTTCTGTTTTTGGTCCAAATACAGATGCTGCGCAACTTGAAGGCTCCAAAGGTTTTATGAAGGATTTCTTTGCGCGTCATAATATTCCAACAGCAGCTTATGCGCGTTTTAAATCTATTGATAAAGCAGTAGCTTATATTAAAGAGAAAGGCGCACCGATTGTGATTAAAACGGACGGCCTTGCTGCGGGTAAGGGCGTGATTATCGCGATGACTGAGGAGGAGGCGATTGAAGCCGCTACTAATATGCTCTCTGGTGAAGCTTTTGGTGATGCAGGAATGGAGCTGGTTATTGAAGAGTTTATGGAAGGGGAAGAGATTAGCTATTTTGCTTTGGCAGATGGTGAAACATATTTGCCGCTGACTTCTGCACAAGATCATAAACGCGTTGGTGATGGTGATACAGGTCTGAACACAGGCGGGATGGGTGCGTATTCTCCGTTTCACCAGATGACAGATAAACTAGAACAAAAAATATTATCCCGCATTATTGAACCGACTGTTGAAGGTATGAAAAAAGATGGCACACCTTTTCAAGGCGTGCTGTATGCGGGATTGATGATTGTAAATGGTGAACCGCGAATGATTGAATATAATATTCGTTTTGGTGATCCTGAATGTCAACCTATGATGATGCGTTTAAAAAGTGATCTTGTTGATCTATTGCTCGCAACAGATAATGGAACATTGGCGGAGTATAAAGATAAAGTTAAATGGAGTGATGAGGCTACATTATGTGTTGTCATGGCTGCCAATGGGTATCCAGGTTCTTACGAAAAAGGGACGGAAATTAAAAACACAGAGGCGTTAAACGATATGGATGGCGTTAAGCTTTTTCATGCAGGAACAATGCGTGATAATAGTAAGGCTTTGGTCAGTAGTGGTGGTCGTGTTTTAGGGGTTGTTGGTATTGGTGACACAATTGAACAGGCACAACAGGTGGCCTATAAAGGCGTTGATAAAATAGATTGGCCAGATGGGTTTTGTCGTCGTGATATTGGATGGCGTGCCATTGCAGCACAAAAAGAAAAAGCAGCTTAACCACGCTTAGTCTTAAAATAATCTTTTAGAATCTGTCCGCATTCATCGGCCATAACATTATGGACAATTTCTATCTTATGGTGACAAGTGGGTTGGTCAAAAAATTTAGCACCATGGCAAACACCGCCTCCTTTTTCATCTGGCGCACCAATGACTAGTTTTCTGATACGGGCAAAGCCAATTGCTGCTGTGCACATAGTGCAAGGCTCTAATGTGACGTACAAATCATAATCAGGAATACGTTGGCTTTTTCTCTCGTTACATAACTCACGAATTGTAAGAATTTCTGCGTGTGCAGTGGGGTCATGAAGTTCAATTGTACGATTACCATTTCTGGCAACGATTTTACCAGTTTCGTGATTCACCAAAACCGCGCCGATTGGAACCTCGTCACGAGAGGCCGCCAAACGTGCCTCTTCCATTGCGGCTTGCATATATGTATGGTCATCTTGAAAATTCATAAAGGGACGATAATGGATAAAGACACGACAAGTAAAGGGTCTAATAAAGGTGAGCGTATTGCCAAGGTAATGGCGCGGGCTGGACTTTGTTCACGTCGTGATGCGGAGCGCTGGATTGACTCTGGACGCGTACAGCTTAATGGAGAAATATTGTCTAGCCCTGCTGTTGTTGTAACAGATGAGGATAAAATTATTGTTGATGGTAAGGCTTTGCCCAGTAAGGAAAGAACACGATTATTTCTATATCATAAACCAGCAGGTTTGGTGACGAGTAATAAGGATGAACAAGGACGTGATACTGTCTTTGATAAATTGCCAAAAGAGTTACCGCGTGTTGTGACGGTTGGTCGTTTAGATATCAATACAGAGGGGCTTCTTCTTTTGACCAATGATGGCGAATTGGCTCGTTATTTAGAGCTTCCGGCAACGGGATGGGTACGCAAATATCGTGTACGCGCATACGGACATACATCTCAAACACAGCTTGATAAATTGAAAAAAGGAATTGTTCATAATAAAATCAGATATAAGGGAATTGAGGCAACGTTAGAAAAGCAGCAAGGCGATAATGTTTGGGTTGAGATTGCTCTGCAAGAGGGTAAAAATCGTGAAGTACGAAATGTAATGGAGGCTATCGGCCTTAATGTAAACCGTCTCATTCGTATGTCTTATGGCCCTTTTTCTCTGGGTAAAATTGAGAAGGGTGGCATACTTGAAATTAAGCCCTTTGTCCTTAAAGACCAGCTAGCAGGATTTTTTAAAAAATGAGAATTAGTGGCGGAGTTCATAGAAGTCGTACGCTTTTTACACCTAAGAGTGATGCTGTACGTCCTACATCTGATAAAATTCGCCAAGCCGTTTTCAATATGCTGAATGCCCGTGGGTTGGTTGAGGGTGCTGTTGTTATTGATGCATTTTGCGGTACAGGAGCCCTTGGTCTAGAAGCTCTTTCCCAAGGGGCCGCATACTGTACGTTTTTTGATAAAAATAAGTCGTCAATTGCCCTGTGTAGGCAAAATATAGAATTATTAAAAGAAGAAGATCAAAGCCAAGTATATCTGCGAGATGCAACAAAAATGAAACCTCTGCCTGAGACTATTCAGCCAGCAACACTGATTTTTTTGGATCCACCTTATAGACAAGAGCTGATTTCGAAAGCAGTTGAATCACTCTATGAAAATGGATGGTTGTCTGATGAGGTTTATTTTGTCATTGAAACAGCAAAAGATGAAATAGTAAACTGTCCCCTAATTAATATACTACATGAGAAATTTTACGGCGACACTAAAATTATGCTTGGGGGTCTTAAATAACAAAATGAGGACTGCTCATTACAATGAATTTTAATGTTTCAAAGGATGCCGTCAGTAACCAAAAATTTAGGATATGGTAGAATATCATTTTTTCCGATATTGTAACTTTGTGAATTTTTGCGTGGAATAGAAGAAGATATCATGATGGTTTATATATTCGCATTTTTTGGCTTCATGATAGGTTTCAGTATTGGTTTGGGAACGATTAATGTATTGCTTCGCCACCGATCCAATAATGAAATAGAAAAGGATAAATCTTTGCGCTGGTATGGCCTGATTGTTTGGATTTTTGGGCTAATAGGCGGCGTCATTGGTATTTTAATATATAATCATAATTTTTTATAAAACCGAGGGAATAAAAATGAAATTTTTAACTTTGCTTATAGCTTCTATGTTGATGATGGCTAGTTCAGCGAAAGCTGAAATTGAAATCTATGGCTTCGATAAAGTTCATACACAAATTATATTTTTTGTTAGTCATTTAGGCTTTTCAATTTCTGAAGGAGAATTTCATGATTTTGATGGGACAATTGAATTTAATCGTCACGAGCCTGAAAAATCAAAAGTTGAGGTCGTTATCCAAACTTCGAGTATTGATATGGATGATCAAAAATGGGATGACCATATGAAGAATGAAGATTTTTTCAATGTTGAAAAATTTCCGACCATGACATTTAAAAGTACAGGCGTAGAAGTGACGGGAGAAAAAACAGCAAAAATTACAGGTAACCTAACAATTTTGGAAACTACAAAACCTGTTGTGTTAGATGCCACTTTTATTAATGCGGGAAAGCATCCTTTCGGTGAAAAATACGCTGCTGGGTTTTCGGCGACAACAAAAATTAAACGTTCTGATTTTGGAATGAATTACGGCTTACCTAATATTGGGGATGATGTAGATATTCGTATAGAAGTTGAAGCAATTCGTCGGAATGGCGAGGTCGTTAATAATTAATGGCCTTTAAAAACACTAAAGATGCTTATGGCATTATTGCAAAAAATTTACACTGGATTATAGCCTTTATCATCTTAACGCTCATTGTTGTTGGGTTTTATATGGGGGATATACCTTATAGCCCACAAAAACTTCAAGTTTACGCTCTTCATAAATCTTTTGGCCTTTTGGTGTTATGGCTTGCAGGTTTGCGAATATTATGGCGGTTTTATACAAAGCTTCCACAAGCGTTGGAAAGCCATCAGAATTGGGAAAAAATTCTTGCTAGAATAGTGCATGTACTTTTATATTTTTCTATGTTTGGCATGCCTTTGTCAGGCTGGTTGATGTCTTCGGCAGGGGAATATCCCGTACCATTTTTTGGATTACAAATGCCAGATATTGCGCCTAAAAATGAAGAGCTTGCAAAGTTTGGTCATCAAGCCCACACAGTTATTGCTTACATGCTCATCGCCGCTATTGGATTGCATAGTTTGGGTGCTTTTAAACACCACATTATTGATGGTGATATAACTCTTAAACGTATGGTTCCCGTCTACGGCTATGTTATATGGCCTATTATTCTTATTATTATTTTAATTATATTTAGTTTAGGTGTTTTAAAGTTTGGTTTTTTGGCTGACAAAAAAGAACAAATTAAAACTTCTGAAGTAAAGCCTATAGAGGTAATAAATGTTTCCGACCCATATCAATGGAGCATTGTAAACGAACAAAGCGTAATAGAGTTCAGTAGTAGTGTTTATAAGAAAAATTTTAAAGGCAGTTTTTCTAATTTTAAGAGCACAATTATTTTTGATCCAGATGATATGACTGCGAGCAAAGCTGATATCGACATTAATTTAAAGAGCTTAAATAGCGGGGATGTTAAACGCGATTCTCAAATGTTGAGTTCTGAATGGTTTAATATTGCTGACCACCCTGTTGGTTATTTTAAAAGTGTAGAATTTCAACGTGGGGAAGAGGGGCGTTATATTGTTGTTGGCAATCTTACTCTTGCGGGAAAGACCATGCCTGTAACCATGCCTTTTACTCTGGATATTGTTGAAGGCGAAGAGGGTAAACGAGCTTATGTTCTGGGTGAGCTTGAAATTAATCGCCTAGATTTTGGTTTAGGTAAAGGAGAATGGGAATCGGCTGATTTAGTAGGACATAAAGTTGTCGTTAACATTCGTCTTGTGGCTGAAAATACGAAGAATTCCGCCAATTAATGTAACTACTACAAGGGGCTAGGCTTTAGCTTAAAATTAAGTTACACTGATTCCATAATGAGAACGCTGTTTCATCTATGGTTGCACCCTTTTTCACGCAAAGTCCGCGTTACTTTGGCTGAAAAAAATTTAGCTTTTGAAGAAAAAATCGAAAAAATTTGGGAACGCCGAACAGAATTTCTGGCTATGAATCCTGCGGGTGATGTTCCTGTTTTAATTGAACCTGATGGGACGACACTCGCTAATTCACAAGTTATCTGTGAGTATTTAGAAGAAGTTTATCCTGAAAATAATTTACTGGGCTCTGATCCTATTCAACGCGCTGAAACAAGACGCTTGGTGGGGTGGTTTGACGTCAAATTTAACCGTGAAGTGTCAGATAATCTTTTGGGCGAAAAATTAATGAAGCCAATGCTAAAATTAGGGGAGCCGCACGCACCATCCATTCGCGCAGGAAATGCGAATATACATTACCATTTGGATTATATTGGTTTTTTAACTGAAAAAAGAAAATGGTTGGCAGGTGATAATTTTTCTTTAGCTGATATTGCTGCTGCGGCACATTTATCAGCAATCGATTATATAGGCGATGTTCCTTGGGAAGAACATCAAAGTGCCGCAGATTGGTATGCTCGTGTAAAATCACGCCCTAGCTTTAAACCATTGCTTGAAGATAAAGTTCCTGGGTTTAAACCAGTAGAGCATTACGAAAACGTAGATTTTTAATATAAATTATAGATATAACTATGAAGTGAATACCTAATATGAGTATGAAGCGTAAACGATTGTTCTGTTTTGGATATGGCTATACAGCTGATTATTTAGGACATGCTTTGCAAGTACAACAAAAGGGGTGGACTATTGATGGAACCACCCGTGATGAAGATCGTCAGCGTGAATTATTGGCCCGTAGAATTCGCGCGCGTATTTTTGATGAAGAACATCCAATTGCTGATCCATCAACGTTCTTTAATCACATTTCACATTTATTAATTTCAACGCCGCCTGATGCGAATGGTGATCCTGCCTTTAATATGCATGCACAGGATTTGGCTGGGTTAAAAAGTTTAGAATGGGTGGGGTATCTTTCTAGCACAAGTGTTTATGGCGATCGTGATGGAGCCGGGGTTACCGAATTATCAGAGGTACGCCCAACATCAGCACGCGGTTCAAAACGCGCTTTAGCAGAGCGTCAATGGCTATCTCTTTTTGAGAATTATGGCGTGCCCGTTCATATATTTCGTTTGGCTGGTATTTATGGTCCAGGTCGCAGTGCTTTAGATTCAATTCGTTCAGGTATAGCGCGGCGAATTGATAAGCCAGGACATAAATTTAACCGTATTCATGTTGATGATATAGTGCAGGTGTTACTTAAATCATTTGAAAACCCAAGTCCTGGGTCTGTTTACAATTTAGCAGATGATTTGCCCGCATCAAGTTATGATGTTATTGGACATGCCTGTCAAATATTGAACCAGCCTTTATTGCCAATGATTCCATATGAAGAAGCAAATTTAGCCCCCATTACATTAAGTTTTTATAGCGATAATAAGCATGTCATTAATAATAAAATTAAGTCTGATTTAGCTATCCAATTAAAATATCCAAATTATCGCGTTGGTTTAGAGGGGTGTTTGCAGGCCGAAGAATTTTCTAATCAACAATTACAGATAAAAAATAGCAATTAATTATTTTTTTGTTTGTAAGGGAAGTCTTATTTTAACGGTTGTCCCTACGTTAACAGCCGATTCTATATGAAGAGTACCGCCATGAATTTCTGCAAGTTCTTTGGTGATAGCGAGACCTAGACCTGAACCTTCATATTCTCGTGTGTAATCACTTTCAGCTTGTTCAAAGGGTAGGGTGATGTTGGCTAGTTTGTTTGCTGGGATACCGATACCTTCGTCGCTTATTATAATAGTTATATGATCTTCTTTTTCTATAAGTTGAAGATCAATCTTACCTTTTTTATGAGAAAATTTAACAGCATTTGATAAAAGATTTAAAATCATTTGCGTAATAGCACGGCGATCGGCAGAAATTTGTAAATTCTCATTATTAATATCTACATTAATTTTTATTTCTGCATCGAGGGCACGGCCTTCCATCATATGAGCTGCCATACGAATGATTTTAGCAATATTAAATCTTTCAATGTTGAGTTCGTACTTACCGGCCTCAATTTTGGACATATCTAAAATATCGCTGATAAGATCAAGAAGATGTTCACCGCTTTCACGGATACCACCAATATATTCTAAATATTTTTCTGTGCCTATCGGGCCCAAAAGTTGTCGTTCAATCATTTCAGAAAAACCAATAATTGCATTAAGTGGTGTGCGCAATTCATGACTCATATTGGCAAGAAATTGTGTTTTTGCGGCATAGGCATGCTCTACGCTTTCTTTGGCTTTTACCAAATCTAGTTCGCGGTGTGTTGCAATCGTAATGTCTTGCATAATCCCATAAAGAGCAATGACATCATCGTCTTTATCAATTTCACAACGTCCTTCACAACGTATATATCTTAAATCACCGTCTGGTCGTGTAAGGCGGAAATCCATATCGTAATCATTTTGTTCAATAATAGCGCGTTGAAATACTTGTATCATTCGGCCTGAATCACGCCGATCAATCATATTTGTTATGCTGTCTAGGGTAGGATTAAATTTTTCTTTATCGACACCAAAAATAGAATAGAGTTGGTCTGAGAACTTTATTTTCTCTCCACCTACTTCCCATTCCCATTGTCCTATATGGCCAATGGCTTCGGCTTCGGCTAATTTTTTCTGCTGACGTTGTGTAGATTCTTGATAGGATTTGAGAGGTGTTAGGTCACGACCAGTGCTATAAAGTTGCCCGTTAACAAATTTTTGTTTCCATTCAATCCAAAGTATATTTCCTTCTTTGCCAATACAGCGTGTTTCGATTGTAAGATGGTTTTCTAGTTTGTTTTTATTGAGTAATGAAATATTAGTTTCAAACTTATTTTGGTCATCAAAGTGAATAAGGCTAAGTAAATTTTTATTTTTTAGATCACTAATATTGTATCCAAAGATCTCTGTAAAATTTTCATTAACGGTTATAAAGTTTCCTTTGGTATCGGTAATGCTGCAGGCATCAAAAGAAAGGTCAATAAATGGTGTAGAATTTTGGTTTCGTTTTAGGTTTATTTTTTCAGTAACATATTGGCTAAGTTTTTTCTGCTCTAATATTGCTTCTGTTGAGGCAATCATAAAACGCTCACCATTTTGCGAAGGAACCCAATCAATTTGAAAAGAAAGGCTTTGATTGCTGTTTAGTATTGTAAAGTTATTTTGGCCAACACTTATTTTATTTTTAATAGAAAAAACATTATCGATTTGATCACCTTCAATATTACCACATAGGTCTTTCAAAGATTGATTGCAAAAAATTATTTTGTGTTGTTCATCAATAATCATGCGTGGAATACGATCCTCATCGATCAGAGATGAAGTTTTAACTTTAATAGCGTTCGTATCGGGGGCTAGAGTTTGTGTTGTAGCGGATAATTTTGACATTTAAGAATCACCAAATCGTTATAGCTGATAACATAATATAAAAATAAGACTCTGAATACAAAAAAAGAGCCACTTGGTTATCAAGTGGCTCTGTAACCCATTGTATAATAATGGTTTTTAGTATTTAACGCCGCAACCATATGGTTTTGTACTTGCTACTTTTATGGGCTCACCAGCTTCTAAACTGGATAGAGCGGCTGTAATGTAATTCGTTGCACCTTCTATTGAGGAGGACTTAAAGCTGGAATTACTATCAATTGCGCCTGCATACACTAATGTTCCCTCTTTATTAATCACAAACATATGCGGTGTTGTTTTGGCATCATAAAGTTTACCAATCTCGCCCGATTTATCTAAAATACGTGCTGTTGCGTGCGCGCCAACATCTTCAATAATTTCATTGGCCTCTTCTGAGGTAACACTACCTTGTTTACCTTCAGCGGATGAAACGATAGTAAGCCAAATTGTTCCGCCACTGGTTGCTTCTTTTTGAATTTTTTGCATGTTACCAGCTCCATAATGTTTTACCACAAATGGACATTCATGATTTGACCATTCTAAAACGACATTTTTGCCTCGAAAATCTCTTAAAGAACGCTCAACGCCATTTGTGTCAACGGCTTTAAATTCTGGCGCAGCTTCACCGACAACAGGTGCAGCATTTGCTGATGGAAGGCAAGCGGCTAAACCGATTGCCCCTAAAATTGCGAATAATGAAAGTTTCATATTTTCCTCTTTTGTTTTAGTTGGTGTTAATCTTATTGAACTGTGTTTTTAATAAGATTAACGGTTAAAATTTGTGGCAAAAGCACAGGGCTTGGCCGTTCTCCATTTTGAACATCACGTGCGCCATAATAAACATATAAGGGCACGCCCTGACGGCCAAAAGAATTCAGATATTGTGTAATTTCAGGATTTTGGTTTGTCCAATCACCTTTTAAGTATTGGATATTTTTTTCTGCAAAAATGTTTTGTACTTCTTGCGTTTTAATGGCAACGCGTTCATTTATTTTACAGGTAATACACCATGCAGCTGTCATGTTTGTAAAAATAGGGTCGTTTCCCTTTAAAAGTTCTGATAATTTCTGAGCATTATAAACTTGCTCGTTTTGAGTATTGGGGCTTGTTACTTGCATTTCTGTTTTTAACAATAATGGCGTGGCTATCACAAAAATAATAGCTAATCCTAATAGCATAAGGCTTATAAGTCTGACCAAACCTTGCTTGGGAATGACACGCCATAACCAAATGATAAAAACGATAGCAACCATAGAGGATAGAATGCACAAGACACTTAATGATCCAGCTTGTTGTGATAAAACCCAAATAAGAAACGCAGCTGTTAAAAACATTGGGAAGGATAAAAATTGTTTGAATGTTTCCATCCATGCTCCAGGTTTAGGAAGTTTGGTGCGTAAGGATGGAATGAAGCACAGTGCGAGATAAGGTAGAGCCAAACCAAAGCCTAAGGCCAGAAAAATGAGTATTGCCGAAAATGCGCTTTGCGTTAGAGCATAGCCCATGGCGGCTCCCATAAATGGTGCTGTACATGGTGTCGCAACTAAAGTAGCTAGAACACCTGTAAAAAAAGCCCCTTTGTTACCTGATTGACTGGCAAGTTTTTGTCCTGCATTGGTAAACCCAATTTTAAATTCAAAAAATCCCGATAGATTTAACCCTATGATGAAGACAAGATAAGCAAGCAAGCTAATAACAATGGGGCTTTGAAGTTGAAAGCCCCAACCAATCTGCGCGCCTGCTGTTTTTAAACCAATTAAAATTGCCGCAATAAGACCAAAGCTGATCAATATACCAGCGGTATAGCTTAAACCATAAAGACGTGCTTTTTCTTCTTCTTTTCCGCTTAATTGAACAAGGCTTAATGCTTTCATAGAAAGGACAGGAAAGACGCAAGGCATTAAATTTAAAATTATTCCGCCCAAGAGAGCAAATAAGAAAGCTTTAGTGAATGTAAGTTGGTTTTCTACAGTATTGTTTGTTAATTCGTTGGTAGGGTCTGTTGTAGCGGTAGTCGATTTATTGAGTGAAGGTAGGGCAGTTAGACTATAAGCATTTCTCTTGTCATTTATAATAAATGAAAACTCTTTTATTTTTGATAAACTACGATCACCACGTTTTTGAGTGATGCGATATCCATCATTTGTTATTTTAACTTTAGCGTTAGCATTGTTGTCAATTAAACCCCATTCTTCAGGGGCAATATAAACGTTTTTTTGGTTAAAGCTTGTTTCTTTCCCTATTATATCAATAATAAAATTTTCACCTTCTTCGTAAAAAAACGATTCCTGATTTAAGGTAACGGGGATCTTACTTTTTGCGGTTTCAATTAAATTTTTATTTGCAGTTTCGTCACCGTTTAACGTGATTTGAATATCGTGCGTTTCGGGAATGCAAATATCATGACAGACCAGTAAGTTTGCTTTACCTTTTATTGTAATGGGATTTGTTGAAATATTTTTTGGGATATTTAGGTTTTGTAAAAGAACAACCTTTTTTTCGTACCCGTAATTAGTTAATTCCCCAAATTTAATTTTTTGTGGAGTTGGCCATTCAAGGTTACCTACGTGATAGTTTTTAGGTAAATTCCACTCTACTTCAAATGGCAACCCAGAGTCTCCAGGATTGAGCCAATAAGTGTGCCAATCGGGGTATATTGTTTGTTCAATAGCTAGGCGAATAGTTTCCCCACCAATAATATTTGTTTTATCGGCAAAGATTTTTACAGATACATATTTATAGGGTTCATTGTCATTTAATGACTCTGCTTTAGCAGAATAAGAAAAACCAATCAGTGTGAAAACGATTATAAATGTGAAGTAGAATTTAAATAAGTTTTTTTTAAGCATGGCGGTTTTTCTACGTAATGATTAAACAGGTAAATTATGATGCATTTGCAATGGCTGTTGCTAACTTAGCGGCAATGTCTGCAGTATTATGATCAACTTTTAGCATATCAACAACCTCACTTTTTTCATTAACTAAAACAACGAATCCAGTTTTTGCGCCATATTTTTGTAGAATATTATCAACGCCTTTTTCAGTAGCCAAAGTTTTAGTCTTTTTAATAGATTCTTTATTTGTGAAGTCAAATTTTATCATGGTGATTTTGTCTTGATTAATAATCTGCTTTGCTTCTGCTATACGTGGGCCAAGAATTTTACAAGAACCACAACTATCAGAATGGAAAGCAACAACTTTGATAACGGGTGTTGTTTCATTTTCGAGTGCTTGAGCGTTTAGCGGGAATGCTATTAGTAGAGCAAATGCCGCAAAAAAGAGTGAAAATTTCATTGGTTTCTCCTTAAGATTAAAATTTTATGGTTTGTTATATGTATTTTCGTGTATTTATTAGGCATTGTTACATGTTAAACCCTTTGAAAATAATGTTTTTATGATTTTCAATCAATTAATGTTGTGCTGTTTTAGAGGAAAAAGCGAATGATGTACCTGATAGGCTTGAAAAAGTTATCAAAAAATAGAGTATAAAGTAAAAATTATCAGGAATTTCTTTGTTTTTTAAGAGAATTTAGCTAAATTGATTAAATTGAAAAACTTTGAAAATTCCTTAAATTTGCCATTTTCAACACTTAATAAATCATGACATTCATTTTATGACTAAAATCTATTAGAGGATACTGCCCATGGTTCGCTTTTTATCTTTATCATTATTAACGGTTATTGCCATAACTTTTGCATCGAGTCGTGTTGAGGCTTCTAAACCCAACCTTTTAGGGACTTTTGGTCAATGGCGCGCTTACAGCTTTACGGAAAACGGCAATAAGGTTTGTTATATGGCATCTGAACCAAAAACAAAGGTTGGCAATTATACGAGCCGTGATGATGTTTTTGCGCTCATTACCCATCGACCTGCTGAAAAAACAAAGGATGTTTTTAGTTATATTACTGGATATCCCTATAAATCAGGTAGTGAGGTGACAATAAAGGCCAATGGTAGTAATTATAAATTATTCACTCAAGATGAAACCGCTTGGGCAGCTGATGCTGCTGCTGATAGTGCTTTAGTAAATGCTATTAAAAGTGGGTCAACTATGGTTGTAAAGGGTGTTTCCCAGCGTGGAACTCTTACAACGGACACTTTTAGCTTGAGTGGTTCAAGTAAAGCCTATAATACCATCTCCCAAGAGTGTGGGCTGTAGGTATAGTCTTAGGTAAAAATAGATAAAATTAAATATTATATAAAAGGGTTATTAAGAATTATGTGAAATAGTTAGGGAGAACGGATAAAATTTTATCCGTTGATCAATTAGTCATTTTCTATTTATCAAATCTCTTTAAACGTCCATAATAATAATTCGAGCTTTGCTATGAACAAAAAACAAAGAACTAATTTAGAAATATCTGCACAACGACTTTTTGGTAACGCTTTTACAAAGCGTCTAGCCGAATACTTATATTTCATTGCAAAGTTCTTGTCTCATAAATTTCATTTAAGAAGCCGTTATGTTTTGACGAAAAAAAATAATTTGCGTTTACGTTACGTTGCCGGAGTTTCCACTTTTATGGTTGCGGCAATAATTTCATTTACGCTCACCTCACAAAATTCTGAAGGATTATCCAATCATCACTTTGCTTCAATTGCTCCTGCTTCTGGATTTGATATTGTTACAGATTCTTTAATCAATAATGACGGTTTGCTTAATGGTGTTTCTCATGCTTCCATTATTTCTAATGGAGGCAATAAATCTTTGCCTTTAGATCGAGAAATTACGATTGTTTCGGGCGATGCACTTGGTGTTGTCATGGAAAAGCAAGGTATAGGTAGTAGTGATGCTGCGGTCATTGTTAAGGCAATGAAAGAATATTATGACCCACGTCTTATAAAGGTGGGGCAAAAGATAGATCTTCATTTTGATGAAATGAGCGGGGATGAACAGCGTTTTCGTGAAATGACGATGGAACTTGATCCTATTAAAACACTTGTCGTTGCGCGCGCTGGGGATGAATTTAAAGCCCGACTTCATGAAAAAGAAGTTAATAAAGTTATTAAAGCACAACAGGCGGAAGTAAAAGTTTCTCTCTATGGTTCTGCTTCACAAGCTGGAATTCCGCAAACCATTGTTGCAAATGCTATTCGTATTTTTTCTTGGAATGTTGATTTTCAACGTGATATTCACCCAAATGATACACTAGAAGTTATGTATGAAAGCTATGAAACGGAAAGTGGTAATGTTTCGAAAACAGGCGACATACTTTATGCAAAGTTAAAATTAGGTAATCGTGAGATTCCACTTTACCGCTTTGAAATGTCAGATGGGCGTGTTGATTATTTTCAGCCAGATGGACGTTCGATTAAACGCACGCTGATGAAGACACCTATTAATGGGGCGCGTATGTCATCTGGCTTTGGTAAACGCCGCCATCCTGTCCTTGGCTATACTAAAATGCACAAAGGAGTTGATTTTGCGGCTTCTCGTGGCACACCGATCTTTGCTGCTGGTGATGGTGTGATTGAGAAGGCTGGTTGGTTTAGCTCATACGGTAAATATATTCGTATCCGTCATAACTCGAAGCTAAAAACTGCTTATGCCCATATGAGCAAAATTAAACCAACGATTAAGCCAGGTCGACGTGTCAAGCAAGGGCAAGTGATTGGCTATGTCGGAACAACGGGTCGCTCTACTGGGCCACATTTACATTACGAAGTATTATCTAGAGGTAGACAAGTTAATCCACGTTCGGTTAATTTGCCGACCGGTGAAGAATTGTCAGGAAAAGAAATGGCAAATTTTAAAGCAACGGTGAATAAGATGCGTTTGAAATATGCTTCTACCATAGAAGGTACAAAAGTTGCTGATCGTAAGAGACATAGAAGAGGTTTCTTTAACTAAAACTAGACGTTCTTATTTTTCCAAACAAAAATTCCACTGATTAATAAAAGTACTAAAGCCATTGTGAACCAGAATATAGCATATTGAAGATGCTTGTTTCTTGGATACCATTTTTCATTTTGTAAAATAATAGGTTTAAAATTAACCGATATGTTGCTGGCGTAGAGCATAACAGGTGCTATGGGCGTAATCTTTTTTACTTTTGCAATTTGTTTAATATCTAGTTTTGTCCATACATTATTGGAAGGGCTATTATCTGGTGTAAAGCTGTTCCAGTCTGGTCTTCTGAATATTCCAGTCACAGTGATATAATCTTGTGGTTGATTAGCTTTAATAGCTTCTTTTTTACTTTCTTCAACCCATCCACGGTTAACTAAAATAAACCCATTATTATTGAGTTTTAAAGGCGTTATAACTTGATATCCTATTTCACCTTTATAGGGTTTTGGACCAACAAGAATTTCTTTATCATATTCAAAATGTCCTAAAACTTGTCCAAAACGAAGTGGTAATTTTAGGTCTTCAAAAGATGAAAGATCATCAAAATTAAACAAATTTTCTTTAGGACTTTTTTGATATTCTATATTTAACCGTGCGATGATATCTGTTTTCCATTGAAGTCGTTCCATTTGCCAATAGCTGAGTAGTAATAAAGCAACCAAGGCGCAGCAAAAAAGTAAAAGAGATATTATTTTTTTAACCATTTAATCCCAATCACTTTTTCGGTGTTTGTACTGGATATAAATAATATATGACTTAAGAGGTTTTAATGCGCCGATACAGATCGCTAAAGCAACGCTTCCCCATAATATGGCATGTACCCATAAAGGGGGGGCCGTTAAGGCTTCAAAAATGAGTGCTGCAGGGACTAATAAAAATCCTAAAACAAATATAAGAAAAACAGCTGGACCATCTGCACTATCGTTAGCGGCTAAATCTAGCCCACAATTTTCACAAGTTTTATTTAATGTTAAATCAAAGGTAGAAGGATATAACGACCCTAGTCCACATTTAGGACATCGACAAGCGGTGCTAATTTTTAAGTTATTAAAAAAGTTTTTCACATTTTTTCTAATGAGCAGAAGGGGTGCCGCCTAAGCCGCCCCACCAATAAACGGCAACGAATAAGAACAGCCAGACAACATCAACAAAATGCCAATACCATGCCGCAGCTTCAAATCCAAAATGGCTATCTTTTGTGAAATGGCCTTTCTTAGCGCGTAAATAACAGACGGCTAGAAAGATTGTTCCAACAAAAACATGAAAGCCATGAAATCCTGTTGCCATATAGAATGTTGAAGAATAAATACCTTCTTTGAAACCAAAGGCGGCGTGAGAATATTCAAAAATTTGAAAGCATAAAAAGGTAAAACCAAGCCCTACAGTGATTCCTAGAGCTTTTATAAATGATTTTTGATCACCTTCCATGATGGCGTGGTGTGCCCATGTTGTTGTACAACCAGATAATAATAAAATCATGGTCATCATTAATGGTAAATCAAAGGCGTTAATGACATGAATTTGTGGAGGTGGCCATTGACCACTTGTATATTCTAAGCGTGAGAATAAAATTTCTTGATCAGCATAAAGGCTGGCATCAAAAAATGCCCAGAAAAATGCAACAAAGAACATAACTTCTGAAGCAATGAATAACGCCATTCCATATCTCAAACCAATTTGTGCAATTGGCGTATGTATTTTTTCTGTAACAGCCTCAAATAAGATATCCTTCCACCAGAAAAACATGACAGAAGCAACGGCTAGTAAACCTAAACCAATACCTTTAAAACCAATGGCAAACTCACCAATCTTAAGTTCATGCATATAGGCTATGGCACCAACTGCCAACAGCATGCCAGAAAATGCTCCAATAATAGGCCATATGCTTGGACGAACTATATGATAAGGATGGGGTTTACCAGTCGTGTCATATTCAATCTTGCTAGACATTTAGAAATATCCTTAAAAAATTAATTAAAAATTTCAGTGTTTTATAAACAAATCATTCAGCATTATAAAACTCTTCCATAGCGCTATCAAGCTCCTTTGAGTCACTTTTGAAAAAACTATAGGATAATGTGATGGTTTTTACGTCATCCATGTTTTTATCCTTAATAATGGAAGGATCAACGTAAAAAACGACGGGCATATCCATGGCTTGATTGGGTTGCAGTGTTTGGCTATCAAAACAAAAACACTGAATTTTTTGGAAGTATTTTCCAGCTTTGGCAGGGGTAACATTATAAACCGCCGTTCCAATACTAGGATATCTCCCCAAATTTTTTGCTTTAAAAGAGATAAGACTTTGTTGACCTATTTTGAGTTTAATTTTCCGTACTTCAGGTTCAAATTTCCAATTAAGATCTCTGTTGGTATCTCCATTAAAATGTATGGTGACCTCACGGTCTAAGATTTCATTATCAGAAGGGGGGGCTTTTGAAACTTGAGTCGTGCCGCCAAATCCTGTAACGCGGCAAAAAGCGTCATAAAGTGGTACAGAAGCAAAGGCCAACCCAACCATGAACACTGCTATGCCTAAGACAGATAACAGTGTTTTGGTGTTTTTATCCGCCATTGCTCACTTTTATCACAGTAACAATCCAGATAATGGCAACCCATATGGCTATAAGGGCTAGGATTGTCAGGTTTTTCTTCTTCTTTGTTTTATGTAATTCTTCGATTGGCATGCTAAATTTCCTTTATGGCTAAACCTTATCAATCATGAGGGCAAGAAACAGGGCAAATAGATAAAATACTGAATAGCCAAACATTAATTTAGCTGACTTATAAGTCTTGTCAAACATAACGCGTACGTTGGTATATATAAAGAACAGGCTTAAAACGCTCGCGGAAATTAAATACCCTGTCCCCGATATATTCAAAAAGTATGGAGAAATTGAAATGGGCAATATGATAAGGGAATATACCATCATTTGTATTTTTGTATGACGTTCGCCATGTGTAACAGGAAGCATGGGTACCTTGGCTCGTTTATAATCTTCATTGGCAAAGAGAGCGAGTGCCCAGAAATGTGGTGGGGTCCAAAAGAAAATAATAGCGAATAGGGCAATAGGGGCCAAAGTTATATCACCTGTGACGGCGGCCCAACCAATCATTGGTGGAAAAGCGCCTGCTGCGCCACCAATCACAATATTTTGCGGTGTTGAGCGTTTGAGCCACATGGTATAGATGAATACGTAAAAAACGTTAGCAAAAGCTAATAAACCAGCTGCAACCCAGTTTAGGGCAACGCCCATCATCATGACTGAAAGAACACTTAAAACAATGCCAAAGCTTAAGGCTTCGTCTGAATGCATTTTATTGAGAGGAAGAGGGCGGTTTTGTGTACGTTTCATGACGGCATCAATATCACGGTCAAACCACATATTGATGGCTCCTGCCGCACCTGCATTGATTGCCAAACAGACGATAGCAACAATGGCTAGAACAGGGTGTAGATCTGCCGCGTTTGGTGCAACCCAAAGACCAGCAAAGCCAGTAAAGACGACCAAGCTCATGACTTTTGGTTTTAGCAACGCAAAATAGTCAGAAACACTGGCTTCTGCTGTAGAAAACTCTGCTACTGTTTCGATATTGCTCATGTCATTCTTTTACGCTGATGTATCTAAAATGGAAAGCCCAAAATAAAAAAGCTTAATGCTTCAAAATACGAGAAATCGTTTCTTCGTCAATTGCTTTACAGGAAACAACGCTCTTTTGAATTTCTGTCATGAATTTATCTTTGTTTTCTTTGGAAGAAAATTCAAACCCCATCAGGGCACGACCAATGGTCTCACCAGAGTAGGCATAGTTAAAATAACAAATACTGGCATAAGTAGAAATTTGGCGTAAGAAATCGCGCAAAGCCCCTTTTCTTTCAGGAAACCGTACGTTTAAAAATACAGGATATTTGAATAGAGCAGGGTTGTAGTTAATTATTTTATATCGAATATCTGCATCTAACGTAATATCAGAAAAATTAATTCCAGCTTCATTCAAGCTTGCTTCTAAAACATTGAACTCGTCTTCTTTGGCATCGACGGCAATAGTTTGCCACGCTTTGCTCTCATGAATTTTACCATACATAAATTCAGAAACACTCAAATCAATAAAATGTGCTTCCAGAACTTTGAGGAGTGAACCTTCACATTCGGGCAATTCCAAACGATAATAACGACGGCGATGTGCACCAATGGCTGATTTACCTGCGATTAACGCAAGTTTACTAAAATCCATATTGGCGCCGCATAAGATAGTCAGAATTTTTTTACCTTTTAATTCTTTGGCATGGGTTTCTTTATATTGATTAAGACCAGCCAATCCCATAGCCCCACTTGGCTCAGGAATAATTCTTTTGGCCTCCCAAAGCTGTTGAATAGCGGCAGAGACCTCTTCATTCGTTACTGTTAAAAATTCGTCAATCGTTTGTTTACAAATTTCAAACGTTAAATCGCCAGGGCGTGTGACTGCCGTACCATCGCAAAATGTATCAACAGTATTTAAAGTTACAATTTCACCGTTTGTTACTGATTGCCCCATGCAGGACTGATCGACACCTTCAACACCAATGACTTTTATATCAGGCCAGTTCTTTTTTAACCACGCAGAAACGGCGCCTGCCATACCGCCACCGCCAATTTGTAAGAAGGCATAATCAAAAGCCCCAGAATTATTTAGTTCGCTATCATTGATGATTTCATCAGCAATCATGGCTTGTCCTGCCATTGTATAAAGATCATCAAAAGGGTGTATGTATGTATATCCGGTTTCTTTGATGTATGCTTTTGCCGCATCACCTGCTTCATTGTACGTATCACCCTTTAAAATTAATTCCACATTGTCACCACCATGATGTTGCACGGCCTCTTGTTTCATCACCGGTGCGGCTAATGGCATAAATATTTTCGCTTTAAGACCTAATTTATGGGCGGCAAGGGCTACGCCTTGTGCATGATTACCTGCGCTAGCGGCAACAATCGTGTCACTGCCACCGTTGTTGTGATGGTTTAGTACGGCATTATATCCACCACGCCATTTATAGGCATTAATGGGGCCTAAATCTTCCCGCTTGATATAGACAGTAAAATCCTCACTGCTAAGCTGTACGTGTTCTAATGGCGTAGGCTCGCCTACCGCATAAATAACTTCACGCGCTTTGGGAATCTCATCATATAGCTGTTCTAAGATATCTTTTGTCATTCTGGTTTTTCTAAGAAAAAAGCCCCTACATACATAAGGGCTTTATATCATTAATTTTTTAAATCCCAAGCCTATTTTACTTTAGGCTGAATTTCAAATTGGTGGAATGGTGGAGGAGATGACAATGTCCATTCAAATGTCTTTGTTTCTGGGATCGCATCCCAGTAATTCTCGCCCACTTTACGCCCAAAGAATAAGGTGTAGAAAACAATCAGTAGGAATATTACAACACTGATTCCTGACAAATAAGCACCCATTGTCGAAACATAATTCCATAGATGATAGCCATATTCTTGTGATGCCATCCATTTGATTTTTTCAATGTGATTAACGAAAGGCCCTTCTAGATGCTCTGGTACCAACGGTGCTGGATAATCAACAATACGACGCGGCATACCAGCAAGTCCTGCAAAATGTTGGGGGAAGAAAACCAAATTCACACCAGTAAATGTAACCCAGAAATGGAATTTCCCAGCAAGTTCAGGGTATTGTCGGCCGGACATTTTACCAATCCAGTAGTAAAATCCAGCAAACAAGGCAAAGACGGCCCCTAATGACAGAACGTAATGGAAATGTGCAACAACATAATATGTATCATGAAGTGATGTATCCATTCCCGCATTCGCCAGAACAACACCGGTTACACCGCCAACAGTGAAAAGAAAAATAAAACCAAGCGCCCAAAGCATTGGGGTTGGAAATCTTAAAGAACCACCCCACATTGTGGCAATCCATGAGAAAATTTTAATTCCCGTTGGTACGGCAATGATCAAGGTAGCGGCTGTAAAGTAAGCTTGTGTATTAACGGCCATACCAGCAGTATACATGTGGTGTGCCCAAACAATAAACCCGACGAAACCAATGGCGATCATCGCGTAAGCCATGCCTAGATATCCAAACACAGGTTTGCGAGAGAAGGTTGAGACGATGTGAGAGATAATACCGAAAGCTGGTAAAATCATAATGTAGACTTCAGGATGACCAAAAAACCAGAAAAGATGTTGGTATAAGAGAGGGTCACCACCGCCAGCTGGATCAAAGAAGCTTGTACCAAAGTTGCGGTCAGTCAGTAGCATTGTAATTGCGCCACCTAATACAGGTAGAGATAGAACAAGTAAGAAACTGGTGACGAGCATTGACCAAACAAAAAGCGGCATTTTATGAAGAGTCATGCCTGGGGCACGCATGTTAAAGATGGTTGTGATGAAGTTCGCTGCCCCTAAAATAGAACTAGCCCCTGCCAAATGGAGGGAGAAAATGGCTAAATCAACAGACATGCCAGGTTGCCCTAGTTTAGAAGATAGTGGTGGGTAAACTGTCCAACCCGTACCTGCGCCAGAGCCAATAAAGGCGGATGAGGCAAGCAATAGGAGTGACGGCACAAGAAGCCAAAATGAAATATTATTCAAACGAGGAAAGGCCATGTCGGGTGCGCCAATCATTAACGGCACAAACCAGTTTCCAAAACCACCAATTAGACCCGGCATTACAACAAAGAACACCATGATCAATCCATGGGCTGTAATCCAGACATTCCATTCTTGCCCTCCAGAGGCAATCTGTAGTCCTGGGTCTCCTAATTCATGGCGCATTATCATAGAGAACCAGCCGCCAACAAGGGCCGCCGTAATAGAAAAAATAATATAAAGCGTTCCAATGTCCTTATGGTTTGTGGACATGAACCATCGTGTAAAAAATCCTGGTTTATGGTCGGACATTATTATTGAACTCCTGTATTAAATGCTAATTCGTATGGTAGGCGTGAACCAGTAGACGCAAACTTCTCTTTTGCTTGAACCAACCATTTTTTAAATTCTTCTTTGGTAACTGCTTTTACTTCAATAGGCATGTATGCATGGTCTTTTCCGCAGATTTCAGAGCATTGTCCATAGTATGTACCGGGCTTATCAATACGTATCCATGTTTCATTCATGCGGCCAGGTACAGCATCTTTTTTAATACCAAAGGCAGGAACGGTGAAAGCATGAATAACATCAGCAGCGGTGATCAAAATCTGAATATTTGTATCAATAGGTAAAACCACGACATTATCCGTTGAAAGAAGACGTCTTTGCCCCTTACTTTCATCAATTTCTTCTTCTGGGATTAGGTAAGATAGAAAGTTTACACCTTCGTGATCTTGATATTCGTAACCCCAATACCATTGATAACCTGTAACTTTCAGTGTCATTTCTGGTTCTTCGACACGGTCTAAGTAGTAAAGCATTTTGAAAGAAGGAACGGCAATCACGATTAAAATAATAATGGGTATAACTGTCCAAACAACTTCCAGTAGAACATGGTGTGTCGTTTTTGAAGGTTTGGGATTGGCTTTCTCATTGTATCGGATGACAACCCAGACAAGAAGAGCCGTTACAAAAATAACGATGGCGGTAATGATATACATAAGTAAACTATCATGAAACCATGTGATGCGTTCCATCTGGGGGGTAGCGGCATCACGAAGTCCCAGCTGCGTTGGTCTTGCTCTGTCATCTGCAAAAGCTGCCATTGGCGCCATCGAAATTGTGGAAATAAATGAAAATAGAGCCATGCCCCAATAAGTTATTTTTGTCATATTTCTTCTGGTGATTATTCTAAATATTGTTAAGAATACTATACGTATTCCACCCTTTTTTATAGAGAAATTTTTGACATTGAAAGGGAAAAATATGACTATAACCGAACAATTTACTTCAAAGGAGAAATATTGATGGTTATTACTCTTTATGCTGGAATTTTAGGCCTGATTTATATTGCTCTCAGCATTTTTGTGATTCAAGGGCACTTTAAGCATCAAGTTGATATAGGTGATGGCGGACAGGACAATTTTATTGAATATGTGCTTTTTGCCCTTATTTTAATATTTTTAGTAGAGCAAGAAGGAGTTTCCGAAATTATAATTCACCTTTTAGGGGTGGCATTAATTTTGGGATGTATAATCCATTCTATAGGTCTTTATCATAAGTTTGGGACGTTAATTCGCAGATCTAGTGGAGTGATATTAACATTTTTTGTGATAATTATTGCGGCATTTTTATGCCTTAAAGCTTATTTTATTTTTTAAAGTGTTAATATGGTCAGTGCTTTTAGTGCTGCTGTTTCACTGCGCAAAATTTGATCCCCTAAAGTTATAACCATCGCTTTTTGGGCTATGTTTTCTTTTTCTTCTGCCGTAAAACCGCCTTCAGGGCCAATAAGAACCGCAACATCTTTTGCAATATTTTTAAGTGGTTGGCCTTCGTATCGTTCTAAACACGCCAGCAGTTTTATATTGGTTGGCCAATCTTTTAATATCTGATCTAGTTTTTTTAAAGGGTGAAGTATTGGAATTTCAAAACGTTCGCACTGTTCTGCTGCTTCAAAAATTTGTTTTGTAATGCGATCTTCCTTTATTTTTCTAATCTCTGTATTTTGTGTCAGTACAGGATGAAAGTCACTTACGCCCAATTCAACGGCTTTTTCAATGAGCCAATCCATACGATTTTTTTTGATAGGAGCAAATAATAAATGGACTTTTTTAATGTTCGTTGGTTGTTTAGCTAGTTGTTCTTGTAAAAGAGCTTTGCCAGCTTTTTTGTTCAAATTTTGTAATGATCCAAGCCATTCGCCATCTTTACCATTAAATAACCTTACTGAGTCTCCATTACTACGGCGAAGAACATTGTGTAAATAATGCGCTTGCCCTGCGTCTAAGGCTATGACACCCTTATGTATAAGAGCTGATGGTGTATACAGCCTTGGCAATTTAAAACTTTCGTCATTCATAACTATACTCAACCACATGACTCATACAGATATCAAGACTGAAGGTTGGATTTCAAAATTACCAGCGTTTTGGCAACCATATGCGTTATTAATGCGGCTTGATCGCCCCATTGGTTGGTGGCTTCTTTTGTTGCCAGGTTGGTGGGGTATATTGCTTGGGGCGAATGGCGTTCAGGGAATGATTTTATCAGATATTCGTTTATTGGTATTATTTTTAATTGGCGCGATTATTATGCGGGGTGCTGGGTGTATTATAAATGATCTATGGGATCGTGATTTAGACAAACAAGTTGAACGAACAAAAATGCGGCCATTGGCAAGTGGTCAGGTTTCAGTGTTTGGTGCAGTTATATTTCTTAGTTATCTTATATTCACCGCTTTTATCATTTTATTAATGACATCATATATCACCATTGTTCTAGGGGTCTTGTCACTTTTCTTTGTTGCGGTTTATCCATTGATGAAGCGTATTACATGGTGGCCGCAGGCATTTTTAGGATTAACTTTTAATTTTGGTGCTTTGATGGGATGGAGCGCTTCCACGCATGATTTAAGAGTGGAGGCCTTGGTACTATACGCTGCAGGTTTCTTTTGGACGTTAGGGTATGACACAATTTATGCTCATCAAGATAAGGATGACGATGAAATTATAGGTATCAAATCAACGGCACTTCTTTTTGGAAAGCGTAGTAAATTTTGGGTAGGTCTATTCTATATAATAACTGTGATGTTATTGGCGTTTTCTTTTTTCTTGGCAGATTCGGGACTTATTACATTTATCCTTTTGGTTTTACCCGCAATTCATTTTTATCATCAGCTTAGAGATTGGGATATGGATGATCCTGAAAACTCGCTTTTGATTTTCAAATCAAATCGTAACTTTGGATTGTTTGTTCTTTTGGCCATTGCATTTTCGCAAGTTATGCCAGAATTCGATTTGGACTCTTTCTTATCACATTTTAATTTCGTTAATGGTGATGGTGATGATGCGCTGCTAGACTAACCCATTCTCCGTATGAAATTGCGGAGTGAGCTTCGTCACTACACTTGTCATATTCTACCGTTCGATCTTCATTGCTGCTATCGGTTTGTTCAGAATCATCGTCAGGCTTATTGTTCTTGTCTGCTCGAGCGAAGCTGTTGAATGAAAGGTGAAGATTGATATATATGAGGCGCATTTCGAGATCTTTTATTGAGAATGATTATCATCATCATTTAAAAAATCTAAAATATCAAGAGGTTTTTACGATTTAAATCTTATTTTTTTAAAGAAGAGGGTTATCCCCCATATAGATTTCTTAATCTCTGTTCTGCAATAATTAACATAGAGAAATCAATATTGGCAGAGCGTCGATATTCATTGAAAAGCGGTTCTAGTAATTTTGCCTGTGCGCCACGATTACTAATCCATGATTGAAGAACGCTTTTGCATCCAATGCAACCAATATCATTTTTACTTTTTTTCTTACCTTGTGTTATTTCGCTACCCATATCTTTTAAGATGCGAACTGTCAGTCCTGCTTGGCATGTATAAAGCTGATCTATAATGCCTTCTAATGCTTGGCTGGACCATTCGCTTTCAGCTGGTAAGTGGCGTGCTTTTTGACGCATCCAATCAAGGTGAAAGTAGTCACCCAGTTCAAAATAAACACGTGCTGTAATGGCAATTTCAAATTTATAATCTACGGAAATACGAATAATATCACAGGCCGATCCTAAAATAGGCATAAGCGAAATATCATGCGCTAATTTTTTTGAGAGTCCATTTTCAATACCATTGTCGGTGATTTGCTTGATTTTATTAAGAAGTTCTTTTGGAACAACTGTTTCCATGTGGTTTTTAACAGTATCAATGCCACCTTGAAAGGCTTGAATATCACGGTTAATATCCAACTTTCGTCCATAACGTGTCAGGAACCATGTAACTGCTCGTTCAACCATGCGTGCTGTTTCTGATAAGGCTTTTAATTGTACCATCGCAGGCACTGTACCATCTAATGATTCAATATCATTCCAGGTTTGCCTTAGATTGAATGCTTCACGGACTATGATATAGGCTTTGGCGACTTCTTCTGCGCTGGCACCACAATTATTCATACGATCGCGAATGAAGTCTGGCCCCATACGATTGACAATGCCGTTCGCTAATGATGTTGCAATGATTTGATTTCTAAGGCGGTGATTTAAGATTTCTGTTTTATATTTAACTCTTAGTTGTGGTGGAAAATATCTTATAAGACGTTCTTCCATTGCTTTTGTTTCAACGATATCACTATCGAGTAATAATTGTGTGTAACAAATTTTAGCATAAGATTGTAAGACGCTTAATTCAGGTCTGGTAAGTCCTTGACCTATACGACTACGTTTTTCAATTTCGAATCGTTTTGGTAGTCTTTCTAGCGTTCGGCTTAAACCGACTTTTTCTTTTAAGAAATCCATAAGGTACCCATGAGATTCTACATTTTTAGCAGCTTGAAGCTCCATGAGGCTGATGCCCTGTGCCTGTTGATAATTCCCACGTAATATATGTTTGGATACGTCTTCTGTCATAGCTTCGAGAAGCTTGTTTCGTTTTTTAATGTCCATGTTGTATTTAGATTTACGTATGACATCATTAAGAAGAATTTTGATATTAACTTCATCATCAGAACAGGCGACTCCGCCCGCATTATCAATGTAATCGGCGTTGAGAGAGCCGCCATTTTTAGCATACTCAATTCTTGCGAGCTGCGTCATAGCAAGGTTGGCACCTTCACCTATAATTTTTGCTCGAATTGCAGGGGCATTAATGCGTAAAGCATCGCTACCTTTATCACCAACATCGGAATCGGTTTCTTGCACTGCTTTAATGTATGTACCAATACCGCCAAACCATAATAGATCTGTTCGTGTTTTTAACATCGTGCGGATTAATTGATTAGGTGATATCTTATCTTCAGTGATATCAAAACGTTTTTTGATTTCGGATGTCAGGGTGAGACTTTTTTCGCTTCGTGAGAAAATACGACCGCCTTTAGATAGTAGTTTTTTATTGTAATCGCCCCATCCTTTTACTCCATTAAAAAGACGTAGGCGTTCTTTAAAAGTGGCTTTTGCATTTGGGTTAGGATCACAGAATATATGAAGATGGTTAAAGGCTCCAATAAGACATATATGTTCGGATAACAACATTCCGTTTCCAAACACGTCTCCACTCATGTCACCAACGCCGATAACGTCAAAATCTTGGGTTTGAGTATCAAAGTTAATTTCGTGGAAATGACGCTTTACGGATTCCCATGCTCCACGCGCTGTAATACCCATGGCTTTATGATCATATCCAACCGAGCCGCCAGAAGCAAAAGCATCTCCTAACCAAAAATTATATTCATCAGATAAAGCATTGGCAATATCAGAAAAAGTTGCTGTTCCTTTATCTGCGGCGACAACAAGATAGGGATCTTCTTCATCGTATAGAACAACATTATTAGGATGAATAATTTTTGTTCCTTTACGGTTATCGGTAATATCTAAAAGACCACGTATAAAGGTTTGATAACAAGCTATACCTTCTTCACGTATGGCATTTCGATCTCCATTTGGTGGAGGATTTTTGACCACAAAGCCGCCTTTTGCACCCATTGGGACGATGACTGCATTTTTAACTTGCTGTGCTTTCATTAGCCAAAGTATTTCAGTACGAAAATCTTCATGACGATCAGACCACCTTAAACCCCCACGGGCAATTTTATCTGCTCTTAGGTGCACACCCTCTACTCTTGCTGAATACACAAAAATTTCGCGATAGGGCTTAGGTTCTGGTAGATCATTGATTTGAGAACTATCTAATTTGAAAGATAAGTAATTTTTATAATTTCCATTTTCGTCTTTTTGGAAAAAGTTTGTTCTTAATGTTGCACATAAAATATTTATGATGCTGCGGAAAATACGGTCATGATCTAAAGAATCAACTTTTTCTAATGAATGGTAAATCGCTTTTTTACGTTCTTCTTTCTTTTTGCCAGATAGTTTTTTTAAATTAGGATCAAACATATCTTTAAAGAAAATTACAATTGCTTTTGCAATATCTGGGTGGCTTGTAATAGCACTTTCAATGTAGGGCAAACTAAAGGCAGATCCTGTTTGTCTTAAGTAGTGCGTAAAGGCACGCAATATAGCAATATCTTGCCATGGCATTTGTGAATAGAAGGACAGCATATTAAGGCTATCATTTTCCATCTCAAGACCCCATGTTTTCTTGAAAACATCTTCAAAAGATTCTTTGGCTGAATCAACATCAACTTGTTTATTTTGGAAGCTAGGCTCAAGTAGAAAATCATGAATCCAAATTTTATGTTTGTAATCTGCAGGTGTTACTCCAGATGGAAGTTCAGTAATAACATGGATTCCCATATTTTCCATGATTGGCAGAACATCAGAAAGAGCGATCGGTTTTTTAGAACGATATAGTTTAAGTCTTATTTCTTTATTATCGCCATTCTTTTGTTCATAAAGTTCGATATCAATATTGTCACCATCAATAATATTATTGACTTTTTTCATATCCAGCACTGCTTGAGTAGAAGTGTAATGTTCTTTGTAACTGATTGAAAAGGCATCGCCATATCTTTGAATTAAGGAAGCGGCTTGGTCTGGGTCTTCTATAGTATCTTCAATTGTATCACGGAGCTTATCCGCCCAATTGCGCCCAGCTTCTATTAATTTTTTTTCTAAATCATCATTGTTAATTTTGGGCGTTTTTTTCAAGGTATTGGTATCAATTAAAAACAAGACACGTGATAAAGGAGAATCGTCTTGCGAAACTTTATGATTAGAGCAAATGCCACCTAAGGACTTTTCGAGTACGTGTTGTAATTTAAGGCGTAACTGCGTTTCGTAGCGTTCTTTAGGAACGTAAACCAGACAAGAAATATACCTTCCAAAAGGATCTGGGCGCGTATAAAGTGCGATACGTGGCTTTTCTTGGAGACGTAAAATACTGATAGCATGATCAAGCAATAATTGATCGGGCATTTGTAGTATTTCGTCGCGTGGATACTTTTCTAATATGTGCCTAATTGTTTTATGATTATGCGAAGCATTTTTAAATTTTGATTTTTTAATAACATTTTCTGCCTTCATTCTTATATAAGGAATATTCATTACGCTACGCGAATAGGTAACAGAAGTAAAAAGTCCGATGAATAAGATTTCACCACTGACCTCACCATTCTTATTATATTTTTTAACTGTAATAGCATCTAAAGGAACACGGCGATGAACAGTAGAGCGCTTATTAACTTTAGAAACAGTTAATGGTTCTTGTTGGAAGCGCAATTTTTGCTGTTTTTCGGTTAAGTTTGTTTGTACTTCATTAACATAGACGGGTCGAACCTCGTCTGCGAGTAAACCAAGGCTTGAGCTTTTAATAACCTTGCTTTTGAGTTGGCCATTTGATTTTGAAAAAGAATATTCACGGCATCCTAATAATGTAAAATTATCATCGTGTAAATAATCTAGGAAATCTTGATATTCTTTGACAGTTGCATCAGAATATTTGGCTGGTGCCGTTTTTAAGGTAGATTTAGCGTCTTTTAACTTTAGTTTAATTTTCGCCCAATCCTTATTTGCAAATTTGGTATCAATAAGAACTTGGTTTAATTGTTTTTTTAATTTTTTTGCCTGTTGATTGCTAATTGCACGGTTTAATTCTACATGGATATGTGATTGTCCTTTGGTTTTGCCTTTTGTTATATTAGGAGAGAACTTGGTAACGTTGCCTTTGCTGTCATGTGTGATGTGAAGGATGGGGTGGATAAAGACAGAAATTTGATAACCGTGACGGATAATTTCGGCGACAACTGAATCAACTAAAAATGCCATATCGTCGTTGACAATATCAATGACTGTTTGGCCTGCGTCCCATCCTTCGACTTTACGAGTAGGTGTGGAAATTGAAATAGCTGGTTTGCCACCAAATTTTCTTGATTTGCTTAATTCAAGATGGTTCTGTGCTGTATAAGCTAAATTCTCTGGCGCCATCATCTCGTAATCTTCTTTGGGAACATTCGTGTAGAATGTTTTGAAAAAAGTTCTATAAT
Source organism: Alphaproteobacteria bacterium (assembly GCA_021775995.1). Lineage (GTDB taxonomy): Bacteria > Pseudomonadota > Alphaproteobacteria > Micavibrionales > Micavibrionaceae. Next base: position 84,812 of record JAJFGS010000003.1, read on the forward strand.
TATTGGAGTTTTTGCTTGATGGGCTTTTTTGCGTTTTGGTTAAAGGCGATTGGGACATTGAAAATCATCCATTATGGTGAATAATTGTTATACTTAAGCGTATGATGAGATTTTCTGCAAGCCAAGTCTAGTCTTTTCAATCAATATATTGTGGGGACAGCAGAGCTGATAGCGTCTCTTTTGCTTTTGGTAGGCCGTATGACCCCTTTTAAATGGCTAAATCCTTTGGGTGCCTTAGTGGCATTAGAGGTAATAACTGGTGGTCATATTTTTTTCATCTTTTTACGCCATTGGGTATAGAAGTGCAAGGCGATGGCGGTGTGTTGTTTGGTATGGCAGTTGGCATATGGTTCTCGGCCCTTATCTTGATTTATAAAGGTCAAAAAATACTCTGCGCATGCAATAAATAAACTTATTGTACTTATACGCCACCAAGATCAATAACAAGACGTCGGGAATTCCCTGTGATACTTTTCAGGTCAGCTTTATAAACAACTTTTGCATTACGTTTGAGTTGTAGAATCATTATATAACCCTTTTCTGATGATTCTACGCGGTAAGACGAAATAAAGTTAGACTTAGAAAAAGTTTTTGACGTTCCTGTCGTCCACCCTGCTTGTGGTAATTCTATAATCGCGATATTTTCATTATTATCTATATCAATATTGAAGCTAGTTTTGCTACTAGCATCCATCACAATACGGGTTCTATTAGGATGCTCACCCACCCGAACATCGAAAACGCTGGCTACACCGTTTCCGATGTTCGGGGGTGATTTCTTTTGGTAAGTCTGTACAGGCGGTTTTGCTGTTGCAGGGGTTACCGTTGGTTTTTTAGGGCGTTTCGCAGTATTTTTAGGCGCAGCCGCAAAGCCTACCGCTCCTGATGGTGGAGTTCTTTTGGTTTTACGCATAGTAGAGAAAGTTGTGCCGCCATCATTATTTAGTGTCTTTAATTCTTTTATAAGCCCTTGTATTTCACCTTCTAAGGCGGTTAAACGCCGAATGGAAGGTTGCGCTTGATCAAATTCATTACGCATATCTTGAACGGCGCGCTCCAGACGATCCATGCGTTCACTGTCACTACGCAGATTTTTGCCAAACATATTTTTTGGATTAAACCCACGTTTAGGATTCCTTTTTTCTTTGGTGTAAGAAATTTCATCTTTCATGGTTTCTTCAGTATTTTCATCATCATCACCGAAACCAGGAAGGTCAGGGAGGTCGGGGAGGTCAAATCCACTACAGCCATTGAGTGCTAAAATGGCACATAACAACACAAGGCACGAAAACCGTTTTAAGGGTAAACACGCAATAGTGAATTTTCCATATTTTTTATTTTCGGTCATATATAGCCAGACTGAAAAAGTTGGTACCATTACAAATGGTAGAGAGTTAACTTTAAAGGGGCAATATGGGCTTGATTTCTTTACAAAGTTTTCAACAGCTACTTTAAAACTTATACACAGAGTTATAAACTTTTGACGCCAGATATTTTAATTAAATGACAAGTTATTTTTACCATAATAGTCATCCCAATTATCTTTTGACCCTATAATTTTTTCTAGCAATATTAAATCAGAGGTTAGGATATATGTTTCAGGCAGTTGTATGGTTCCATAAATATCTTTTGATATGGACTTATCTGGATCCAATCCAATGATAAAGTTATTGGGGATGTTACTCGTTGTTTTAGACAAAAAACGTTGAATATCCTTACTTTTATCGTTAACCGCTATAGCGATAATAGTGACTTTTTCAGGTTCAGACTCGGCTAAATTAATTAATTTAGGTAATTCTTCAATACAGGGGGCGCACCATGTCGCCCAAAAATGTAGTAAGATAGGCTGTCCTTCAAAATCAGATAAAGAATGTTCCGTATTTTTTATACTCTGAAATTCAAAATTAGAAACTTTTTCAGGATTAAGTGAATTTTTAGCAATTTTCTTATTTGAAGAATATGTCCACATTCCTGTAGCAATAATAATTAATAATAAAACTAAAATATTTTTATTCATGATGTTATGGCTTTCTGGCGTATTAAAATCCATAACCCGCTAATAATTAAAAACTCTATTGTACAAAATACGCTAATGCCAAGGGCAACGCCTGTAATAAATCCATAGGAGTGAAGTCCAACATTTAATAGATTTATACCAAACCATGACAGGACGACAATAATTGATAAAAAGGCAGAGCCTACAATAAATCCAGTTTCGCTTATATGTTGGCTAATGCGCCCATGTAATAGCCAGATCAACCATAAAACAATTAACAGAGCGCCATTTTCTTTAGGATCCCATCCCCAAAAACGACCCCATGATTGATCGGCCCATATACCGCCTAATATTGTGCCAATGGCTGTAAAAAGCAAAGACAGAATGATAAGTGTCTTTATGGCGTTTTTAAATTGTTTTAACAATGCTTGCTGGTATGGTGCCCAAATTTTTAAGGCAAGATAATAATGAGAAACCATTGCCGTGATAAAACAAACGGCATATCCGATAGTGATACAAATAACATGCGTTAACAGCCAGAAATTTGTATTTAAGACGGCAACTAAAGTATTCATTGTATCATCACCAGAAAAGCTTTTTGCTGTTAACAAAAGTAATGTGCCTAAAACACTTCCCAGTAATAATCCTGTTTGGTTTTTATACTTTTTTTCTAGTAATAAACAGCCAGAGACACATATAAATGAAACAAAAATTATTGATTCATAAAGTGTTCCAACGGGTGCGCGTTCCAAAATATATATGCGTAAGATAATATCTAAACCATTGGCTATCAGGCCAGTGAATAACGCCATATATGCTACGTTTTGAAAGATGTTTTTTTCAAATATATTTTTGAAAATCAACAGGAAAAAGCTAAGTAAATACAGGATTACAGCAATCGTTAAAAGTTTTAAAGTGTTGTATAAATGTTCCGTTTTTAATCTTGTTGTTATAAGAGAAGAGGGAAAATTATTTAAAGAATTGTTCCAAAGAATTTGATCATTATCACGGTAGGAATTTGCCAACATTTCCCAGTTTTTTAAATACGTTAAATTTTTATCAGTAATTTCTTTTTCTTTTATGACTTGCCATGGGGAAATCCATTCCCCATTAAAATTATTCCATTCAGCGGGTATAATTCGAAAGTAAAAATTATTACTTGTTGCTGCTTCAATTAATTTTATTGCATTAGATCTTTTTTTATCTTTGAGTGATAAATAGTTTTGATTTTCTTCGGTGCCAATATTGAGGGGAAGTAGCCCTGTTAAAGACCTTAACAATTGAGCGTGAATACCAGCATTATTGTATAAATCAATTAATTCCCGTTGTTCAGCAGTCCATTTTTGAGCGTTGGATTTCAAAAGCGTATCAATAATCTCTCTTTTCTTATCTAAGACAGGTACAATTTCTATATATGAATAAAGTTTATTTTTATTTTCTGTTAATCCATATTGTTCAAAATTTCTTACTTTAAAAACAGGTTTGTTTACCGCCTCGTCTGGAGAAAATAAAACTTCAGCCAGCCATTGTTCGGCTGTTTGGCCATTTATATTTTGATGCCCAGAAATCTTTTTTAAATGAACTCGTGCGAAGCTATCTATTGGTTTTAAACGTCCCTCATGAAGAATTGGTAATTTTGACCATTGATTTAAATTAACATTCGTTTGTGCGATAGCGGGAAACGATAAAAATATAAAAATAATAAAAAATATTTTAGACATCTTCTATTCTCCGTGATTGCATATGAATTATAAGATGTATCAATAATCCTAAAAAAATTATAAGCGTTGATATATAGGGAAAGGCGCGCCCTACATTTTGTACAACGCTTAATACGGTGACTTCTATATCGGGGCGTTGTTCAAATGAAGATTGATAAAAAGTATATCCCTTGTACCGTAAGGGTTTGTTCATACTAATGGTGGCAGGCCATGAAATTTTACCGTCGTGAATAATTAGGTCGGATTCAAATTCTTTTGCTTTGTCGGTGCCAGGATAATTAATTTTTCTAAAATCTTTTAAAGTTATTGAGAAGGGGAGAGGTTGTGATTTTCTTTTTAAACTAATTTCTAATGTGCCAAACACTGGATTTTTTGGTATATCTTCCATTAGAATATAAGTGCCAGAATTTTTACTATTGTTTAAATCATTAACATCTAAGATGGCACCAGAAAAATTTGCTTCTTTTTGTTTTTCTTCCGGAATGGGATAAAGCTCCATATTCACCGCCAAGCCTTGTAAATTTTTATAAATGCCTGACGGGGCACGGGCACCGCAATTGTCACATTTTTCTAATATTTGTATTTTAAGGTTAGAAATTTCAATTTCACTACCTTGACGAAGATCATTAAAATTGAATGATTGGATAATGTTATCTTTGTTTTTAAATTCTATAATACGTTCATAATAATCTGAAATTACATTAATATTGCGTCCTTCAGGAATAATTATGAAGCTTTCTTTACTGAGTGCAGATGTGATAATGCCACCCAATAGTAAAAGCAAAATGCCCAGATGCGTTAATATTGTTCCTGCTTTTTGTCGGTTCCACGGACTGTAGAAAACAAACTTGATAATTAATGCAGTAAAAATGAGACCTATTGTTGTTAAACCGCCAGGGGTAGGGACAGGACCAAGCCATAAAATGATTGAGCTAAAGTATTTATGGGTTGCGTCATATATACCCAGTTCTTTTTGACTGATTGTACCCATAACAACTAAAAACATCAGCCAGGGTAGGCTATAGAACAAAATATCAGGTTTAGAAAAAAACAAACCAATCTTGCGACATTTTTGTATGTAGGGGGTTAATAAACGCATGCTCGCTATTTAAAACGAAATGAGGGGGACTTCAATCATAATCGGTGATAACAGGCGCCGTTTTAGCTTTGATATTGAGCTAAGGCATCATTAGAGCGTCTTTGACGCTCCATCATCATTTTGATTAAGGCTCGGATCATCGGGTCACATAGGCGGATTTTAACATCAAGGATGTCCGGGGTGATTTTGATAACGGTTGTTTCTTCCATCGCCGTCACGGTGGCGCCATAGTCTGATCCTTTAAATAGCGCCGTTTCACCAAAAATTTGATCGACCTCTAATTGAGCCAGTTCAACAGTTTTACCGTCTTTTTCAATGGTGACTTTGACGCGGCCAGCTTCTATTAAAAAGGCTTCCATTGCTGGCTCACCTTGTTCAATGATGATGCGACCTTCTGGAAATATAAATGTTTCAAATGAATCAGTCATAATATAAGGATAATATCAGGTTAAGGGTTAGTCTATTCTTTTATTTTCTCACTTTTTTGTTTTTGTATGTTTTTCAATGTGTTCAATCATTAAGCCTGCAATATCTTTTTGAGTGGCACCTTCAACAGCTTCTAAACCAGGGGAAGAATTAATCTCTAAAACCATCGGTCCGTTGACGGAGCGAATAATATCAACACCAGCGACTTTTAATTCCATGGCCTTGGCGGCTTTAATTGCCATTTTACGCTCTTCAGGACTTATTTTGACTTTATGACCCGTTCCACCCAGATGGATGTTTGCACGAAACTCACCTTCGGCGGCATGACGCTCCATGGCGGCAACGACTTTATCACCAATGACAAAACATCTTAAGTCAACGCCTTTTGATTCGGCAATAAATTCTTGAACCAGAATATTGGCTTTTAAACTTTTAAACGCGTTGACCACACTTTCTGCGGCCTTATTGGTATTGGCTAAAACGACTCCAACGCCTTGTGTTCCTTCCAATAATTTTATAATAACAGGTGCGCCACCGACTAATTTAACCATATCTTTAGTATCTAAGGGGGAGTCCGCAAATGCTGTTTTGGGTATATTAATATCTTTACCGCATAGAATTTGTAGTGTTCTTAATTTATCGCGGGATCTCCCAATTGCCACGGGGCCATTTAATAAATAACTTTTCTGTGCGCTAAACTGCCGCAAAACCGCTGTGCCATAAAATGTTGCTGCGGGGCGGATGCGTGGAATAACAGCATCAAAACCTTTTAAAATTTTGCCCCCTCTATAATGAATTTCTGGTTTGCTAGCTGTTATGTCCATATAGCAATTTTTTATTGCAATGAAGTGCATATCATGGCCGCGATCGGTTCCGGCTTGCATAAGCCGTTTATTTGAATAAAGTTCAGGGTTTGAAGCAAGCACAGCAATACGCATTAGGTTTTTTCTTTTCTATTTTATTGAGAGATAAAGGTCTTTAGCATTTTTTGGTTTGCCTGCGATATAACTTTTTGTAACATCAATCATAAATTTTCCAGCAATTAGGGCATCTTTTCCCAAAAGCATTCGATATGTCATGCCATAACGTGTTGTCAATGTCATATCAGAGGTAAATAGGGTATTACCTATTTTAAATGTTGTTTCAATCACATATCGCTTTTCACGTTCCCCATTAGAGCTGGTAATAAAACGTCGATCTTTTATTTTTGCTTCACAATAAGAAGTAATGTCAGAGTTTTTTTGGATAGGGTGAACTATAAACTTGATATAGTCCTCTCCATTTTTTTTAAAAACTTCAATATTGTCCGCATGTAGGGCAGATGTTTTTGCACCTGTGTCAATCTTGGCCTTAATGGCGGGAATGCCTAATTTATCAAGTGCGCACCATTCCCGCCACCCGATAAGCATTTTTTCTTTTTTTGTAATTTTTTTTAAATTTAACATTTTTTAATTTACGTCACAATTTTTTCATTCACTAATATATTCTGTAATAAAGAATAATATTGCTCAATACAACCACGGCTCGTTGTTTCATGGCTTGTATGGTATTCGGTTGTTGGTATTTGTACTGTCGTTCCAGACCACCGACCTTTAGAATTTTGAATAATACGTCCTAATTCTGTTGAACCCAATCCAGATTCTGGTGCCCCTAAGGCTGTTAAATATTCATCTTTAAATTGGAATGGAATTAATTTATCTACACATCGTTGTTTTATTTTTGCAGTTAGGGTTTTATCAAAAATTGCACTTTTATCTCTATTTCTTAATATAATACACCCTCCTTCAACAGGTGCTGACTCACGATAGGGACTTGTATCAATGATAATCAATTCTTTTGTTTCGATATTATAAAGCTTTAGCCAATCTGTAATATGAATCCAGCTTTTACCAATTTCTTCTTCGCAGGTTAATAATGCTGTTCCTTGAAAACCATTTTGAAACAACGCATAAATAACCCCTAAGGAAACGACATTATCAATTTGTCCTTTGAGATGTACTCCATCTGAAATTGCTGTTCTGGCGTAACCTAACGGAATATTAGCAGGCATTGGCTCCATGCCTTCAACCTTAAAGATACAATTACCATCAATCATATCAGGGCCAGCGCAAGATATTTTACCTGCGCCTAATTTTTCACCTGTTTCTGGATCGTAGGCAATAACGTTTTCTCCATTAAAACGCTCACCAATGGCTTCCAGCATTTTGTGTGTGGGTGTGTCATCTGCCTCATATTTTTTTTCTTTAATATATTCTGCGGCATATCCGTAATGTCCATTACCCATGCTAATCAGACCATGACGGTCAATATGAGCAGAAATAATAGTGGAGTGAGGTTCAGAACCTGAAATTTCTAAAATACCACTATGTTCTTTGATACCAAGACCCAGTTTTTCAAAATCATTTTTTAGAAACGCCACAAAATGCTTTTCATGACCTACAACCGAAGGTACAGCCAAGTATTCTATGGTTTTAGCAAAAACGGTATCGTAGGGCATGGCTAAGCCTGTTTATTTCTATAAAATGTTTGTAATGTAACTCTAGTTATGTTATTAATGCATAACTTAACCATAATAAATTATATTATACGGTAATAGGGCTAATCGAGAAAGGAGCTAAACATGGCTTATTTGATTGGCAGTATCTTTGTAATATTTGTGTTGGTGCTTATGGATACTATTAAAAGCAGGCGTACACACAAAGGGCATTGGCCTAATTAATGGTATAATTATTTGGCATATTTTGTGACTTGAAATTATTATCAAAACACCCTAGAGATAGCGGTGGAAGATCGGCGCGGGCGTAGCGTCATTGGACCCGGTCAGGTCTGAGAAGAAGCAGCCGCAGATGAATTTGCTATGGGTCGCTGTCCGGTCTTCCACTTTCTTGAAAATTGATCGTGTCTGCAAGCTGAAGAATGCCTTTTTATTTGGGTTTTATTTCGCATAACCCCTTGTAAGTACTTGCCGCCCCTTTGGAATCATACTAAATCTAGGGTATGTCTGAATCCCAAGAAGAAAAACAAGTTCCATATCGCGTTTTGGCGCGTAAATATCGCCCTCAAAATTTTGATGATCTTATTGGTCAAGATGCGCTGGTGCGTACGCTCAAAAATGCTATTGAATCAGGTCGTATTGCCCACGCATTTATGCTGACAGGTATTCGTGGGGTTGGAAAGACAACAACGGCACGTATTATTGCTAAGGCTTTAAATTATACAGGGGCGGATGGTACTGCTGGACCAACGACAGGTCCAACTAATGATTGCGAAACTTGTCGTGCCATTGCAGAAGATCGTCACCCTGATATTATGGAGATGGATGCTGCTAGCCGTACAGGGATTGATGATATTCGTGAAATTCTTGATGGCGTGCGTTATGCACCGACTTCTGCACGATACAAAATCTATATTATAGATGAGGTGCATATGTTGTCTAAGGCGGCGTTTAATGCCCTTCTTAAGACGTTAGAAGAGCCGCCCGAACATGTAAAATTTATTTTTGCGACGACAGAAATTCGTAAAGTGCCGATTACGGTATTATCGCGTTGCCAACGTTTTGATCTTCGCCGTATTGATACAGATGTTTTAAGTGATTATTACGGTAAAATTGCTGAATGGGAAAAAGTTAAAGTTGAAGAAGAGGCTCTTAATTTAATTGCACGTGCTGCTGATGGTTCTGTGCGCGATGGTTTAAGTCTGCTTGATCAAGCCATTGCATTAGAGCATAGCAATGTAACAGGAGAGCAAGTCAAAAATATGCTAGGGCTTGCTGATCGTGCGCTTATCTTAGATGTTCTCGAAAATGTGATGAAAGGCAAACCTGCCGACGCTCTTAATATCATGGATGATTTATATAAAAAGGGTGCTGATCCAACAGTCGTGATTCAGGATATGCTGGATTTATCCCATATATTAACAAAGCATCGTGCGCTTCCTCAAAATAAAGATGCCAGCTTAATGCCAAAAGGTGAGCAAGAGCGTTTAGAAAATTTGGCAGATAGTCTTTCTATGCCAACCTTAGGTCGTACGTGGCAAATTTTATTAAAAGGTTTGGGGGAAGTGAATAGTGCGCCAAATTCGCAAAAGGCCGCTGAAATGGTGGTTATTCGTCTTGCTTATGCTGCCGATCTTCCTGACCCTGCGGATTTAGTGAAGAAACTTAAAAACGGGGCGGCAAATAATATAATACCGCCGAGTGCTGCAAACAATGCGGCTTCTAACCAAAGTGGGGCGGCGAACACAGTTGCTATTAATGCCACACCAATAAAAGATAAGCCACAAATTGAAGAGCAGCAGGAACCATTACAAGCTCAATCTCAAACAATGGCTAAACTTCAACCGCTTGAAACACAAAATGATATTACTAATTTTAAGATTCAAACGATGGGTGATGTGGTTCAGGTTCTCGAAAATACGGGTGCTATGGTACTTGCCACTCATGTATCAATGTATGCGCACCCTGTTAAAATTAAAGACAATACAATAGAGTTTCGTCCTGCAGAGAATGCGCCGCCGCGTTTATCACAGGATTTATCACAAAGTTTAAAGGCCGCAACAGGTGAACGTTGGATTGTCTCAATTTCTGATCAAATAGGCGAACCAACTTTGGCGCAAATAGCTGATAAAGTTGAAGCTGACTTACGCGCTGACATTTTAGTACAGCCTTTGATAAAAAATATTGTAAATTTATTCCCGAATGCAGAGTTAAAAGAGATAACAAAGAAAGACAAAAAATGAATATCCAACAAATGATGCAACAAGCAAAAGTTATGCAGGAAAAAATGCAGACTATGCAGGAAAAATTAGGCGACGTTGTTGTTGAAGGTCAAGCAGGTGGTGGTTTAGTAAAGGTTTCTTCAACATGTAAAGGTGATGTGCGGTCTATTGCCCTTGATGAGTCTCTTATTGTTCCTGCTGAAAAAGAAGTTCTTGAAGATCTTATTAAGGCCGCTCTAAATGATGTTAAATCAAAAGCGGATGAAACATTGGCTGAAGAAACTCAAAAAATGATGGATGAGCTTGGTTTGCCTGCTGGCACGCAGCTACCATTTTGATTTATAGATTCCAATGAATGCTACATTAACTCAAATAGCAGAAAATAAAAATAAAATCGCGTTACGGGGTGGTATTTTATTATCCATTCTTGTCGTTTGTCTTTTCCCAGAGGAACAAACACGTATTACATCACGCGTGGCTCTTTCCAGTGCTTATGTAAGTGTGAGTACGTTTGTTGCTTTTACACTCGCTCTTTTTTATGCGTTAGAACATTTATTAAAAATGGATACGGACCATCTGCTTGGAAAATATCCACGCTGGCATATTCCAATAGCAGCTTTTATGGGGGCATTACCAGGGTGCGGTGGTGCTATTATTGTAATGACACAATATGTTAGTGGGCGTTTAGGGTTTGGCTCTATGGTTGCGGTTTTAACGTCAACGATGGGCGATGCTGCTTTTTTATTAATAGCACGTGAACCTAAAACCGCGCTTCTGGTTTATGTTATTTCTTTATCTGTTGGAATTGTTACGGGCTATATCGTTGAGAAAATTCATGGTCGTAATTTTTTACGCAAAGAACAGCAGACTAAAAAAGAATTTATGGCACATACCGAGATGCCGAATGTTTTGAATTTTTTGCAGTATCCTTGGGCCTTGTTAATGCTGCCTGGTTTTGCTTTGGGTCTCGCCAATGCGTTCCAAATTGATTCAGATTTATGGTTCGGAAGTTTCAGTGTGTACGAACCTACCTTATGGATTGGTTTTTACGGGGCTTTGCTGTCGGTGGTCATGTGGGCATTTAACCCTAACTCTGGGCCAAGCATTGTGAACCTATCAGGTAAAATGATTGAAACAAACGGTTGGAAAATTCATTTAGAACGCGTTGTTATTGATACAAACTTTGTCACTGTCTGGGTTGTTATGGCGTTTCTTATTTTTGAGCTTTTATTACTATGGAGCGGCCTTGATTTAAAAACTGTGTTTGAAGTGTGGCAACCCATCATTCCCTTAATGGCAGTTCTTATTGGTTTCATTCCTGGTTGTGGCCCTCAAATTTTGGTAACAACGTTCTATCTTAATGGTCTTGTTCCACTTTCGGCGCAAATTGGTAATGCTATTAGTAATGATGGCGATGCATTATTCCCTGCTATCGCGCTTGCCCCTAAAACCGCTATTTTAGCCACACTTTATACCGCTGTTCCCGCACTTCTTGTTGCTTACGGCTATTACTTTTTAATGGAATAACATGAAACTTGTTACTTGGAATATTAATTCTGTTCGTCTTCGTGCGCCGATTGTTGTGCAACTGATGCGTGAAGAAAAACCAGATATTATCTGTCTGCAAGAAACAAAAACGTTGAATGAATTTTTTCCGCATGAAGTTTTTGAAGCTGAAGGGTATAAACATATTCATATTACAGGTATGAAAAGTTATAATGGCGTTTGTATGCTATCGCGCTTACCGTTTAAAAAAACTAATATTTATAATCGTGTTGGTAAAGAAGATTGCCGTCATATTTCCGCAAGCTTCAAAGAATTTGATCTGCATAATTTATATATTCCAGCGGGTGGGGACGAGCCTGATAGAAAAATAAATGAAAAATTTGGTCATAAGCTTGATTTTGTTACTGAAATGACAAAGTTCTTTTCTAAAAACTATACGCCAAAGAAACCTGTTATTACTGTTGGTGATTTTAACATTGCGCCGCGTGAACACGATGTTTGGTCGTCTAAACAGCTTCAAAAAGTAGTGTCACATACTCCGATTGAACTCAAACATTTAGCAAAAATGTATGCTTCACTTGATTGGAAAGATGCCATTCGTCACTTCGTGCCCGATGAGGAAAAATGCTATAGCTGGTGGTCATATAGAAACCGTGATTGGAAAAAATCAAATCGTGGCCGTAGGCTTGATCATATTTGGGTAACGCCGCCTTTGGCTAAAAAACTGAAAAGCTATAAGATTTTAAACCATTATCGTGATTTTGAAAAACCATCGGATCATGTTCCTGTACTTATTGAGTTAAAAAAATAGTCTAATTCTTTCTATCTGCCAGTGGGTATTTTTTAACGGTGTTTAAATATTACTGCGTTGCGTAATCGTATAGATTTGAGATATCATCTGTATCTAATACGGAATCAAATCCTTCAACATTCCCTATACGACCACCAAAACTGAATGATCCATTTAATGAGCCTATGTATGTTTTTGCGGTGAAAGATATGGTGTCGGTGATATGTGATATATCTTTTGTACCACCCTCTTGAACCTTATCGACAAACAACTTCATTTCGTCGGCTGTTCTATCAACCGTCAAAGCAAAGTGATACCAAGTGTTTAATTCTAAACCGCCACTCGTACTGCTAATGTTTTGACTATTTTGCGAAGCATCTTTTATAGTCACCACAAAACGTCCATCAACTCCCGGGTCGTTCTGTATGATATTAATCCAAATTTGGTCATTCGGGTTTTTGTTCGCTACAAATACCGTACCATTACCATCAAATGCCGTGGGATACACATAGCCTGAAATAGAGAAAGAACCTGTGCCTAAATCTAACGAGTCAAATTGTAAGACATCATTGGAGTTGTCATACGTTAGATAAGGGTCAGAGCCATCACCAGCAGGTTTTTTGGTAGTGGTGGTTTGTACGGCATCACCCAGTCCTACCGTCTCATTATCCCAACTTTCGGCAAATCCAGTATCCGTACTATCATCAACTGTTGCGAGTGTTGGTTTGTGGAAGGCAAATATATTGTTTGCCATATCAGCAGGGTCAGTAATAGCCGAAGTAGGGGTTTCGCTTTCTACATTAGAAGCAACTCCAACACCTGCCGCATTAACGGGAATGACAATAAAATCATATAGTTCATCAGGCGTTAACCCTGTAACATTGACCTGTGTGGCTGTACCGATACCATCATAAAATTCGGTGTATTCGCTATCGGCATCCAATTTATATTTAACAATATAATTAACAATGGGTGAGCTATTGGCGGCAGGGGCTGTCCAATCTAATTGAATTTCTGTCCCTGATATTACCGTGGCGGCTAAGTCATCCACCGCATCAGGGGCGGACATACCCAAAGAACCAGATAACGCCGTTTTATACGCAGTATAATATCTTGAACCCAGTTCGCGTTGCCCCGTCGCATCAAAATGCGACAAGAAAGTTGGCTCAACGCTTACATTGTCAGAGGAAGCAAAACCAGCATAAGGTTGATTGGTTGCTATGTCGTGAAAAACGTTTCGCATAGACGTAGGGCTAGGTGCTATAACACCACCTTCTTGTGACAAGTCTCCATGTATCCAAGGGGTGGTATTATTTGCAAGAGTAACTTCGTCCCTAACTCGTGAACAATGATTATATAAATGATTGCCGTATAATTCGATTGTCATTCCAGCATTTGCTTCACCTTGATGACGTAAGAATGAATGTATTGCTACTGTACCAAGTGCCCCCGCTAATTCACCCGCTTTATTAACGCGGGCAATCATTTCTTCGGTTAAGCCACCACCTTCTTCCCATCCATTTGTAAATCCACTCGAACCTTTAGCACAAGGTACAAGAATAATAATACTATTAGGGTTGTCTGCTAGAACCTGCTTGGCATAGGTCATACCCATACCAATGGCGTTGGCGGGTTGAGCATAATGGTCTAATTGGTCAGTGGCGAGAATTAAAGTCTCGACGCTAACATCTGTTCCTGTTCTTGATAGCTGTAATATATTGGCATCTGTTGCGTCGAGTACCGCATTATAAGGCGTACCGTATCCTTCCATATTAGATTGACCATCAAGGGGAATGATAAGGTAATCATAGATAAGTGTTATGTTTGAAGATGAAGATGGCGATAATCCACGCCCTAGATTAATAAGCATAAGGATGTTCCTTTTTATAATTTTTGGATAAATGAAAAAACGCGCAAATCTGAGTGATTGCGCGTTAAAAAAATATAATTCGGGTGTTGATAGTTAAGTTATAACAGCTTATATAGAACAAATCAAGAACATTTTTATCGATTTATTTGTCCTGTGGCGATGATTTCACCTGTTTTGCCGTTTTTCTGGGCTAAAATCACAAAACTTTTATTATCGGTCAATTCCGATGTGTCGTAATTCATTGTTTTTCCTGTGCCGTCCCAACTGCCTAGGGAAATAATTTTTTGGACAGGGTTTGTGTAGTGAACACGCCGTCCTTTATTTTCACCGCTTGGAATATCTTGGGTTAGGGACTTGCCAACCACCATTAAATTTAAAGCATAGCTATCATTACTTGGTGTTTCTGGAAGACGGATTTTTAAATTATTATCCGTTAAACTTAAATCAATAGAATTAATCCTATTGTTTTTAGCCTCATTCTGCATCGCCCATTTTATTTTACCCGCTTGTGATCCAACCATTGTCTTGCGCCCATTGATTACGATTTGTGGTGTGTAAGGGCCGCGTGATTTTAGAGTTTGCACATATTGGTGTTGGCGTTTGGTACAAAATTCTTTAGATAAGGTATCTTTCCAATGGAGATGATTCCAATAAGTAACATTACAGCTTAACGCTATAATATTTTTATTTTCTTCTGCCAATTTCCCCAATAATTTATCTGCAGGGGGGCAGGAGGAACAACTTTGCGACGTAAAGAGTTCTAACACGATCGGTGTGGTGCTATCGCTCACCGCATTGGCATGTTTAAGGTTGAAAACGCCAAAAATACCTGCGCTAACCACAATAAAGGTAAAAATAGTCTTCATTTTTATTTCCTTTTTCTCTTTAAAACATCCCTGTTTAAAACAAATTCGTCCTATTTTATAGCATAGTTACCTTTTACCCCACAAATACATTGACATAACCTTAAAATGGTCTTAAAGCTATCGGCGAGCAATGAAGAGGAGAATACAATGAGTGTAACATTTTGGATGCCAGCAGACCTAGAAACATTAGAACGTGTAAAAGCTTTGAAAGATGCGATAAATGGTGATTGGCCTTCTCTGCTAGACGGAAGAAAGATATCTGTCGAGGCACAAACCATGTTTGCTGGTAAAGGCCCTACAACAGTTTCTGTTGATGATGAAAATGTTTCACTATATTTCCTCGTTCACGCAGTTAGAGAAGCAGGTTTTGATGTAGAAGCAAGTGAAGATACAGAAGCTTTGGCCAACGCACGTCTTAGAAATGAAGAACCAAAGCCATCAATGGTAAGGCATTTTGTCGTTCGTTAACTTCAGCAGCTTTTAACCCTTCGCTGCTTTACGAGAAGCAGACTTACGGTCTGTTTCTTTTAAGTGTACTTTACGAAGGCGTAAGCTCTGAGGCGTCACTTCTACCAACTCGTCGTCATTAATGTACGCAATCATTTCTTCTAGGCTCATACGTTTTGGTGCTGTAATTTTCACCGCTTCATCCGTACCAGAGGCACGAACATTTGTTAGTTGTTTTCCTTTAAGGATATTCACTTCTAAATCATTGTCACGATTATGCTCGCCAATAATCATACCTTCATAAACTTTTTCCTGATGGTCAACCATCATGATTCCACGGTCTTGTAAGTTGAAAATGGCATAAGCGACGGCTTCACCTGTTCCATTGGAAATCAGCGCACCATTACGACGTCCGCCAATATCGCCTTTATAAGGGCCGTAAGAATCAAAAATACGGTTCATTAAACCGGTTCCACGTGTGTCCGTTAAAAATTGTGATTGATATCCAATCAAACTACGCGAAGGCGCAAGGAAAATAACACGTGTACGACCCACACCTGATGGGCGCATGTCTGTCATTTCTGCTTTACGCTGTGTCATTTTTTCAACAACTGATCCTGAGAACTCATCATCAACATCGACGGTAACTTCTTCGTATGGTTCTGTCCGTTGTCCGTTTTCATCTGTCTTATAAATCACGCGTGGGCGCGACACTGTCATCTCGAATCCTTCACGGCGCATTGTTTCAATCAAAACACCCAATTGCAATTCACCACGCCCTGCCAATTCAAAAGCATCTTTACCAGCAGACTCGCTGACTTTAATCGCAACGTTTGTTTCTGCTTCGGCCAAAAGACGGTCGCGGATCATTGTTGAGGTAAGTTTTTTACCTTCTTGTCCTGCATAGGGACTGTCATTCACTGTAATAGTTACTGCCATTGTTGGCGGGTCAACAGGATCAGATGGAACTGGTGTGGTAACAGACGGGTCACAAATTGTATCGGCAACGGATGTCTTTGCCATTCCTGCGATACAAACAATGTCACCGGCAACGGCTTCTTCTACTGGTTCACGGTCAATACCGTTAAACGCCATTAATTTTGTAAGACGGAAAGTTTCTACTGTTTTACCATCCAATGAAATTGCTTTTACAGACATATTCACTTTGGCTTTACCTGAATATATTTTACCAGTCAGTGTGCGACCTAAATAAGTGTCTGCACCAAGCAAAGTTGAAAGCATTGTAAATGGCGCTGTTGTATCAACATCTGGCGCAGGAACATGTTTTAAAACTAATTCCAATAGCGGGTGCAGGTTATCACGTGGGCCATCAAGTTCGGGTGTGCACCATCCGTCACGACCAGAAGCATAAAGTACTGGGAAATCAAGTTGCTCATCGGTTGCATCAAGCGATGCAAACAGATCAAAAACTTCATTGAGAACTTCATCAGGACGTGAATCTGAACGGTCAATCTTATTGATAAGAACGACAGGACGCATACCAAGTTTAAGCGCTTTACCCAAAACGAATTTTGTTTGTGGTAATGGACCTTCAGCAGAATCCGTTAAAAGAATAACGCCATCACACATACTTAAGACACGTTCAACCTCACCACCAAAATCGGCATGGCCTGGTGTGTCAATAATATTGATGCGTGTACCTTCCCAATCAACAGAAGTACATTTGGCTAAAATTGTAATGCCGCGCTCTTTTTCCAAATCATTGGAATCCATGACACGTTCATCAACTTGTTGATTATCGCGGAATGACCCACTTTGTTGTAAAATGGAATCGATCAAGGTTGTCTTGCCATGGTCAACGTGGGCAATAATCGCAATATTGCGAATGTCTTTAGGGTCTCTCATATTATTCTCTTTATATTTAACTTCAATGGCAGGGTTTATAGGGTTTCGGCGGAAATAGCTAGCAAAAAAGCAGCCTTTTCTCACTTGCGGGCATTAGGGCTTTTAATAAGCTAAAAATCAGTACAACGGCCGTCTTTTTCCCAATCTCCATAGCGTGTTGGATCAGGGCCATTTTGACCACCATATTCGTCATTTTTTTGATTAAGCTCTTTGGCTTTATCTTTGTGCTTTTTTGCAGTTTCTGGTGTTTCAGGGCTTGGTTTTTTCTTGTTCATATCTAACCATATCCTCATGTTTTAGTCGTTTCAATTCATTTTGTGACTAGGCGCAAGCGACGACAGGTAGTATAAGGCTACCTTAGGAGCGTGGCAACAACGTCACAACATTAATTGGGATGACTAATGACTGAAATATTAAAGCCTTTGCGAATAAAAATCGACTCTTTAGATGAACAGCTTGTAAAATTGTTGGTCGAGCGTGAAAAAATTGTTCATCAGGTTGCGGCGATAAAGGAAGAGCAGGGAATTCCTGTTGTTATACCTGAACGCATTGATGAGGTTATCGATCAGGCTGGTATAAAAGCCAAGGAGCTTGGTGGAACAGAAAATTATATGCGCCAAATATATAAACGTATTGTCGAGCTTTCTTGCGATCTCGAAAATGACTTTATAGATAAGGCATAATTAATGTCCGAAGATAACGGTCTTTATACCCGTCAAGTTGCCTATAAAATTTTGGTCGAAGTTTTAGGACAACGAAACCCACTTGATCAAACGCTGGCACGCCATAAAGAATTTAACACGTTAGAAGGGCGAGAACGTAATCTTGCTCGCATGATTGTGGCGACTGTTTTGCGCCGTAAAAATCAAATGGATAAGTTGATTGTGCAGGCGCAAGATAAAAAACAAGAACTTCATCCGTCTTCAATTTACTATGTTTTATATATCGGTGTTGCCCAATTATTATTTATGGATGTGCCTGATCATGCCGCCGTTGACGTTACGGTTCGTTTGGCTGAAGCAGAAAAAATGGAACGTCAAAAGGGTTTAATTAACGCCCTTCTTCGCCGTATTGGGCGTGAGGGTAAAGAGTGGCTTGCCGCAATGGATGAAGTGCAAACTACAATTCCACAATGGCTTTTGGAACAATGGGTCAAAGATTACGGTTTAGCTGAGGCTGCGACGATAAGCGCTGCTTCTTTAAAGGAAGCTTATATTGATATCACGTTAAAAGAGAGTAAGCCTCATTGGCCTGAAACATTGGAAGGGGGTATTCTTCCGACTGGATCTTTGCGTTTAAAGGGTAGTGGTAACGTGATGGAGCTTGAAGGTTTTAAAGAAGGGGACTGGTGGGTTCAAGATGCATCCGCAGCAATTCCTGCTCAACTCTTTGGTGATTTGAACGGTAAAACGGTCGTTGATCTTTGCGCCGCACCTGGTGGTAAAACATCGCAACTTGCCGCACAACATGCCCAAGTGATTGCGTTGGATCGTTCTGCCAAACGGATGGATCGTTTAACTGAAAATATGACACGGCTTGGTTTTAAACAACGTGTTGAAATTGCCATTGGTGATGGTGCCCTTTGGTTGCCAACCGAACCTGTTGATGCTGTGTTACTAGATGCGCCTTGTTCGGCTACGGGGACTATTCGTCGTCATCCAGACGTCATGCATCTAAAAAACTCGCAAGATATTCATCGGTTGAACGACCTTCAAACACGTTTGTTAGAAAATGTTGCGAAGATGCTGAAGCCTGACGGTACGCTAATTTACTGCACCTGCTCTTTACAAAAAATTGAAGGGGAACAGCAAGTGGATCAATTTTTGGCCAATAATGCAGATTTTACCCGTAAGCCTATTGTGGCCGATGAAATTGGCGGTTTAAGCGAACTTATTACAAAAGATGGCGACCTTCGTATTTTGCCTTATCATCTCGCCGACCAAGGTGGTATGGATGGCTTCTATGTCGCGCGGTTGGTTAAAAATTTAGCATCCTGACGAAAGTCAGGATCCAGATAATCAGAAGTGGATCCCAAATCAAGTTTGGGATGCTATGACTACATATATCTTGGTGTCTTTGTGCCTTGGTGGTTCAATTTTCTTAAGACTAATATTTGCACTGTGGATAAAATCTCTGTACTATAGGGTATATAAGGATTCTCCTTATAGATTTTACACCAATTAGCTTATGAGGAACTGAGTTTACCATGGCCCAGAACATAAAAATTGCACCCTCAATTCTATCTGCTGACTTTGGTCATTTGGCCGATGAAGTCGCCGCCGTTGATGCCGCTGGGGCAGATTATATACATATTGATGTGATGGACGGGCATTTTGTCCCTAATATTTCCTTTGGCGCACCGGTGATGAAGCATGTACGCGCTGTTTCCAAAAAGATTTTCGATGTTCATTTAATGATTGCACCCTGTGATCCGTACCTAAAAGACTTTGCTGATGCTGGGGCTGATATTATTACAATTCATGCCGAGGCGGGGCCGCACATTCATCGCTCGCTTCAACAAATACGTGCCTTGGGTAAAAAGGCTGGTATTGCGCTTAATCCTGCAACACCGACAGATTTTTTGGACTGTATCATTGATGATGTTGATCTCATTCTCTGCATGACGGTGAATCCTGGTTTTGGCGGGCAGAGCTTCATTCCTGTGCTTGATAAAATTGCCGATATTCGTAAACGCATAGATAAAACGGGTCGTGACATCGACTTAGAGGTTGATGGCGGTATCACCCCTGAGACAGCCAAAGATGTTATTGCCGCTGGTGCAAATGTTTTGGTAGCGGGAACGTCCGTTTTTAAAGATGGCCCAGAGGGCTATGCTAAAAATATTGCGGCGTTGAGAGGATAAAAATTGTCTCTGCTTCATTCGGTTCAAACAACGGTTATTAAAAAAATACGTACTCATGCAGGACGTTTAACCTATAACTCTCCTTTATATAATTGGAGCTTGGGCGGCACTGTCCCTCATAAACTTTTATTTAGTCCTTGTGATCTTTGGGCAGGGGATGCGGATAATGCGCGCTGGCTGATTCACTCTGGGGCTTTTACCATCGAAGGGGACAGGCTCGAACTTCATAATGCGAATTGGAACCCCCAAGATGCAGGTGAAAATTGGATCGCCCATATTAATAGTTTTGATTGGATACGTGATCTTCGCGCTCTTGGTGGTGATGCTGGACGTAAATCTGCAAGAAAAATGATTGAAAATTGGATTCACAATCACCAAAGCTGGGATGAAGTGACATGGCGTTCTGATTTGGTTGGTCGCCGTTTGGGCAATTGGTTGGCGGGGTACGATTTTTTTGGTGAAAGCGCAGATGAGCGTTTTCAAGAGTTATTTTTAGATTCTGTTGTAAGGCAGTTGCGTCATTTAGGGCACGCCTTACCGGGTATGCTTTCTGGCTTACCACTTCTTTACGCTATTAAAGGGTTGGCTTACGGTGGATTGACTTTAGAAGGTCGTGAAAATTACTTAGAACAAGCTTTAAATTTACTCGATGATCAAATTGATAAACAAATTTTAAGCGATGGTGGGCATGTCACCCGCAATCCTCAATCCCTGATGGAAACAATACGTATTTTGATTGATATTCGCGCCGCTCTTCGTCAGGGCGGTTATCCGAGTATTGTTAAAATTCAACATGGCTTAGATCGCGCTGTTCCGGCTCTTCGTTTTTTCCGTCATGGTGATGGGGCGTTTGCACTTTTTAATAACTGTCAAGAAAGCACAGTAGAAAAAATTAAAAATGCGGTGATGCAGGCTTCAAGCCGTGCCCGCACTTTAAATTCACTCCCTCATTCAGGGTATGAGCGCGTATCAATGGGGCGCTCGCTTTTAATTGCTGATGTGGGTAAACCTCCATCATGGCCGCATGATCAGAATGCTCATATTGCGCCGCTTTCTTTTGAATTTTCTCATGGGCGTGAACGAATTTTTGTAAATTGTGGGACGCACCCAACATGTGAAAAATGGCAAGATGCATTGCGTTCTACACCGGCCCATAACACTTTAATTATTGATGATCGTAATATGTGTGATCTGAACAAAGATGGTTCTATGGGGCATCGTCCTAAAACAATTGTCGTGGATCGTGATGATAAGAAAGAGGTTACTCTCATTGATGCTTGCCATGATGGGTATGTACCAATCAATGGTATTACCCATCGTCGTCGTTTTTATATGGCGGATAAGGGGCATGATTTCCGTGGCGAAGATAATTTAACCTGTGCGACAGGCCTTGCTGTACCACATGATGTTGCCTTACGTTTTCACCTTCATCCAAAGGTGATGGTGTCCTTGATTAAAGGTGGAGAAGAAGCCTTGCTACGTTTGAATAATGGCACGGGCTGGCGCTTTACGGCGCAAGGCGGTAAGTTAGAGTTAGAAAATTCTGTTTATCTTGGCGAAGGCATAAGACCGCGTAAAACCAAGCAACTCGTCATCCGTGGTAACATGACCACCGATCACGCTCAATTTAAATGGGCGTTGCAGTTGGAGAGTTAAGCTGCTTTTAATCTTGGTTTTGTAGATTTTTTCCAAAGAGATTCAAACTGTGCTTTATGTAGTTTTGTTATTTCTGGTTCATTCAGGATATAGATTCGGATATTTTTTGTTCCAAAAATTATCATCGCAACTTTTGATCCATAAATATAAAAGGGAACAGAAAAGAATGAATCTTTCGGTGTCCATCGATATTCTGCATAAGCCGAACCTGGAAAATAAGTATCTCCTTCTTCAACAAGAATTTTATATTTTATTTTTGCATTTTGCATTTTATTTATATGGCTTTCAGGAGGTGTGCTCCCAAACCCACGGATAAATTTTCTTTCATCCACATTGCTAACATAGATAAATTTTGGTTTAGATTTTTCTATTTCTTCATAAATATCTTCATAAAACTCTCTGAATCCTTTTTGTCCTGTTAAAGTTCTAATATTAGTTGAGGTTCTATAGATACTATCATTTTTGCCAAAGCCAATCCCACTATCTTCAAACGCCACTCTAATTTTTTCTAATGTCGTTTTCGTTGGTGTGCTTGTTTCATGTTCAAAGGCACTAATGGTTTGGGCATGCATACCACATTTTTTAGCGAGCCCAGGCTGGCTCCAATTTAATAAACCACGTGCGGCACGGCATTGTGAGGGGGTTATAAAATTCATGTTATGCTTTTTTCTTTTCTATTTTTTCTGTGGGTTTATACCCGGCTACATTTGGTATTGTTGTGATATCATCCCAAACAGAGTCAAACAAAAGACAAAAACTATCGTAAATATCTTTACTATGTAAGATAAAAATTTTGACTGAATCTTTTTTAAATTTAAGGAAAGCAATTTTTTCTCCGTAACAATATATAGATTGCTCGTTAAATATTTTTTTTGGTACCCATCTATATTCTGCATGTTTATTACCAATAAAATTTGTGTCTCCTTCTTTGCAAGTTATATGAAAAGAAAAATCATCACGAATTTTTTGCATTCTTTTTGTATGTTTTTCGTACCATTCTTCGCCTAACCATTCTATAAAATAATCAGGTCGACCATTCCACAATCTAATTTTTCCACCTCTCTCTTTTGCCTGTTTGTAAACGTCATCCATTAATAAACGAAACCCTTCTTGCCCCTCATAGGTAACAACATCAGAAATATTTGGATTAACCCCTCCCTGTTCAGTAAAAACAACGCCTGCATTTTTGAGGGCAATCCTAATCTTCTCTAATGTGGTCTTCGTTGGTGTGCCTGTCTCATGTTCAAACGCACTGATGGTTTGGACATGCATACCACATTTTTTGGCGAGTTCAGGCTGGCTCCAATTGAGCAAACCACGTGCGGCGCGGCATTGTGAGGGAGTTATAAGGTCCATAATCACTCCATTTTCGTATAAAATTCGGTTACAGTCTAATTTTATATAATATTATTTTGTTGCTGTATAGGCGTTGTTTTCTTAATATAGTTTCAATACTGCAAAGCATAGCAGCAATAGAAGGTGTAACTTTACGATAAGCCGTTTACGATGTTCCCCACCGTAAACGGCTTATCTATAAATTAAATAAAAGTTCTTGTAATGTTCTTGTATTCACGTTATGTTCTTTTTATGATTATTTATCT
Source organism: Alphaproteobacteria bacterium (assembly GCA_021775995.1). Taxonomy (GTDB): domain Bacteria; phylum Pseudomonadota; class Alphaproteobacteria; order Micavibrionales; family Micavibrionaceae. The sequence continues at coordinate 108,235 of JAJFGS010000003.1, forward strand.
CATCAGCTCCAGTTTCATGACCTATCTTCTCTATCGCTTTGTTTAAGGCGAGGAGGGAATCATGTCATTCTATTATCGGTTCGGCATTATGACTGAAATCAAATATTCTATCATCATGGGAATGTTTTTGGCTTTGGTTGTGACAAACGAACTGATAGAAAAAATTTTTTTCAAAAAAGTAAGTCTCCTTTTCAGTATGATTTTAAATCAAAGGCTTACTTCAAAAACGAGAGCAAAATCTAGACTTACTCCCTTAAAAACCAAGTCTAGATTGTGGGAAATGGCACCCCCCCCCTCCCAAAAATACGATCAAACTGATAGGAGTGTTTATGGCTAAATCATCAAGACAATATCATTGCCAATCTTGCGGTGCGGTGACATCCAAATGGTCGGGAAAATGTGAGTCCTGCAATGAATGGAATACCATTACCGAAGAAATAGTTGAGTCCTCTGCGCCTAAAGGGTTGGGTAATAAACGCAAAGGTAATTCTATTAATTTTGTCCCGTTAAAAGACAACACATCCGAGAAAAAACCCCGTCATGTGACGGGGTTGGCGGAATTTGATCGTGTTACTGGTGGCGGTCTTGTGAACGGTTCTGCGCTGCTTATCGGCGGTGACCCTGGGATTGGTAAATCGACGCTTCTTTTGCAAGTGGTCTGCAAGCTCGCTTTGTCTGGTAAGAAATGTCTTTATGTGTCGGGAGAGGAGGCGGTTGACCAAGTTCGCCTTCGTGCGCAACGTTTGGGGCTGGATAATGCGCCAGTGGAGCTCGCCTCTGCGACCTCTGTCCGTGATATCATCGCCAGTGTTGATGATTCCGCCAGTGCGCCAGATATTCTCGTGATTGATTCCATTCAAACCATGTATGTAGATACAGTTGAAAGTGCGCCAGGGACGGTGACTCAAGTTAGAACATCCGCGCAAGAACTCATCCGTGTTGCTAAACGTCGGGGCATTTGCATTCTCTTTGTGGGTCATGTCACCAAAGATGGACAAATTGCGGGGCCGCGTGTTCTTGAGCATTTGGTGGATGCCGTTCTTTATTTTGAAGGGGATAGGGGACATCAATTCCGAATTCTACGCACCGTTAAAAATCGTTTTGGCCCTACTGATGAAATTGGTGTTTTTGAAATGGCACAGGAGGGGCTGGTTGAGGTGGCTAATCCATCTGAGCTGTTTTTAGCGCAACGTCAGGAACATGTTGCGGGTAGTGCGGTGCTTGCTGGTCTGGAAGGGACACGTCCTGTTTTGGTCGAGGTACAGGCTTTGGTTGCGCCATCTGCGCTGGGTAATCCGCGCCGCGCCGTCATTGGCTGGGATTCAAATCGTTTGGCTATGGTTTTGGCCGTATTAGAGGCTCGGTGTGGTGTTACGCTTTCTGATTGTGATATTTTCCTAAATATTGCTGGTGGTATCCGTATTTCTGAACCTGCTGCGGACTTGGCGGTGGCAGCGGCTCTCATCAGTTCTCAGACAGGAAAGCCTGTTCAAGGTAATACAGTATTTTTTGGGGAGGTTGGGTTATCAGGGGAAATACGAACCGTATCCCAACCTGATGTCCGTATTAAAGAAGCCGCTAAGTTAGGTTTTGAGCAAGCGATGATTCCTGCCCCTCCAAAACGTAAGAATAAAGAGGGCAAAAAGGGCGGTTATCCCTTAACTGTTCGCCAGATAGACCATCTTGATGATTTGGTATCTCTTTTTTCTACTCAATTGCGGGCGGCATAAACTAAATGCTTGTAATAACGCACTAAATTCCGTAAAAGTAGCCCATGATTATTGATATTGTTGTCGGAGCGGTGGTGCTCATTTCCGCTATAATTTCTTTTCTTCGTGGTTTTATCCGCGAAGTCCTTACAATTGCTGGCGTTGTTGCTGGATTTTTTACAGCAGTTTTCTTCGGTCCAAAATTATCACCTACTTTTGATAAGTGGCTGGATGTTAATGAAGATCCTGAAAAAATTGAGAAGCTATTCGATATTATTCCTATGAATATTGTGGCTGATGTTTGTGCCTACGCTGCGATTTTTATTGCTGTTGTTATTATTGTTTCGGTTATTAGTCATTTTACGGCAAGTGCAGCAAAAGTACTTGGCTTAGGGCCGATTGATCGTACTCTCGGTGTTATATTTGGTATTGTTCGTGCCATTATTCTACTCAGCTTACTTTATCTTCCTTTTCATTTATTGATGGAACAAGAATCTAAAACAGAATTTTTTGCCAATAGTAAAACACATTATTATATTGAGAAAACCTCGGCGTACATTGCAACATTTCTTCCATCATCTGATGACGTAAAAGACAAGGCTAATGATGCATCAGTAAATACCATTAAGCAAAAACTTTTAGAAAATGATTTTCTTGAAGATAAGAAGAACAAGTCAGAAAACAAACCTACAGAAACTAAACCAGAAACAGGTTATAAAGAAGAACAACGTGATCAACTTGAAAATCTTTTTGAAAAACCGGCCCTTGATGAATAAAAGAGAAAAATTATGTGCGGTATAGTTGGGATATTTGGACATCAACCGGTTAATCAAGACATTTATGATGCATTAACCGTCTTACAACATCGCGGGCAAGATGCCGCAGGTATAGCGACGGAAGACAACGGAAAATTTTATCTTAGAAAAAGTAATGGTTTAGTGCGTGATGTATTTCATACGCGCCATATGAAAGAACTTTGCGGTAATATTGGAATTGGCCATGTGCGCTACCCTACGGCAGGCAGTGCTTCTAATACTGAATCGCAACCTTTATACGTGAATTCTCCTTATGGAATTGTTCTGTCGCATAATGGCAATTTGACGAACCATGAACAGCTTGCGCAAGAGTTGTTTGAAGCCGATCACCGCCATTTAAATACAAATTCAGATTCTGAAGTACTTTTAAATATTTTGGCACATGAGCTTCAATCTCAGAATAAGTTTAATTTAAAAAAAGAAGATATCTTTTCTGCGGTTGAAGGATTACATAAACGTTGTCGTGGGGCTTATGCCGTTGTAGTAAACATTGCTGGGCATGGACTTGTCGGGTTTAGAGATCCTAACGGTATACGCCCTCTTATTTATGGGGAACGTAAAACAGAAGATGGTAAAACCGAATATATGATGGCTTCTGAAAGCGTAGCCCTTGATGCACTTGGCTTTGAAATTGTTCGTGATTTAGGGCCAGGTGAAATTATTTATATTGATGGAAATGGTAATCAATCATCGCATCTTCCTAAAATGAAACGCGAATTTACGCCGTGTATTTTTGAACTTGTTTATTTTGCTCGTCCAGATTCTATTATTGATGGAAGCTCTGTTTATAAAGCACGCGTTCGTATGGGAGAATATTTGGCCGATAAAATTTTACGTGAATGGCCAGATCATGATATTGACGTTGTGATTGCAATTCCGGAATCAAGTCGTCCTAGTGCTATGGAACTTGCTGTTCGTCTGGGTATAAAGTATCGCGAAGGTTTTGTTAAAAATCGTTATATTGGTCGTACATTTATTATGCCAGGCCAAGTGGAGCGTAAAAAATCAGTTAAACAAAAACTCAATCCGCTTGAATTAGAGTTTAAAGATAAAAATGTTTTACTTGTTGATGATTCAATAGTTCGTGGTACGACCAGTCAACAAATTGTTGATATGGCACGTAAAGCTGGAGCTAAAAAAGTATATTTTGCTTCTGCGGCACCACCAATTCGTTATCCTAACGTTTATGGCATCGATATGCCCGTTAAGTCAGAGCTTGTTGCCCATGATAAAACAGAAAAAGAAATTGAAAAAGAAATTGGAGCAGACAGATTGTTTTTCCAAGATTTAAAAGATTTAATCCGTGCTGTTGTCCCTAGTGATGAAGTGGTTGACCAACATAAATTTGATTGTTCTGTTTTTAACGGAAAATATATAACGGGCGATATTGATGAAGCATACCTTAATCATATAGAAGGACTTCGAAATGATAAGGCCAAAAACGGAAATGATAATAAAGTTGAACTGACAGATGTCAGTGAAAATTTTTAAGAGCTAGCTATATGTCTAAGATAGATTTAACAGGAAAAATTGCCCTTATTACAGGTGCCTCAAAAGGTATTGGGGCTTCTATAGCCAAGGCTTATGCTAAAGCTGGCGCGCATGTTATTCTTATAGCGCGAAATAAATCTGCACTTGAAAAAATTGATGATGAAATTCGTGCAATAGGGGGGCAGGCTACCCTTATGCCGTTTGATTTAATGAAGCTTGATGATTTAGAAAAACTAGGACAGATTTTATATCAAAAATTTGGCAAGCTTGATATTTTTGTTGGAAATGCTGGATTATTAGGAACATTAGGGCCTTTACCGCAAATAAGTACGCGTGAATTTCAACATGTCATGGATGTAAATTTAAATGCAAATTTCAGGTTAATAAAAACGCTTGATCCCTTACTTCAAAAATCAGAAGCAGGTCGGGTTATTTTTGTTTCTACCAGTAAGGGCGTTGTAAAAGGTCGTGCTTATTGGGGAACATACTCTATTTCAAAGGCGGCGTTGGAATCTATGGCGCGTGTTTATGCCGCTGAAAATGAACAAAGTAATTTACGGGTGAATATTATTGATCCCGGTGCTGTCCGCACAGATATGCGTGCCTCGGCTATGCCCGGAGAAGATCCTATGACTCTGCCTGCACCGGAAGATATTACAGCTCTGTTTCTTGATTTGGCTTCTTCTAATTGTGTACAACATGGTGAAATTATAAGAATAGAATAAATTTTAATTTGAGGAGAAAGCTATGGATTATTGGACTGCTTTTTTAATTATTTGGATGGTTTCTCCGTTTATTTTTACTATCGTGTTTATTAAATTATTCAAAAAATTCAAATTCATTTCTAATGAATTTGAAGAGATGAGTAACAAAAATGATTCTAAAATCTCATTGGTAGGTAGAATTAAAGAACTCAAAAAAGAATTGGAGGGTCTAAGAAAAAAGTCTGAAGAATTGGAGGATTTAAGAGACAAATATGCTCCTATTATTTCAATAGAAGATGAAGCAAAAGTGCTTCAAAAAGAATTAAAGGAAATTCAGAGTAAAATAGAAGGGGTTCGTTCTGATTATAGTGAGAAACGTCAAAAGTTAGATGAATTAAGAAAAGAGGTTGCAATTTATAATGAGCGTCTATCTTTTGTAGAGCTTGGTATTTATGAACCACACTTTGAGTTTAATGATAGCGAAGAGTATAGGGACAAAATAAAAGAAATTAGAGAGAATCAGAAGAAAATGGTTTCTGATAAAAAATCAGCTATTTGCCCCTCTGACTGGACTGTTGACGGTAGTCGATCTAAAGGTCAAACAATGGTTAATAGGCAGGTACGCCTGACCATGCGGGCATTCAATAATGAATGTGAGGCGGCTATAGCAAATACACGGTGGAATAATGTTGTTGCGATGGAAAAACGCATTCTTAATTCTGCAAAACAAATAAATAGCTCTAATTCTTCAATGAATTTAAGTGTGAATGAAGACTATATTGTTCTCAAAATTGACGAGTTACATGCAACTCATGAGTATCGTGAACGTCTAAAATTAGAAAAAGAAGAGCGTACTGAGTTAGCACGAGCTGATCGAGAAGAGAAAAAATTATTAGCAGAAGCTGTTGCAGCCGAAAAAGAAGAGAAAAAATATCAGTTGTTGCTTGAAAAAGCGCGTAAAGAAGTAGGTATTGATGAGTCTAAGATTGCTGAACTTGAAGCGGCGTTAGAGGCCGCACAAGCGATAAGTGAGCGGGCGAGAGCAATGGCTGAAATGACGAAGTCTGGCTATGTTTATATTATTTCGAATATAGGCTCTTTTGGTGAAGACATTGTCAAAATTGGCCTAACTAGAAGGTTAGAGCCCGATGACCGTGTAAAAGAACTTGGTGATGCTAGTGTTCCATTTGGATTTGATACGCATGCTATGATTTATTCTGATGAGGCACCCGCTTTAGAATCGGCGTTACATAGGGAGTTTGAAGAGTATCGTGTTAATGTTACAAACACACGTAAGGAATTTTTTCGTGTTAGTTTAAAGCAGGTTGAAGATGCTGTGAAAAATTTGGCACCAGAGGCGAGTTTCTTTAAGGATCGTGAAGCACAAGAATGGTATGAAACGTTAGCACGCCGAAATGAATTTTTGGCACAAGAAAAAGATTCTGCTAATGATTTTCCTGAAGCCATATAGGCATAAAAAAACGGACTGAAAAGCCCGCTTTAATAAATATTATAGAAGTTATTGTTAAGCAACAGCGGCTTTTTTCTTTTTTGGTGCTGCTTTTTCTTCAATTTCTTCTTCGATGATTTCATCTTCATTATCAAAGATAGAACCACTATCTAGACCTTTGGCACTCTCATCACGATCAACAAGCTCAACAACAGCCATTGGCGCATTGTCACCATAACGGAAGCCAGCTTTCATGATACGGATATAACCGCCTTCACGAGTTTTGTAACGCTCACCAAGTGTATCAAAAAGCTTTCTAATTTGGCTTTGATCACGCATACGGCTCATTGCAATACGCTCATTGGCAAGACCGCCTTTTTTACCTAGCGTAATTAATCTTTCCACGAAGGGACGTAGATCTTTTGCTTTAGGCAAGGTCGTCGTAATTTGCTCATGCTTTACAAGAGCCGCCGCCATGTTAGCAAACATCGCCTGACGGTGAGGAGAGGTTCTGTTTAATTTTCTTTGTTTGATGCCGTGTTTCATTTTTAGTCATCCATTTTTATTCTCTGACGTCGTTATTCACTCCTCAGGTAGTAAATCTACCCATCATCGTTCATGCCTAGTCAGAAAATAAAGCTGAACGACTAAAAGTGTTTATTGAAGATTATGCACTAAAAGGGTCGTCCAGTTTCTTTGCTAGTTCTTCAATATTTTCTGGTGGCCATCCTTCAACCTGCATACCCAAATGGATACCCATGTTGGTTAGGACTTCCTTAATTTCGTTCAATGATTTACGACCGAAATTTGGCGTACGGAGCATATCGCTTTCGCTTTTTTGAACCAGATCACCGATGTAAATAATGTTGTCATTTTTCAAGCAATTTGCTGAACGAACTGACAACTCTAATTCTTCAACTTTACGAAGAAGGTTACGGTTGAATGGTAACTCATCCGCTTCGTCTTTTTCAGACGCTGTTTCAGGCTCGTCAAAGTTAACAAATACTTGCAATTGATCTTGTAAGATGCGTGCGGCAAATGCGACTGAATCTTCTGGTGAAATAACGCCATTTGTTTCAATTTGAAGAGTTAGTTTATCGTAGTCTGTAATTTGCCCAACGCGTGTATCTTCAACTTCATAAGAAACCTTACGTACTGGAGAGAAAACACTATCAACAGGGATAAGACCAACAGGGCATTCTTCAGGACGGTTTTGAGCCGCAGGACGATAGCCTTTACCTGTATTCACTGTCATTTCCATGTTTAATTTAGCACCTTTATCAAGGGTACAAATCACAAGGTCTGGGTTCATAATTTCAATGTCTGCACCCGCTTCAATCATACCTGCAGTTACCTCGCAAGGACCTTCAGCATTAAGACGCATTTTTTTAGGGCCTTCAACATGCATACGAACCGCAATCGCTTTAACATTCAATACGATATCGGTTACATCTTCGCGAACACCTTCGATAGAAGAGAATTCATGCAAAACGCCATCAATTTGGATTGCTGTAACAGCAGCTCCTTGTAGAGATGATAAGAGAATACGACGAAGTGCATTTCCTAATGTTAAACCAAAACCACGTTCTAATGGTTCTGCAATAATTTTGCCGTTAACTTGTGAGTTAGATCCGTGACCAACTTCTACTTTTGAAGGTTTAATCAATTCTTGCCAATTTTTGTATATCAAAGTCTTATCCTTTCAAACTTGTGAAATCTTACTTCTAATTAATTACACGCGACGACGTTTTGGTGGGCGTGCGCCATTATGTGGAATAGGGGTAATATCTTTAATAGATTTAATCGTAAATCCAATAGAGCTTAAAGCACGAAGAGCTGACTCACGACCTGAACCAGGCCCTTTTACTTTTACATCTAATTCTTTCATACCATGTTCTTGCGCTTTACGACCTGCGTCCTCGGCGGCCATTTGTGCGGCATATGGTGTTGATTTACGAGAACCTTTAAAACCCATCATTCCTGCAGAAGACCATGAAACTGCGTTTCCTTGGGCATCTGTAATTGTGATGATTGTGTTATTAAAGCTAGAATTTACATGGGCTTCGCCGGACGTAATATTCTTTTTAACTTTTTTCTTTGCTACTTTAGCTGATGGTTTTGCCATGATTTTGTTCCTTTTCGTCTAGCCGTTATTTACCAACCGGCTTTTTACCAGCGATTGGTTTGGCCGGACCTTTACGGGTACGGGCATTTGTTTTTGTTCTTTGTCCACGAACAGGTAGGTGTTTACGGTGACGTAAGCCACGGTAACAAGCCATATCCATTAAACGTTTAATGTTCATAGAAACTTCACGGCGAAGGTCACCTTCGATTTTATATTTGTCTGAATCAACTTCAGTACGAATTTGGTTTAGCTCATCTTCACTAAGCTCATTCATTCTGCGTGTTGGGTCAATTCCGGTTGTGGCACAGATATCATGAGAAAATTTACGGCCAATACCATAAATTGACGTTAATGCGATCCATACTGGCTTACGGTCAGGGACGTTTACACCTGCGATACGGGCCATGTTTGCTCCTTTTCAAAGTTTGATCATTTCAATCAGAACCGTAATGCCGGTTCCTTAACCACCAAAACCCTAATATTTCCGTGCTTTTGATAAGCACTGCAAACTAGCTAGAGGCTTCAGATTGGCCGCATTATAGGAATTATGCCTTATAAGTCAATAGCTATTTTAGGGTAATTTAAGCGGCAATATCATCCGCTAGAATAGCTTCAACCTGCATGGTTACTTCTTCTACGGGGCGCATACCGTCAATGGTGATGACTGCCTCTTGTGCCTGGTAATAGGGTAAGACAACAGCAGAATAGTCTCTATATTGTTCTAAACGTACTTTCATAGCGTCCACGGTATCATCGGAACGGCCTTCTTCAATTGCTCGTTTTTTAATGCGCTCTAAAAGAGCCTCGTCATCGACCTGAAGCTCAAGGACAAGATTAATTTTTTCTCCACGTTCTTTTAGCATAGTATCAAGAGCCTGCGCTTGTGTGTTGGTACGGGGAAAGCCGTCAAAGATGAAGCCTTTGGCCTGTGGATTTTTTTCCATGTTATCGGCAATCATGCCAATCACAATTTCATCAGAAACCAGTTTTCCTGCATCCATAATTTCTTTAGCTTGTTTGCCTAGAGTTGTGCCTTCAGCAATTTGCGCGCGCAGCATATCACCCGTAGAAAGCTGCTTTAAACCATATTTTGTTTCTATAATTTTGGCTTGCGTGCCTTTACCTGCGGCAGGGGGACCAAAGAAAATTACATTAAAAGACATGATGAATCCTTTTTATCTTCTACGTTGTCTGCCAGTTCCACGTAACTTAGATTTCTTGATTAAACCTTCATATTGATGAGCAATCAAATGGGAATGGATTTGCGCTACTGTATCCATTGTAACTGTCACAACAATAAGCAGTGATGTTCCACCAAAATAAAACGGCATACTATATTTTGAAATCATAAATTCAGGCAATAAACAGATAAAGACCAGATAAAATCCTCCAACAGTTGTAATGCGCGTTAGAACATAATCAAGGTAATCTGACGTACTTTTGCCAGGTCGCATACCAGGAACAAAGCCACCATGTTTTTGTAGCATATCTGCATTTTCTTCTGGATTGAAAACAATTGCCGTATAGAAAAAAGCAAAGAACATAATTAGACCACCGTATAACAGCATATAGATAGGCTGTCCGTGTTGAAGGTAACGGGCAATAGAGGCTGTGAAATCTCCGCCATCAGCACCGCTAAAACCAACAATTGTTAAAGGAAGCAACAATAAAGATGATGCGAAGATTGGCGGAATAACGCCAGAAGTGTTTAGTTTTAAAGGGATATGATTTTGTTGTCCCATTTGCATCTGATTGCCTTGTTGACGTTTAGGGTATTGTACAACAACACGGCGTTGAGCGCGTTCAAAGTAAACAATTATAACGATAACACCAACAATCATAGCGACCAAAGCAAGCAGTTCAATCAAGTTAAACTGGCCTTGACGACCAAGCTCCAAGGTTGAAGCAATAGCACGTGGTAGTTCCGCAACAATACCAGCAAAGATAATAAGAGAGATACCATTTCCGATACCGCGTTGTGTGATTTGTTCGCCGAGCCACATCAAGAAAATAGTACCACCAACAATTGTAATAACGGTTGAGGCACGGAAGAAAAGACCAGGGTCAATAACAGCGGCACCAGCAGAGCTTTGCATGCCTTCAAGTCCAACAGCCAAACCGTAAGCTTGTACAGATGCTAACAACACCGTTAAGTAACGCGTGTACTGGTTGATTTTCATACGACCAGATTCACCTTCTTTTTTAAGTTTTTCAAGATTGGGAGACATAGCAGCGGCTAGCTGCATGATAATAGAAGCCGAAATATAAGGCATGATGTTCAGCGCAAAAATTGTCATACGAGATAACGCACCACCAGAGAACATGTTCAGCATGTCCAAAATACCGCCACCTTTTTGGGAATAGATTTCTTTCCAGATGATAGGGTCAATGCCAGGTACAGGGATATAAGTTCCTAAACGATAGATAACAAGCGCACCGACAACGAATAAAATTCGTTGCTTAAGCTCGGTTGCTTTTGAGAAGGCTCCCCAGTTTGCATTCTTTGCAAGTTGTTCAACAGCTGATGACATTTAAAAACCCTTTTGTTAGTCAGAAAGTAGGAAAGTAGTAAGAATATATAGATAATTAGAATGAACTAGACAAGAACCTTATGAAGCCTTTTTTAATTCATTCTGCTTTTTGGCCTTATATGTGTTTTCAGCCGCAGGAAAAGCCCGGGATTGCACATCACTGACATACTGTTTGATAGATTGCTCAATCTGTTGTCCAATATTTGCATATTGTTTCACAAATTTGGGTGAACGGCCTAAAGATAGACCTAACATATCCTCACTCACTAATATTTGGCCATCACACACATTGGATGCTCCAATACCAATGGTGGGAATATTAACCGATGCTGTAATGGCTGCGGCTAGAGGTTCAGGGACAGCTTCAATCACTATGCCAAAGGCACCTGCCTCTTCAACAGCCTTTGCATCATTCATTAAGGCTTTGGCTTCGGACTCAATTCGACCCTGTACTTTATAGTCCTTAATATCGTTAACAGATTGTGGAAGCAGGCCAATATGTCCCATAATGGGAATATCGTTACTGGTTAAATATTGGATTGTAGAGGCTTGGTCTTTGCCGCCTTCAAGTTTAATGCCATCACAACCCGTTTTATCCATAATAATTTGTGCATTTTTAAGTGCTTCAACAGCATCATTTTCGTATGATCCATAAGGCATATCAACAATTACAAAGGCTTTTTGAGCAGTTTTAGAAACAGCGTGGCCATGACGTACCATCATTTCCATATCTGCCTTTTGTGTACTGTCTTCGCCGTAAAGAACCATAGAAACGCTATCTCCTACCAAGACAAGGTCACAATGCTTATCCATTATTGCCATCATGGGTGCTGTGTAAGCCGTTAGACAGACAAGCGGCGTTGGCGAGTTTTGCAGGTCTGAAATCGTTTTCTTCATACTTATGAGAAATAAGGGGAATAGCGGTAAAAATCAATGAAAATATACTGTCTTAATTCTGACCAATTTCAGACTTGAGCTTGCCGTACTTTGTTATTAGATTCCTCGCTATGATGATTAAAGCCTTAAAAATATTTTCAGTCTTACTTGTTTTAATTGGTTTAGGTGCTTTTGCGCCTGAAGCTTACACGCAAAGCCGTCAGGTTCCTGATAATCGTGAACAAGTTACGCTTTCATATTCACCATTGGTAAAACAAGTATCTCCCGCTGTTGTTAATATTTATACGAAGCGTGTCGTAACGCGAAGCGTTAGCCCATTTGGTGAAGATCCATTTTTTGAACAATTTTTTGGTGGAAATTTTAGAGGTTTAAACCGTCAACAGATTGAAAGTTCACTTGGGACAGGTCTAATTGTTGATGCTGAAGGAGTTCTTGTAACGAATGCCCATGTTGTGAAAGGGGCGCAAGAAATTTCCGTAGTTTTAAATGATGGTCGTGAGTTTGATGCAAAAATTTCGCTATCTGACGAGAAAACAGACTTAGCAATTTTACGCGTTGATACAAAAGGTGAGCGCCTACCTTCTGCACGTCTTAAGCCAAGTGAAAATTTAGAAGTTGGTGATATTGTCTTAGCCATTGGTAATCCATTTGGTGTTGGGCAGACGGTTACAAGTGGAATTGTCTCTGCGTTGGCACGATCTTCATTAAACATAAATGACTTTAACTTTTTTATCCAAACAGATGCGGCTATTAATCCAGGAAACTCTGGCGGGCCGCTGGTCGCCATGGATGGCAGTGTCATTGGCTTGAATACAGCGATATATTCTCGCTCAGGTGGTTCATTGGGCATTGGCTTTGCTATACCTTCTGAGATGGTACAATCAGTCATTGCAGCTGAAAAATCTGGGGCAACCAATGCGGGGGCAGTGCGTCCTTGGATTGGTGTGAATGGACAAGCTGTTACGCGTGATATTGCATCGTCCTTAGATTTAGATAAAGCATTGGGTGTTTTGGTTTCATCTCTTCATAAAGCAAGCCCTGCTCAAAAGGCAGGGCTAAAAGTGGGTGATGTAATCACAGCCATTAATGGCCGTATTGTTAATGACCCCGCAGAGATGAAATTTCGTTTGGCAACTGTGCCTTTAGGAGAAAAGGCTGACTTGGATGTTATTCGACGTGGCAAAGTAATTACTTTACGAATGGAAGCGATGCAACCACCTGAAAATCCGCCGCGTCAAGCAACCAAGATAGAAGGGGCTAACCCGTTAAATGGTGTAACAGTGGGAAATTTAAATCCGCGTGTGGGTGTTGAGCTAGGATTAAATACAGATAGAGAAGCCATCGTTGTTTTAGAAGTTAGTCGTAAAACGCGAGCACGTCGTATTGTGAGTGTTGGTGATGTCATTCTTGCCATTAATGACGTTAAGATTTCAAGCATCAAGGGCTTACAAAAAGAGCTTGTTAACGCTAAAAACAAAGATGCTTTTGGTATTACTGTCGAGCGTAATGGCCATCAAAATCGCATTGTTATAAGATAAACGCTTGGCTTTATAATAAAGAGCCTTTAATTTACTATTTATGAGCTCTAGTCTTTTTCAAGCAGCCAATATGGAATCGGACGCGCCGCGTCCGTTGGCTGATCGTTTACGGCCTAAAGCTTTAGAAGAAATTGCAGGTCAAGACCATTTGGTTGGGGAAGCAGGGCAATTAACCCGTATGTTGGACGTCAAACGCCTATCTTCTCTTGTATTTTGGGGAACACCAGGATGTGGCAAAACCACTATTGCTCGTATTTTAGCCGATCATACAGATTATCATTTTGAACAGCTTTCAGCGATATTTTCTGGTGTTGGGGATCTTAAAAAAGTTTTTGAGGCTGCGCGGGCACGAAGACAATCAGGGCAGGGTACATTATTATTTGTAGATGAAATTCATCGTTTTAATAAATCGCAACAAGATGCTTTTTTACCTGTCATGGAGGACGGCACAATTATTTTGATTGGTGCCACAACTGAAAACCCATCTTTTGAATTAAATGCCGCGTTACTTTCTCGTTGCCAAGTTATGGTTTTAAAACGTCTTGATGATGATGCGTTGGAAAAATTGTTAGTGCGTGCTGAAAAGGAAATCAGTCATGATTTATCTTTGACTAAGGATGCAAGGCAGACATTAAAAGCTTTAGCAGATGGGGATGGACGATATTTGCTAACAATGGTTGAACAAATTGCTGAAGAAGAAACAATATTAGACAGTGAATCATTAAGTGAAATTCTACAACGTCGTGCACCTGTTTATGATAAAGGGGATGACAGCCATTATAATTTAATAAGTGCGCTCCATAAATCAGTTCGTGGATCGGACGTAGACGCTGCTCTCTATTGGTTTGCGCGGATGCTGGAGGGTGGAGAAGACCCAAAATATTTGGCACGACGCTTTACCCGTATGGCAGTGGAAGATATTGGTTTGGCAGACCCGGCTGCTTTAACGCAATGTACTGCGGCATGGGAAACGTATGAACGTTTAGGTTCACCAGAGGGGGAACTTGCGTTGGCGCAAGCCTTAATCTATCTTGCCACGGCACCTAAATCGAATGCGGGTTACGTTGCTTATAATCAGGCGGTGAGTGCAGCAAGAAAAACAGGGTCATTAATGCCACCTGCTCATATTTTAAATGCGCCTACATCGATGATGAAAGATTTGGGTTATGGTGCTGGATATGAGTATGATCCTGATACAGTGAATGGTTTTTCGGGACAAAATTATTTTCCTGATGACATGCAACGACAAAATTTTTATGAGCCTGTTGAGCGAGGGTTTGAACGCGATATAAAAAAGCGCCTCGATTATTGGGCAAAGTTAAGACAAAAGAAAGCAGCAAACACATGAATATGATTTTAGCAATCGCCGCTGGTGGTGCGATTGGATCAGTGTTACGTCATTTTGTTGGAATGATAACACTCAATTTTTTTGGCCCTAATTTTCCATGGGGCACAATAACGGTTAATGTTATTGGTTCTTTTGTTATGGGGGTGTTGGTTACCTATCTTGCATTAAATTGGAGTCCATCGCAGGAAATTCGGGCTTTCTTGACGGTTGGTTTGTTAGGCGGATTTACAACTTTTTCAGCTTTTTCACTTGATGTTATAACATTGTGGGAGCGTGGTGCTTCTATGGCCGCTATGGGATATATAATGGCCTCAATTATTCTTTCAATTTTTGCACTTATGATAGGCATGATGATTATTCGGGCGGTTTTATCATGAGTGGGGTTTATCATATTGAAGTGTCAGAAGATGAGGATGGGCAACGCCTTGACCGTTTTTTGCAGAAACACTTAAGGGGTACACCTTTTGGTTTGTTACAAAAATTAATGCGAAGTGGGCAGATACGTATTGATAGTAAACGTGTAAAAGCTGCTACACGAATTGCCGTAGGGCAATCTGTTCGTATTCCACCGATGGAAGATAAAAAACATGAAGAAAAAGAAGGTATCAGTGAACACGATGCTGCTTTTATTCAATCTCTCGTTATTTATAATGATGGCGATATTATTGCGCTGAATAAACCCGCAGGTATTGCAACGCAAGGCGGTACAAATATTAATCGTCATATTGATGGTATGTTGGATGCGTTGGTAGAAAAGGATGGCGTACGTCCACGACTTGTCCATCGTTTAGATAAAGATACATCTGGCGTTTTATTGTTGGCGGGATCATCAAACATGGCACGGGACATGGGAAAAATTTTTCAAGGTCGAGAAATTCGTAAAATTTATTGGGCCTTAACTGTACCCGCCCCTGAAATGAATAATGGTGAAATTCGTGCGCCTATACTTAAGGCTGGTGGTATGGGTAATGAAAAAATGGTGGTTGATGCGGAAGATGGTTTACGTTCATCAACACTTTTTGATGTTGTTGAGCGTGCACATAAACAACTAGCTTTTGTTGCATTTTGGCCCAGAACTGGCCGCACCCATCAAATTCGCGTTCATGCCGCACATATGGGTTGCCCTATTTTAGGCGATGGTAAATATGGTGGGCAGGAGGCCTTTTTGGAAGGCATGGATCATGTTAAGCGTGTCCATCTTCATGCCCATTCTATTCGATTTAAACACCCAAAAACGAAGAAAATAATTGAAATTCAAGCACCATTGGCAGACGATTTAAAAGAAAGTTGGAAATCTTTCGGCTTTGATGTTAATTCAAATTACAATGCGTTTGACGATATTAAAAAGGTTTAAAATGTCTGAAGAGAAAAGAGTTTGCCGTCGTAAATTAATGAAATTAATTTTTTTTCGTATTCCTGTAATCCTTATGATTATTAGCGCTATTTTAATTGCAGCTTTAAAATTAGTTGAGCGTTACCCAAATCCGTTAAGACAAGGATTTGAAGAATATCTATCAAAAGCTACCAATCGAAATGCAACAATAGGTACATTAGAAGAAATAAAGTTTTTTCCAAATTTTGTGATTGATGCACGTGACGTTACTATTCATAATTTACACAATGCAGCAGTTATTGATTTAGAAATTGAAAAAATTAATATTAACTCTCCATTTTCAAGTATGTTTTTTAATAGTAAAAAAATTAATAGTTTTTTTCTTGAAAATTTACACGCAAATGCGGGTATGATTGGACCAAAGGAAATATTTGTTTCATCATCAGAAATAATTAATAAAAATGGTCCGGATCAGTACGGATCATTTTTAGTTGTAAATGGCACCTACGGCGGCAAAAAAGTGTATTTTGAAGCTGAATTAGAAGCAGGAAAATATAACTATTCTGTACCTTCAAAGGTCCCGTTTTCCTTACAAATAGGTCAATATCAAGTTAATGCTACTTTGAATAAAAATTTTACGAGTGTAAGGCTTGAAAACACTGTATTTTCAAAAAGCGCAACAAAGTCTAAGGCAAAAGAATATAATTTAGTCCAGAAAAGTAAATATCAATTAGATAATCCATTGAGTTGTGTTTGGACTGAAGAAAAATTAGATAGTTGTGATAAATATTTAGAGAATGAGAACTAAGATTATGATGAAGCGTTTTTACAAATTGGTTTCCCACAAAAAAACAAATGATGGTTATGTTATTCAACTAGACGGTAAGGCGGTTAGTACGTCATTAGGTCAAGATTTATTAGCACCAACTAAAAGTTTAGCAGATGCTATTGTTTTGGAATGGGCAGAGCAAGAAGAAAAAGTTAAACCTGAAACTATGCCTTTAACACAAATTTTGACAACATCAATTGATAAGATTCGTGATCGAGAAGCCATAACCCAAAGTTGTATGCGTTACTTAGATACAGATTTAATATGTTATTGGGCTAAGGAGCCAGAATCCATAGCAAAGCTGCATAAAGAAGTATGGGGGCAGTGGGTTAAATGGTTTGAAAATCATTTTGAAGTGTCACTTTATACAACAAAAAATATAGATGCCATTAAACAGGATGAGGGCACCCATAAACGTGTTTGGAATTATATTGAAAGTTTAGACGACGCTTATTTTACAGTGCTTCATATTATGATGTCATTAAGTGGATCGCTTGTTTTAGCTCTCGCTTTTTCAGAAGGTGAAATAGAGCCACAGGAGATTTTTGAAGCGAGTTATTTAGAAGAACTGTACCGTGGTGAAGTTTATAATGAAGAATTGCATGGTGCGGCACCTAATGATGAAGCGGAGCGCGAAGCTTTCAAGCGCGATGCTAAAGCATGTAAAAAGTTTCTTGAACTTGCCAATGATTATTAATAATGAACATTCCTGATGATGGTTTAATAATAGGTTCGGATAATAAATCACGTTGTTGGTGGCATGGTGATATTGATGAATATATCAAATATCATGACGAAGAGTGGGGATGCCCTGTTAATAGCGATAGGCAGTTATTTGAAAAAATAATCTTAGAAGGATTTCAATCGGGCTTAAGTTGGCTGACAATTCTACGAAAGCGAGAAAATTTTAGAAATGCCTTTGATAATTTTAATTATAAAAAAATTGTAAAATACTCCGATACAGATATTGAACGACTTGTTAAAGATGTTGGAATTATTCGACATCGTGGAAAAATTGTATCCACTATTAATAACGCCGCACGTGTTCAGGAAATTATTAAAGAGTATGGATCATTTTCTGCTTATATTTGGCAATATGAACCAAAGAAAAAAGATAGGCCTACAAAAATTAATTACAAAACGCTTTCTCAAATTACTCAATCTGCCAAATCTGTTGCTTTATCGAAAGATTTAAAAAAACGCGGTTGGTCATTTGTTGGTCCTACGACGTGTTATGCCTTCATGCAATCTATGGGCATTGTGAATGATCATATAGAAGGTTGTTGTTGTCGTGACAGAATAGAAGAAGAGCGGAAGAAATTTGAAAGGCCGATTTAAAAGTTATCTTAAATGCGGGGAAAATCTTTCGCCTTTTTTCCGTCTTCCCCACCATGCGCAGGTGTTTTTAGGTTCTGTTTAGCAGAACTTGTTGTGATTTCTAGCTGTTTCAATACATGCTCTAAACGTGCTGAAATATTATGATTTTTGTAGATATCTATCTTCATTAACAAGATATTACAAGATTTACTGAGTATTTACAAGATAAATTGTCATGAAAATACAAGTTTTTTTGTGTATTTTAAAGTCATGGATTATAGAAAAATGCCAAAATTGTCAGAACGTCTTAAATATATACGTGCCCATCATAACTTATCTCAAGCCGAGCTTGCGGATAAATCTGGTACAACGCAACAAGCTATTCAACAGGCTGAAAAAGGTAAGGCGCGCCAACCTCGATATCTTCACAGTTTGGCACAGGTTTTGGATTTACCTATAGATTGGGTTGTTTTTGGTCATGAAGTAAAAGAAAATGATAAAAATCCAAAGGAAACAAACGGGTTTAATGATCAATCATCTGATGTACTAGATCAATTTTTTTCTATGCCTAAAGAAGATCAAAAATTAATTTATGAGCTTATGAAGTCTCGTCAAAAAAAATAATTTAAAATTTAATCAAGCGTAATATTGCCTTTAAGTATTTTGCGAATGGTTTGTATATAAAGATCAGGTTCAGCATTTTTGACATTATTTGCGATGTCATCAACACTGTCTTCTTTTAAAACAGGTATAATTTTTTGTGCCAAAACTTTACCTTCATCATATTCTTCATTAACAAGATGTATGGTACAACCTGTTTCGGTATCACCATTATTTTTAACGGCTTCATGAACATGATTTCCATACATACCTTTACCCCCGTATTTGGGTAGTAGGGCAGGGTGCGTATTTAATATTTTACCATGAACGGATTCTATCGTACGCGGACCAAGTAATTTCATATAGCCTGACAAGCAGACCATATTAATATTATTATCTTTTAGTTTTTTAGCAATTTGTTGGTCTAGTTCTTTAGGATCGGGATATTTTATACTATTAATAATAATCGTTTTTAATCCCTTATTTTCTGCCCACTCTAATGCCTTTGAATTCCCATTATTGGTGATTAATAAGACAGGAGATGCAGTCAAATCACCATTTAAACAAGCATCTGTAATTGCGTGAGCAGAAGAACCATTATACGAAGCAAAAAACGCCAAATTCATAATTTAAAACCAATTTTTGAGGTTTGTAATAGGTCTATTATTTCTAACTAGAGAAAAACCATTAAAAATTCTATAGAAAAAATATAAAAAACTTGGACCTATTGTTATAAGAAAAACAAAGAAATTTTGTTTTGTGTATGCCATGAGTATTGTTTCAAGTTCGCTTTCACTCATTATAATGCCGTTCATAGCTTGATCCATTATATTATTAATTGATGAGTTATCAGCAAATAT
This sequence comes from Alphaproteobacteria bacterium, assembly GCA_021775995.1. Classification (GTDB taxonomy): domain Bacteria; phylum Pseudomonadota; class Alphaproteobacteria; order Micavibrionales; family Micavibrionaceae. The sequence continues at coordinate 127,782 of JAJFGS010000003.1, forward strand.
TCCAGCGGCCATAGTACCCAGTAAAAGAAAGAAGGAAAATATCCAGATAGTTTTAATTATATATTTTGAATGTGAATATTGAAATTCATCATCCTTATATTTAGAACGATAAATATAAGCGGTAACTAAAAGAATAAAGAAAAATATAAAAGCAAATATCTGAATATTATAATTAGGGAAAAAATTTAGAATAGTACTTACAAAAAATCCAATATATAAGGTCAGCATATTTTGTTGTTGTTTTTTCATAGCTTATGATCTTTTATCTTCGTCCAAAAAGTTTTTCAATATCTATCAAGTCTAGCTTTATATAAGTGGGGCGTCCATGATTACAATGGCCAGAACTTTCTGTTTCTTCCATTTGACGCAATAGGGTATTCATTTCTTCTGCATTCATACGCCTTCCAGAACGAATAGATCCATGGCAAGCCGCCGTTGATAATATTTCATAAAGAGATTTTTTTAGTTTTTCTGCTGTTTTGTGTTCTGATATTTCATCTACAATATCATAAACGAGTTTTTTAATATCGACCTTACTCCCCATAACAGCTGGCATAGACTGTACAGCAACAGAATCATTACCAAAGGCTTCAATAAATAAACCAAAATGATTTAACGTTTCTTGATGTTCTTGAAGTAAAGAAATTTTTGTATCTTCTAAATCTATAATTTCAGGGACGAGCAATCCTTGGGATTGAACAAGTCCTGTTTCCATTTGATTTTTAAGTTTCTCATAAACTAACCGTTCATGGGCGGCATGTTGATCAACAATAACCAAACCTTCTTCACTTTGGGCAATAATATAATTTTCATGGATTTGTGCGCGAGCTGCTCCTAATGGGTAATCTATTTTCTCTTGATAAGAGGGTAAATTTTCTGCGCGAGCAGAAGGTTCGATATTGGCTATATTATTTTGAATATTTTGTTCTAAAGGGACATAAAAATTTTGTGATTTTTCTGCCAGTTGCCTATAGGCGTAAGAGCGAGGTACAGCAGGAGAGTTGCCACGAGTATATGGTAAATTTGAGTTTTGACTATTATTCATTTTACCAAAAGCTTGTTGAGAAAGCGTTGAGGATGTAGTTTTACCGCCTTCTAACAACCCTGTTTTTAACGCGGTGATGAGAAGACCACGAATATGCCCTGCATCACGAAAACGGACTTCAGATTTCGCTGGATGAACATTCACATCAACCATTTCTGGAGATAGGTCTATATATAAGGCTGTCAAAGGATGGCGACCATAATGAAGAACATCCATATAGGCGGCACGTACGCAACCTAATAACATACGGTCTTTAACGGGACGGCCATTAACAAACAGATATTGGTATTGGTTGGTTGCACGATTAAGAGTTGGCAAGCTGCTATAACCAGATAATTTGATACCATCACGTTCTGCCAAAATTGAAAAAGAGTTTTCGCCAAAATCTTTGCCTAAGATGGCAGATAATCTCTCTTGTCTTTGATCCAATAAGTTACCTTGTTCGGGTAGAAGGTTTAATTTTACTGCGCCATCATGTGAAAGTTTAAATCCTATACCTGGAAAAGCCATAGCGGTTCTCTGGATTATATCCTTTACAGCTCCATACTCACTTCTAGATGATTTTAAAAATTTTAAACGAGCAGGTGTTGCATAAAATAAATCACGAACTTCTATTGTTGTTCCATTATCATGTGCGGTAGGCGATGAATTTTGTTCTTTACCACCAAAAATTGAAATTTCCCATGCGCTGTCATTGTCACGAGATTTTGATTTAATGTTAAGACGGCTGACGGAACCAATGGATGGCAGCGCTTCACCCCTAAATCCTAAATGATGTATATTGACCAAATCATCGTCTGGTAATTTAGATGTTGCATGGCGCATTACGGCGGCTTTTAATTCTTCAGCACTCATGCCGCAACCATTATCACGAATTAGAATAAGGCTTTTGCCACCATCACGAAGATCCACGTCAATTTGCGTAGCACCCGCATCAATAGCATTTTCAACCAATTCTTTAACAGCCGCAGAGGGTCTCTCAATAACCTCGCCAGCGGCGATTTGATTGACTAAATAATCTGGTAAGTGACGGATTCTCATAATATATAGAGAATAGCCATTATTTTGATCTAATATCAATCAAGAATTGCACCTTCGGTGTGGGCGTCGGATAAGTCAGTTTTATCAAGGATAGCTCCTGTTAAATCTGCTTTACGTAGGTCACAGCCTTTAAATTTAGCGCCTGTAAAATCACATCCCATAAGGATAGAATCCCTTAAATTACAATCTCTTAGATCAGCATAGCGGAATTTAGAACCACTAAGGTTTGCTCTTTGAATACGAACACCTGCCCCATCAGGGCTATCAAATTTTAAGCCACTTAATTTTGCTTGTGATAAGTCTGCCCGATTAAAAATTGCATTTTGAATGGAGGAGCCACGTAAATCTGCTCCCATCATCTTACAATCACGGAAAGAAGATTCGTCTAATGTTGCGCTTTGTAGGCTAACTTTACGCAAATCTTGTTCTACAAAATTAGCGCCAATTGCTTTGATAGCAGTTAAGGGATAGAGCCTTAAATTTTCAATGTCCCGTAAATCAATACCGCTTAAATTCATTTGTGTACCTTTTTTACCAGCACTCCCAACCCAATTTTTATGATCTTTTAGAAGTTTTTCAAGATCTTCACCGCGTTGTTCAAGCGTTTCTCCTGCTTTTTCTTCGCCTGACATACTATCCATTTTAGCGCCGCGCATTTCAACAGATTTTAAGACAGTGCCTCTCATTACCGTATCTTGTAGGTTAGCGTTTGTAAGGTCAGAACCGGAAAGATCGGCATTTGTTAAATTAGCACCTTCGAAGGTTACACCAGTTAGATTGGCTTCATGAAGACTAACGCCTGTCATGTCAGCATCAGAAAAATCAGCAGAAACTGCTTTAACGCCCGATAAATTAGTTTCAGATAACTTTGCTCCTGTAAAGATAGCATTAAAAGAGTTATTGCTATCAACCCCACGGCGTACACGATTATTTAAAGAGCCATCACTGTCTTGATTCATGATCTTGCCTTCGCGAAGATCTGCAGAGTCAAGATCGGCACCTGATAAATTTGCTCCTGCAACATAAGCGCCTCTAAAATCAGCACGTTTAAAATTAGCATTTTCTAAATTTGCATCACGAAGATCACATGCAAAAAAACAACAAGAAATAAAAATACCATCTGAAAGATCAGTATTGGTGAGGTTAGAGCCTGTGAAGTCTGATTGTGATAAGTCTACCCCTCTTAAAGATAAGCCTGAAATATCAACAAATTTCAAAATGGCTCGCTGGCCACCATTTTGACTTAAACTAAATTTTTTATGCTTCGCAACGGCTTCGTCAAGCTCACGCTGTGAAAGTTTTTTTAAGCTGTTGGATTGAGAAGAGTTCATGAATAAAATAATACCCTAATTATTATCTTTTATGAATAAGGGAATAAAGTCCTTTTGTCGAGCTATCTGCCTCAGATAAGTCCTGTTTTTCAAGTTTTTCTGATAGCTGTTTCCCTAATTCAACCCCGAATTGGTCAAAACTGTTCAAATTCCAAATAACGCCTTGGGTAAATGTTTTGTGCTCATATAGGGCAATAAGCTGCCCTAAATTGTGAGGAGTCATCTTATCCATTAATAATGTTGAGCTTGGTTTATTGCCTTCAAAATAGTTATAAGGTTGATCGGGTGTGTGTTGTCCTTGCATCATTGCTTGGCTTTGCGCCATCATATGGTTCAATAACAAATTATGGTGATGGGGTAATTCTGTTTCAGAATTCAAGACACCTATGAAATCACAAGGAATAGTTTCACTACCTTGGTGAAGTAGTTGGTAAAAGCTGTGCTGTCCATTTGTACCAACTTCTCCAAATAAAATGGGTGATGTATTATAGTCAGTTATTTTTTTACCTTCATAATCGATATTTTTTCCATTTGATTCCATTTCCAATTGTTGTAAATAAGCGGGAAAGTACAGCAAGTTTTGTGCGTAGGGTAAAATAGCTAGATAAGGTAAGTTTAAAAAGTTACGATTCCAAATACCGATAAGAGCCATGAGGACAGGAATATTTTTATCTAAGGGAGCATTTAAAAAATGTTGGTCCATTATATAAGCGCCCTGCAAGAGCTGTTCAAATTTTTTAAATCCATGCTGCAAGCAAATAGATAAACCCACGGCAGACCAAAGACTGAAGCGCCCATTAACCCAATCCCACATTGAAAATATATTGTTACGGTCAATACCAAATTTTTCTGCCACCTCAATGTTTGATGACACGGCTATAAAATGTTGATCAATATTTGTCTTATTAGGAAGATTGTCTTGCAACCATTGGCGCGCTGTTAAAGCATTTGTTAAGGTTTCTTGGGTTTTAAAGCTTTTTGAAATAATAATAAATAAAGTTTCTTCAGCATTGTGCGTGCTTAAAACTTTTTGAATGTCATCACCATCAATGTTTGAAACAAATTCTGTATGAATAATTTGATCATTTTTATTTGCTGATAAACATAGTGCTTTACTTACTAATCGAGGACCAAGATCAGAGCCACCAATACCAATAGAAACAATGTTTTTTATTTCTTTTCCTGTCGCACCTTTATAATGACCTGACCTAACAGAGTCAGAGAAGTTTTGTATTTTTTTGAGGGTGTCGTGAATAATAGGTATAATACTTTCCCCGTTCACTTCAATGTTGTCCGTAATGGGGCGTCGAAGGGCTGTGTGCAAAACAGCGCGTGATTCAGTTTTGTTGATTACCTCGCCTTGAAACATAGCGTTTCGTTTGTTTTCAAAATCACATTCTTTTAAAAGATCGCAAAGATTTGATACAACTTCTTTAGTGACACGTTGTTTTGAGTAATCAAAAAACAAGCCATCTATTTGAATAGATAGTTCTTTAAACCTATTATTATCGTCTTTAAATAAATCATTTAAGTGTTTCTTTTTAACACCAAGAGAGAGATTTTTTAATTTATGCCATGCTTTTTTATCTGTTGGATTATTTGACATTAGGAAGACTTTCAATTAATTCATATTTTTCAATATTTTCTGGTTTTCCGACTAAAACGGTAATCAATTTATTAGGATTTAAAATACGTTTTGAAACTTTTTGAATGTCTTCAATTGTAACATCGTTAACACGCTTTGTGTAGCCATCTAGATAATCAATTGACCGTTCATCCAGTTGTAAACTAAGTAAAATACTTGCAACTTTGTCTGTTGAAGTTAATGATAATGGCATTGACCCTGTAATATAAGATTGAGCATCTTTAAGTTCTTGTTCGCTTACTTTGTGCTCGTTTAAATTTTTCATTTCATTTCTAATGATCTTCATTATTTTTGTCGTTGAATTATTTTTTGTAGATGTAGAAATATCGAAAGCACTAAGGTAATCTTGCATAATTAGATTGGAGTAAATTCCGTATGTAAGGCCACGTTTTTCACGCGCTTCTTCCATTAGCCGTGATCCAAATCCACCGCCACCATAAATAAAATTCATAACACGTAGGGTGTCGTAATCAGGATCATTCTGATCGAATGAGGGCAGTGCTGCAGAAATAATTGTTTGTGGAATATCTTTATTATAAATGTAAGTTTTTCCTATATTTTGAAGTTCAAATTTTTGAACTAAATTTTTCTTTCCAGTATCTGGAAGGTCACCAAAAACATTATTTAAAATGATATTAAGTTCTTCTTGTGTGATATCTCCAGTGACGCCAATAACTAGCCTATCTTTGCTCAACCAATTTTTTTTGTGGTTTTTCAAGTCTTCAGCCGTAATATTTTTTAGAGTTGTTAATGTGCCACCACTGTTTAGGGCATAAGGATGCCCTTGAAAGGCAACATCATTAAAAATTCTTGCATTAATCCAATCTGGGTTACCCATTGAAGATCGAATGCGGGATATGTTTGCTTGGCGCATACGCTCAATCGGCTCGGCATCAAAGCGTGGAGAGGTGAGGGCAAGTTTTAATAATTCAAATGCCTTTTCTTTGTGGCGAGTAAGCGTTTTTAATTGCCCCCCAAAGTTATCACGACTTGATTTGAAATAAAGAGTGATGGAATGGTCGCTTAATTGTTTTTGAAAATCTTGTGATTTTAGCTCGCCCGCCCCTTCATCCATAGTATTGGATAAAAGTTGGGCTAGACCCTGCTTATCTTTCCCATCTTGTATTGCTCCTGCTCCTTTAAAAGAAAATCGTACAGCAATAATAGGTAGAGAATGGTCTTCTACCAGCCACGCTTTTATTCCGTCAGTGCTGGTAACCTCTTTTATGTTTAGGATTTTGTTTTCCGACATATTTTTGGCATATGCAGACACAGAGATAACTAGAAAACCGATCAGGAGGTAAGGTAATATCTTCACTTCACTTCTCCTGCTGGTTTAATTTTTTCTTCAGGATAGAGATATCCAGTGATGGCAGGTCTGATCCAAGGTTTTTGAGGGTTAAGGTATTTTTTTGAAACGTTTTGTACGTCTTCAGCTGTTACAGCTTGAATTTGCTCTGGCCAATTTTCAATATTATCCAATGTGCTCCCTGTGGTGATGCCATATCCAATTGTCATGGCAGGTCCACTGAGGCTGTCTCGGGCATAATCCGCACTATCTATGAGCTGCTGCTTAGCATCATTTAACTCTTCTTCAGTAACACCATTTTCTTGGACTTTTGAAATTTCATATTCGATGTCATGGATAAGGGTATTTATTTCGTTATCAGCCGTAGGCGTTCCAGATAGTGTGATGGTACCATAGTCAAGCGCAGTTCCACTGTAAGAAAAACCTACGGAAATAGCTTTCTTATTTTCAACGACTAGAGATTTATAAAGCCGCGTTGTCGGTCCACCACTTAGTATTTGTTCTAAAACTTGCAAAGCAAGAGCATCTTTTTTTTCATTCTTAAAACTAGGTGCTATAAATATTCTACTGAAACTGGGTTGATATATAGAAGGGTCTTTTAAAATCATTGTTGTATTGCCAATGGCTTTTGGTACTGCAGGACGAATACGTTTTGGTAATTTTTTAGGTTTTAATTTTCCAAAGCTTTTTTCTATTAAAGGCTTAAGGCTTTCAATTGTAATATCTCCGCTTATGACTATGACGGCATTATTGGGGGCGTACCACGTGTTATAAAATGTTTTTACATCATCCCATTCATAGGTTTTAATTTCATCCATCCAGCCAATATTAGGTGTTCCATACGGATGATTAACAAATAAAGAGCTACGCATTTGTTCTCCAAATAAGCCTTTAGGATCGTTCTCAGTACGCTGGCGTCGCTCTTCTAAGACAACTTTTTTTTCTGATTTAAAATGTTCTTCTGGGACATTTAAATTCATCATTCTATCTGCTTCCATCGATAACATTTTGTCCAAATGTTCAACGGCAATAGTTTCGAAATAGGCGGTATAATCTTGTCCAGTAAAGGCGTTATCATTACCACCTAATTTTTTTACTGTTTTAGAAAATTCACCAGGGGCTAGTGTTTCTGTGCCTTTAAACATTAGATGTTCAAAATAGTGGGCCATGCCTGATAGCCCCTGTGGTTCATCGGCGGCACCAACTTTATACCAAATCATAGAGGTAACAACAGGCGCACGACTATTAGGGATAATGATAACTTCTAGTCCATTATCAAGTTTAAAACTTTCCGCATTAAAGATTTTTGCGTGTGTAACGGAAGGAAAAAAACTAAATATTATTATAAAAGCACAGATTTGAAAAATAGATAGGTGTATATTGTTCATAAACTGAATCATTGATCAATTGATGGTGTTTCACCATCTGTTACAGGTTTGCCTGCCTTTTTATTTCCAATAAGGCGTTCATGTTCTTTTATGGGATCAACAACCGTAGCGGGGGTATCGATTTTTTTACCAGCCTTGCCCATAATTCTATCAAATGTTGACGTGTTTTCTTTTATGACTTCTTCTGTTTCAGCATCTACAACATCACGGATATTAGGATCCACTTGTTGTGCACCAGTTTTTTGTAAGAGAATAGATTCACCTTTTGTTGTGCCGTCTATTTTACTTTCGTTAGCCGTTTGCCCAAAGAGAGCTTGTTTGGCTTGTTCTTCAGGTGCGGATTCTTGCGGACGGTCGGCACCAGGGGTTGGTGCACGAAGCTCATAATTTGGCGGCATTTCAAGAGGGGCTCGTGTGATAATGGCAAATTCATCAGGGGCTTTTTTAGAAAAATCAAATTGTTCTCTGGTTTTTTCACAAGATGTTAATAAAACCATTACGGAACCTAAAATAATAAATAATTTAAAATTTTTCATGCTCATTGAACCTTTGTTTTCTTACGGTCAAAGAATAAACTATTCACTACTAAAATGACAATCCCTACAGTAATAAAGCTATCCGCTAGATTAAAGGCTGGATAATGCCAATCTTTAATATGAAAATCCAAAAAATCGGCAACAGCTCTAAAATGTAGCCGATCTATAACATTACCTAGCGCTCCACCAATAACCATAGACAATGGAATTGCTTCTATCCATTTTTCAGATTTTACCAACCATATAGCAAAAACAACCGAAATTGTTAACGCCATAATAATTAACGGCCAAGGATTGCCATTTTGGAATAGACCAAAGCTTATTCCTTGATTCCACACCATTGTGAGATTAAAAAATGGCAAGATTTCGGTTGAAACAAGGGGAAGTCTAAAAGGGGAGGTAATCCACTCAAAAAAACCTAAGCTTTCGCCACCAATTTTTGGGTGAAAAATATATTCCAATACGACCCATTTGGATATTTGATCTAAAATAATAAAATCTATTATAAGGCCGAAGCCAATGATACGTTTCAAAATATGTTTTTTGTTACTCATATGTTTGGATTACGCAGCTTGTTTTTTGTTTACGACAGCATCACATCGGTTACAAATATGATCGGCATGGTTTGAAACTTCGGGAAGAACTTTCCAACAACGTTCGCATTTCTCACCTTCTGCTTCTTTGAAAACCACATATATAGCTTTCCCTTCTGGAGAGAAATAGTTTTCGCTTGGGTCATCTTCTCCAAATCTAAAATTTATAGAAGATGTAATACAGATATCTGCCATTTCTGTTTCATTCAAATCTTGAACAGGAAATTGATACATTGCATCGCTTATATACAAGTCTGGCGCTGCTTCTAAGGAAGAGCCAATTGTTTTATCTGCTCGATGAGGTTCTAAAGCTGATAGAATAGCTTCTCTGACTTCACGAATCTTAATCCATTTTTCTGCTAAATCTGCGTTGTTCCAAGCCGTAGGGGTGCTTGGGAATTGACGAAGATGAATGCTATCAGAATCTTCAAAAATGCCTGCTGGGCGTTGGTTCCAGGCCTCTTCTGCTGTGAAAGATAAAATAGGAGCAAGCCATGTAACAAGACAGTCAAAAATTTCTGCCATAACACTACGTGTGGCACGTCGCTCAAAACTTTGTTGATCATCACAATATAAACGGTCTTTGCGGATGTCAAAATAGAAGGCCGAAAGACTATTGTTACAAAATTCATGAAGTTCTTTTGCTAATTTACCGTACTCATGATTTTCAATCATACCACGTACTTTTTTATCCATCTCATAAAGTTGATGAAGCATAAGTTGTTCTAGTTCTGGAAGTTCAGATACTTTATTCAGGTCAACCATTTCAGATTTGTTAAATCCGTCAATTGCCCCCAATAAAAAACGCAATGTGTTACGAATACGACGATAAAGATCAGAGGCATTCTTTAATGTGTCCTTACCAATGCGGATATCTTCGGCATAGTCAGATGTCATGGTCCAAAGGCGTAAGATATCTGCACCAGATTGTTCCATGATTTTTAAAGGGTCAACAACATTACCCAAGGATTTAGACATCTTGTAACCCTTGTCATCCAGTACAAAACCGTGGGTTAGAACGTTTTTGTACGGTGCGTGACCTTTTGTTCCACAAGATTCCAAAAGTGATGAGTGGAACCAACCACGATGTTGATCAGAGCCTTCCATATACATGTCTGCCTGCTGGTTGAGTTCCTCACGGGCATCAACAACGAAGCTGTGCGTTGAACCAGATTCAAACCAAACATCAACAATGTCAAAAATTTGATCATAATCTTCAACTTTGTACTTATTGCCTAAAAATTCTTGTGCATCCATGAACCACCATGCATCAGAACCATGTTCTTCAAATGCATCAGTAATGCGTTTTAAAACATCTGTGTCTTTTAATGGTTCGTCGGTTTTTTTATCAACGAACAAAGCGATAGGAACCCCCCACGCACGCTGACGAGAAATACACCAATCAGGACGGTTTGCAATCATGGCATTAATACGCGCTTCCCCTTTTTTAGGAATCCAGTTGGTTTCTTTTATAGATTTAAGCGCAAGATTTCTGAGGGTATCATCCTTAGCCCCGCTTGCGGGTGGTAAGGTAATCATAGAGTCCATCGCGATAAACCATTGTGGTGTCGTGCGGAAAATAACGGGTGCTTTGGAACGCCAACTATGTGGGTATTCATGGCGCAAGCTACCTTTGGCCAGCAAGCCACCAGCTTCATCAAGGGCTTTCAGGACAGTAAAATTACCATTTCCCATCTTACCATCTTGATCATAGATTTCATCGCCCGCAAATAACGGGACATGCTCACGGAATTTACCGTCATCGGTGACGTTGTCTGTAACTTCGATTTCAAAACCAATATCATATTTTTTAAGGTTATCATCAACATCACAGAATGTATTAGCAGCATATATTTGATTATAGGTTTGAGCTAATTCAAAATCATCTTGTCCATGTCCAGGGGCGATATGGACAAACCCTGTTCCAGATTCTTCGGTTACAAAATCACCGGCCAATAAAGGCACGTCAAAATCGTAACCCCCGTTTTTATCTTGACCGTTAAGCGGATGCTGACAAATTGTGCCTGCAACATCGCTTCCTTTAAAAGTTGCGATTTGTTTTAAACTCTCAATTTTTGCTTTTTCTTTTACATCATCGGCAAGGGAAAGGGCGATAACAATTTTTTCACCTGCTTTAGCTCGACTATCTTCGGCAACATTTTCAATTTCAAAAACGCCATACTCGATATTTTCACCAAACCCAATCGCGCGGTTGGACGGTATTGTCCAAGGCGTTGTGGTCCAGATAACAACGGAAGCATTTTTTAGCAAGTCTTCGTTATGTTTAATTTCATGAGGGTCATGAGAAGCTTCTTCTAAATGGCTCCATTTATGACCAGCTTTTTTTACTGGAAACTTCACCCAAATTGTTACGGATTTATGTTCTTTATACTCAACTTCGGCTTCGGCCAAAGCCGTTTGTTCTACCGTTGACCACATCACGGGTTTCACACCACGATAAAGACCACCATTATCTAAAAACTTATGAATTTCGCGCGCAATTTGTGCTTCCGCAGGTTTGGTCATTGTCCGATATGGATTTTCCCAATCACCAATAACGCCGAAACGTTCAAATTGTTTTGCCTGAATATCAATCCAGCTTTGGGCAAATTCACGGCATTCCTGACGAAAAACCAACGGGTCAACATTATCCTTATCTTTACCTTCGGCACGGTATTTTTCTTCAATTTTCCATTCGATCGGCAGGCCATGGCAATCCCATCCAGGGACATAAGGGGCGTCATAACCCATCATTTGCCAATTTTTATTGATAACATCTTTTAAAATTTTATTCAGGGCATGACCCATATGGATATTACCGTTGGCATAAGGAGGGCCATCATGCAGAATCCATTTGGGCTTCCCTTTGGAATTTTTACGAATTTTTCCGTAGAGATCCATTTCTTGCCAATTATTCACCATTTCTGGTTCTTTTTCTGGCAAATTACCACGCATAGGGAAATTTGTTTTTGGTAAAAACACCGTATCGCGGAACTTGTCTTTGCTTTGGTCTTTATTTTCTTCTGTCATGTCCTCTTCCTTAGAGAAGGGAATATGCGGGAAAATAGCCGCTAAATCAAGGGGATCGTGTCTTTTTAAGACAGAATCTCTCTTGCTTGAATGCAGTCTTTTTCCATTTGAGTAATTAAATCATCAACAGAGTTGAATTTGGCTTCTCCTCGTAGACGTTTAATAGGTTTTACGCGTAAATTTTTGCCATAAATATCACGGTCAGGAAAATCGAGCATATGGGCCTCGACCTGACCAACGGGCACTTCAAACATGGGTCTTATCCCTATATTGGTAGCGGCTTTATGCCATTGTTCCTCGCCGTCTATTTGAACATAACAGGCATAGATGCCGTAGGCTGGATGAATAGTATCTTTTAATAATATATTGGCGGTGGGATACCCCAGCTCATGTCCTCTGCGGTCCCCCTTAAAAACTTCGCCGTGAATTTCCCATTCCCATCCCAGTAAATTATTGGCGGTATCAATATTTCCTTTTCGCAAATTTTCTCTTATGCGGCTTGAAGAAATAATTTCTCCTTTTTTATCATTGAGTGCTCCAACTTGTGTAACAGGAATATTTGCAGTTTTAATCATGTCAGCATTACCTGCCCGCAATTGCCCAAAATGAAAATCATAACCGACGACAATATGATCGGCTTCTAAATTATTCTTTAGAATATTTTGAATAAAATTTTCTGCTGTTTGACTGGCAAAGTCCCAATCAAAAGGAAGAGAGAAAAGAAAGTCTATATTTTGTTCTTTTAATTTTTGAGTTTTTAAAAGTGCTGGCGTTAGTCGCGCTGGCGGTAAGTCGGGTTGAAATAAACGGCGTGGATGAGGCTCGAATGTTAATATACCTAATTTTTTGTTTTCTGCCTTTGCAATATCTGACGCTTTTTGAATAAGGGCTGCATGACCACGATGCACGCCATCAAAATTACCGATGGCAATAATTGCGCCTTTGGCTTCATCGGGAATGGATTGAATGTCATTAAATGTTTTCATTAACAACATTAAGGATATTTTGGGCTAATTTGTCAAAATGTTCTTGGTTGAAATCAGGGATATTATTGTCTATCTCGCTCGTCATCTGCATTTGCGGTGGTATATCCGCATCACGGAAAGGTTCAAATTGATAAGCATAGTCAGGTGGAAATCTAAAATCCCACCATTCTGAAGACAGGCCAATGAAAGGGAATTCGAGCTTATCAGCCGAGTCCAGAAATGCGTTTTCTAATGTTTTTCTGTTTTCTAAAATCTCTTTTGAAAACCCTGTGTAATTTCGATGTGATGACTCTTCCATGAAATCAAAAGGGGTTCCCATATCAACTTCTTTACCATCCTTATCAAGGATACGCACATCGATTGCCATACCACGCGGATGTCCACCTGCACCAGGTGGCGCGAGTAATCTATCAGGTTCCATACACCATTCAGGATGCGCTTTCACGATATTAGTTTCCTGCATAGCCTCTTGCACATCAACAGTACGCAAGCAATCTTGAATTTCTAATGTATATCCAAATTCTTTGTTTAGCTTACGTGCGGTTAGTAATGTGATTGCGGCAATATCTTTATGAGCCCAAAGGCGAGCCTTATTGTGATAAAGCTCTGTTCCAAAAATATTCCGTGGGTGATTTTTTTGAGCATAAACCAAATCAGTTTTTATTGGTTCACGCCCTGTAAAAATATCCATCGGGATAAGATCGGCGGGTGATATGGCTTTCATTATAAATCTTTATGTGTGCCATCACAAAAGGGTGAATTTTTAGTGTTTTTGCACTGACACAACCAGGCATCACCATCTTTTTCTGCTTCGAATTTGTGGGGTTCCATATCTGGCGCTTTTTCACGATGTGATCCATCACAAAAGGGCTGTTTATCTGAATGACCACAGGTACAAAAAAAGTATGTTTTACCTTTTTCTAACGCTACTTTTGCTGGCTCTTTTGCTGCAATTTTAGGAGAAGTCATATCTTTATCCTTTTTGAAAAAATTGGTGGCGGTACGAAGATTTGAACTTCGGACACATGGATTATGATTCCACTGCTCTAACCACTGAGCTATACCGCCGCTTTAAGAAGAGCCGTCATGCCCGCAAGCGGGAGGACGCTGTTAATTCTTGCTCAAATTGAATGTGTTTATCGCTTAAAAACCCCTTTTTTGTCAAGCCGCTAATGCTATTTGGGAATTTTCAGTTCTCACAATCCAGCCGCCGCCCAGCACGCGGTCATTATTATAACAAACAGCCGCTTGCCCAGGGGCAATACCGAATTGCGGCGCGCTTAAATGAATTTCAGCATTCTCGCCATTGATAAATAATTTTGCGGATGAAGCAGGACTGACGGAGCGGAGCTTGATGGTAATATCCAGACCCTCATCAGGAATATCAGTGGCCAGCCAATTACAATCATTGATGTGAATAATATCACGCGCCAGCGCCTCTTTTGGACCAACGATAACTTCATTTGATGTTGGATCAACACGCACAACATAAAATGGAGAGTTGTCATCATTGTGACCACCACCAATTTTAAGACCTTTACGTTGTCCCACTGTATAATGAATGATGCCTTCATGTTCACCCATGATGCGTCCGTTCATATCAACGATGTTACCTGTTTTTTCTGCTTCAGGTTTTATTTTCTTCACAACAGAAGCGTAATCTCCGTTAGGAACAAAACAAATATCTTGGCTGTCTGGTTTGTTGCACACCAGCAAACCAAGCCGTTCCGCGTGTTCACGGGTTTTATCTTTTGTCCATGACCCAAGAGGAAAGCGTAAAAATTCAAGCTGATCTTGTGTTGTCGCAAAAAGAAAATAGCTTTGATCTTTCCCATTATCAATCGCGCGATGAAGTTCAGCCTGACCCGTTTCATCATTGATAACACGTTTAATGTAATGACCCGTTGCCATACAATCCGCTCCGAGATCTTGCGCCACTTTAAAGAGGTCACGAAATTTTACGGTTTGATTACAACGCACGCAAGGAATAGGGGTCTGCCCATTCATGTAGCTATCGACGAAATCCGTCATGACGCTATCTTTAAAATTATCTTCGTAATCAAGAACGTAATGCGGAAAGCCTTTTTCCTCGGCAACACGTTTGGCGTCATAAATATCCTGACCTGCACAGCACGCCCCTTTGCGATCAACTGCCTTACCGTAATCGTAAAGCTGTAGCGTCACGCCGACAACGTCATAACCTTCCTCGTGGAGGAGCGCCGCCGTCACAGATGAATCGACGCCGCCCGACATGGCCACGACGACGCGTGTGTCCTTGGGGGCTTTGGCGATGCCTAAACTGTTTAATGCAATGCTCATATTATTGTCTGTCGTTTAT
This sequence comes from Alphaproteobacteria bacterium, assembly GCA_021775995.1. Taxonomy (GTDB): domain Bacteria; phylum Pseudomonadota; class Alphaproteobacteria; order Micavibrionales; family Micavibrionaceae. The sequence goes on from JAJFGS010000003.1 coordinate 143,024, forward strand.
ATCTTCTATGCCGCGGAATATATAGGGAAATGGGCCTAAATAGCAAGAAAAACCACGTTTTGAGCGTTTTTCTGCTTTGTAACCCATTGATATTATTGGCGGATTAGAGTTACTCTTTTTGTTCGCTGGGATTTGGGGAGGGGGGGGTATAGCCTTGTCATTGCGAGCGTCAGCGAAGCAATCTAGATTCTTGGCCAGATTTTTAGCCAGATTTTTAGTTTGATAATGCAGGCATCCCAAACTTGATTTGGGATCCAATTAGGTTTTGCTGGATCCTGACTTTCGTCAGGATGCTGATGGTCTGTAGGTCAGGATGCTGGTGGTCTGTAGGGATGACGGTGGAGAAGGCGGACAGACGTAACCCCGTACTTGTTACGGGGTCTGCAAAGGGAGCAAGGAGACCCCGCAATGAATGCGGGGTTACGGGAGAAGAGACGTCCCATCTTTCTGCTTTACGATGTCTCCCGTAAAGCGGTGCTGCTTTTATAAGAACGCCATGTCCGCAAGCGGAAGGGCGTATCACGCAGACAGTGAGATGAGTATAGCAGAAATGCAGGTCATAGAGAAGGAATAATTTCCTAACAACAGGTGCGCCCTTTTATAGGATAAGAATGGCCTTCATCTTGTTTTTAAGATGTTCACATGCTGTGGTGGTGTTCGAAAATTTAAATATCAGGCTTTGAAGTCCAGAAAGAAATAATATGAAAAAAGTATTGGTATTTGTTACAGCAATGTTTTTGATTTTTGGTGCTGTGTGGGCTCATTTGTTTTATCTACCTACGGAAGAAAGGAAATTTATATATACTATTGAAAATAACTTTAAAAATAAAAAAGAAGTTATCTATTTAAAGGATTTTTTAAACTTTCCATGGTCTGAGGTATGTTTTTTTTCACATTACAACGGAGACGATAAAATTAGGTATGTAAACGATAAACCTGTTCTTAAATTTAATTCTTCTAGACAGCACTGGGCTTTAGTTTTTATCAATAACCAAGAATTAGTGAAAGTTCTCAAGTTTAAAAATACAAGTGTTGCTAAAGTAAAAAATATCAATTTGTTAGTAGGGGATGCCGACTTGAAAAACAATAGAGCGATAGCGCCACCGTGTTTTAATAAAGACAAAGCATTTTTAAAAACAGATTTCCATTCTGGAAAAATATTATTAGGAGAGAAATAAATGAAAAAAATACCATTAGTTGTTGGGGGAGCTATATGTGTTGCGATTTTGGGAGTTTTATTACTTTCAATTTCAAGCAATGCAAGAACCACTGAACTTTGTACGCCTATCTATGAAAATGTTGAAAAAATAGTGCTTAGTTATGAGGATAATGTAACTTCTTCACTCTCTGCGAATTGGGATAAAGTTCATACAGATTATATTGAGAGATATAAAGATTTTATGTCTCAAGAAAATATTGACTTCGTTTTTAGTAAGACCCCTCCTCGTTTAATGGACAAGCATGAAGAAAATACCGTCTATTTTAATGTTAACTATACTTATCTTGATCAAAAAGAAATTAAGGAAAAACTGCCTTCAGATATTCTTATGACTTGGATTGAGGTATTAAGATATAAGAATAAAGAAGAAGAGCCATCAAAGTTAAATTCTGAAATAAGTTATACTTCTATTGAGCCCTATAAATATCCTGCAGGAATGATTGGATCAAAAGCAATGTTTGCGTTACAAATTCGATTGTGTTCTGTCATGCGTAGTACGGCAGGAAAGCAATGCACTGATAGGAAGGCATTTCATAAGAACAAGCTTGTACCAATAGATACACAATGCCTTCGACTAACAAGTGATTAAAATGAAAACTAGGTTTTTAATTACCTATAAGCGCTCAACGTTCCGTTATCGGTTAACACATAAAGTGTGCCGCCCGCCACGATGGGAGCGAGAGAGGCTGTATCACCAGCGTTCCAACGATTAATCTCTTTACCCGTTGTGGCATCAAGTTCAACCATGCGACCACCAGTGCCAGAAATAAGGAGCTTGGTGTTTACCATTAACGGCCCAGCCCAGCTGATAATTCCCTTACGTGAGTCAGGTTTTTCGTATTTGGTGAGTTCAGACACCCAAATAATATCACCGCTGGTGATATCCATAGCGACGACTTTAAAATCAGGCGTGAGAACGTAAACAAGATTTCCCGATACCCACGGCGTTTCACTACTGCTGATTTCACGTTGCCACAAACGCGCACCAGTATTTTTATCCAAGGCCACCATTTTATTGCCGTAGCTGATGGCAATAACACGATCACCTGCAATGACAGGATTACCACGAATATCAGAAAGCCCCGCCATACCACCAAGACGAAGCGCGTTGGAAAGTGAATCTTCCCATGCGACCGAGCCATTTTCAACACGAAGTGCGACGATGTCGCCTGTTGAAAAAGCGGCGATAGCAATTTGTTCATTCGCCGCAGGACTGGCAGCACCAAGAAGGGCTGTGGTTTCTCTGATGCCTTCATATTCCCAAAGTATTTTACCGTTTGCTGCATCTAGGGCGATAGCATGATTATTCAATGCTGTTACAAAAACGCGACCATTTAAAATTGTTGGTGCGGCGCGGGAGCCTGCAGTTATTTTTGTACGCCAATAAATTTGACCGTCTTCTGGATTGAGGGCAAGGACTTCATCATAGCCAGATGTTATAAATAAAACGCCGCCAGAATAAGCAAGACCACCACCAATAACGGGTTCATCTTCTCTGGGGCTTTCAACATCTTGTTCCCAGATTAATTTTCCTGTTTGGTTGTGGAAGGCGCGCACATGAGAGCGTGAATCAAGCGTGAATACTTTACCTGCCGCAGCAACAGGTTTTGCATTTAAGGGAATGCGGTCACTGCTGCCTTTGCCGATAGAGCTGCGCCAGATTCTTTCAACTGTCCCACCAGTCCCAACAGTCACATTTTGCATCATGTGATTGGGATAGCCGCTGGATTGTGGCCAGTCTGCATTATTAATCGCAGGTGGAATATCTATATTCAGGTTTTCATTTTCGGTAGCAACGGTGGGGCTTAATTCTTTTTGTAAATCTAAAATAGAAATACGTTCCCCCGTGAGAGGAGCTTTCTCTGCATCACCATCAAACAAAGAGCAAGCACTCATAGAAAGACAGAAAACAAGAAGCAGAGGAGAAAAAAGAAGAGAAGAAAAATATTTCATTATTTTTTCTCCGTTGCGGTGGCTGGTGTATTGGCTGGATTTTTTGCTTTAGCTTTTTGTAGTTTTAAAGTGTAGACATCAGTCAAAGCCAGCGCACGTTGTTTTAAAGAAGCGGGCATATATTTTACGTCTTTGAAGGGTTCAAGATACTCAAGAGCTTGCGCGTAATCTTTATCATTATGGGCGGCGAAGACGGCCGCTTCGATACGAGCATGCCATACCCAAGGGCTTTTATCATCCCTCAGTAACGGTTTCAGCAGGCTAATGTCAGCTTGTTTGGCATTTTGCACATATAAGACACGCGCTAAATCACGGATATTACGTGGCGATTTTCTATCTTCGGCAATTTGTTTGAACAAAGCGGCGGCTTCGGTTTTTTTATTATCTTGTAAATATAAATTCGCGGCACTCATTAAACCAAGGGCTTTATGACCTTTACGGGTATCTTGAATAACTTCTTGGATGGCGGCTTGAGGATCGTCGGCTTGAAGTGCATTGGTAAGACGTTCTGTTTCTGTTGCATCACGCCTTGTATCCCAGCTGCGGTAAAAAGAAGTAATAGCTGTGCTTAGAATTAAAATGGCAAGAGCCGCAATAATCGTGGAACGATATTCTTTCCAAATTTTAAGAAGTTTATCTTGTTGCAGGGCTTCATCAACTTCGCGAAAGATGTCAGACATAATTATTAAACCTTCGGTTTAGGAGCCGTCATGGCCATAAATGGCAGGACGCTATCCATGTGTTAAAATTATCACCATATACTAATCAAAATTATGGGCGTTTCCAGTGCAAAATAGGGTATAATAGAAACTATGCCAGTAAAACCGCCAGTAAAACCACCCTTTGACGCCAAAATTGGCTATACGCGTAAGGAATTCGGCGATATTTTTCAGCTTTATAGTCAAAATGTTTATGCGGGCTTGTTTAAGGATTTTTCCTTTAGTGATGTGAATGGCAAATATTTTATCTCTTTTCGGGAAGAGGCAGGCACTGTTCCCTTAATTACCATAGAAAAGCGTAAGCTAGGTTCAGATAAGGTGCTGTTTGTGGCGACATCCCCAATGGGCAAGGGTGAATTAAAAGAAATTGCTCGCAGTGAAAAGTTGGAGAGCTTTATACGCCAGCTGAAAGGCAAGATTGAAATTTTAAGATCTGCCAAGGGTGGTAAGAGTGGGAGCGCTTCTTCCAAGAAATAAAAAAAGCCACTCTCCATAAAGAAGAGTGGCCTTTTTATTGCCTTCAAATAAACAGAAACTTCTATATGATGAAGAGGCTTATTAAAGAGCCGTCATACCCGCTTATTCTTTTTTGGCGGGAGGACGCTTATTTAAAGCCGTCATGCGGGTAAACCCGAGGACGCTTTTACATTTATTTGGAAAGGTTGACGTAATGGCAAAAATTAAAGTCGATAACCCTGTGGTAGAAATTGATGGCGATGAAATGACGCGCATCATCTGGGCGATGATTAAGGAAAAATATATTCATCCTTATCTAGATATTGATTTAAAATATTATGATCTTTCTATTCAAAACCGTGACGCAAGTGACGATCAAATTACAATTGATGCCGCCAATGCCATTAAAGAACATGGCGTGGGCATTAAATGTGCGACGATTACACCCGATGAAGGACGGGTTGAAGAATTTGGTCTCAAGAAAATGTGGAAGTCCCCAAACGGTACGATCCGTAACATATTAGGCGGCACTGTTTTTAGAGAACCTATTGTCACCAAGAATGTACCGAAATATGTGCCTGGCTGGGAAGAGCCGATGGTGATTGGCCGTCATGCCTTTGGCGATCAATATAAAGCAACCGATGTGAAGATTGAGAAGGCGGGAACGCTGAAAATGGTGTTTGAACCTGCCGATGGTGGCGCGCCTGAAAGCTGGGATGTGTTTGAGTTTACGGAGCCTGGTGTGGCGATGGGGATGTATAATGTAGATGAGAGCATACGTGGTTTTGCACGTGCCTGTTTTAATTATGGCCTGCAAAGAAATTATCCTGTTTATCTATCGACCAAGAATACAATTTTGAAACAATATGATGGAAAATTCATGGAGATTTTTCAGGGTGTTTATGATGCGGAATTTAAAGCTGAATTTGAGTCCAAGAAAATTTGGTACGAGCATCGCCTGATTGATGACATGGTCGCCTATGCCATTAAGTCCAAAGGCGGATTTGTCTGGGCCTGTAAAAATTATGATGGTGATGTGCAGTCCGATGTTGTTGCGCAAGGATTTGGATCACTCGGGTTGATGACATCTGTGTTGTTAACACCAGATGGTAAAACAGTGGAAGCGGAAGCCGCGCATGGTACGGTGACGCGCCATTATCGTGAACATCAAAAAGGAAACGCTACGTCCACTAATCCGATTGCTTCGATCTTTGCCTGGACACGGGGGCTGCAATATCGGGGGAAATTTGACGATAATGCAGAATTGATTGGTTTTGCTAAAGCGCTGGAAGGGGCTTGTGTTGAGACTGTGGAACAAGGTGATATGACGAAGGATTTAGCTCTATTAGTCGGTGAAGACCAAGAATTCTTGACAACCGCAGGTTTTATGGACAAAGTCGAGGCGAATTTAAATAAAAAGATGTCTTAAGAATGAAGAATTTATCGCTTTTAATTATTTTGCTGGTCACAGCTGGTTTAAGCAGCACTGCATCAGCAAAAAACAAATATAATAAAGATTATTTTGGTGAAACCATTATTCATAAGGCTATCTTTGAGGATACGCTGATTCATTTGGCACGCAATAATGGTATAGGCTTTGTTGAGCTTCGGGCGGCCAATCCAACGCTTGATGCTTGGATACCAGGGGCAGGGGCAAAAATTATTTTACCTAAACAGCATATACTCCCAGAGGCATCGCGTAATGGCTTGGTTATTAATTTAGCTGAGATGCGTGTTTATTATTTTAAGGATGAGGGGCAACCGCCGCAAACTTATCCTCTTTCTATTGGCCGTGAAGGTCTACAAACCCCGACGGGATCTACAAAAATTGTTCGTAAAAAGGATGGTCCAACATGGCGTCCGACCGCTAGAATGCGTGAAGAAGATCCAGAACTTCCCGCAAGTGTTGGTCCAGGTCCTGAGAATCCATTGGGGACGCACGCTTTATATTTGGGTTGGCCGCAATATTTGATACACGGCACAAATAAACCTTATGGGGTTGGTCGTCGTGTGAGTAGTGGTTGTATGCGTATGTATCCTGAAGATATTAAAACATTATGGCCACAAGTGCCTGTTGGCACAAAAGTTACTGTTGTTGACCAACCCGTTAAAGTTGGTTGGATTGAAGATAGTTTGTATGTTGAAGTGAGTCCCACGCAAGATCAGTCTTTAAAAATTGAAGAAGACGGTGTTTTAAAAACATACGAAATTACGGTAGCCGATATGAAGCTAATTAATAAAAAAGCTGGCGTCTATGCGGATAAAATAGATTGGGAAGTTGTTAGAAATGCTGTTCATGAGCACCGTGGTTATCCAGTTGAAGTCTTGAACGTAACGGGCAGAGTGCTTAAAAAGCAAGCGCGGTCAGAGGAGGCACAAAAAGTTAAGGTTGTCGTATCTGAAACGCCTGTAAAAGAAGAAGATGCTAAACCTGATATTTACCCCGCAACGGAAGCAACGCAGGACGTAACACAAGACGTAACACAGGCCGAGGTTACTGTTAATTCAAAAACAAAAACCAATTTTAACTTAAATAATTAAGCCTGTGCAAACGTATATATGATTGTAAAGAGGGCCGGTAATATAAGAGGGCAAAGAAGTAAGTAAAGCCGCCAGCCTTGATTGATAAACAAAGATACAATGCCGGCAATAACGGCGCCTATCCATACATATGTTGATTTGGTTATCATTTCTGTAAGAAAACCTTGAGGGGCGGTTTCACTGTCTAGTAAACCAGATAAGATTAATAGATGAACAGTGATGGGCACCATAATAAATCCTGCCGCCGCAAGAACAATAAGAAGTAAAATTCTAAATATGTGATCTTTCATAGTCATTATATTGCCCTGAAAAGAGAAAAAGAAAAAGGCTGTTTAGAAAATTCTAAACAGCCTTTTAAATTCTTAATGAATTAAGACAAGATTATTTAACTTGTCTGCTTTCGAATACTGGCTCAGCTGAACGAACAACAGGAGCAGGATCTTGAGTAGCACCAACTGTACGCTCTTCAGCGTAAGGAGCTTGATTTAAAGAACCGTCAAGGTCGTTTGCAGAGTTGTTGTTTGAAGTACAAGCTGCAACAGCAACTGTAGAACCAAGTACTAATAGTGTAGATAGTAGTTTTTTCATTTTAGTATATCCTTCATTTGTGTGTGACAGGGATGCTGTCTATTTCATAAACATTAGCCTCCCTATCGGGGAAACTTCACCTCTTATACAACACAGTTGAGCATTTGATAATAGTTTTTTATGATTTTTTGGTAATTTTTTGGTAATTTTTCATGGGGTTAGACATTTTTGCCATGAAAATGGTGTTTTTAGTGGCCTTAGCGGCTGTTTTGCGCGAGTTTTTGGAAGTAGCTATCAATACTGTCTGCCAAGGCAGAAGCTATTTTTTGTTGATGAGAATATTTACTTAATAATCTAGCTTCGTTTTTGTTTGACATAAATCCCATCTCAACCAAAACAGATGGAATGTCGGGAGCCTTTAAAACAGCAAAGCCAGCATAACGATGAGGTCGGGGTAAAATTCTTAATCCATGTCTTCGCATATGAGTGACAACATTATTGGCAAAAAATTTGGATTGGTTCATGGTGTCGCGCATGGCGAGGTCGATTAAGATATTGGCAACCTCTTTGTCCTCATGGCTTAAATCAATACCAGCAATAAGATCGGCTTGGTTTTCGCGCTGTGCTAATTTTGCTGTCTGCGCATCTGATGCTTTGTTGGACAGGGTGTAAATTGACGCGCCACTCACATCAGATTTGCCAATTGAATCGGCATGAAGTGAAATGAATAAATCCGCATTTTGATGGCGGGCAATACCCACGCGACGTGATAGTTTTAAATATTTATCATTACTGCGTGTTAGGGAGGCACGATAACGACCTGTGCTTTCTAATTTTGTCTTCAGTATTTTTGCGGCAGCTAACGTTACATTCTTTTCGCGTTGTTTTTCAAAACCTACCGCGCCAGGGTCTTGTCCACCGTGACCTGCATCAATGACGATGAGAGGCTTACGTAAGGGGCTTCTCGTTGTTGTAGGGGGCACGACACTATTATTAATCTTATTGGGTTTGCGTGACGGTACAATGATGGGGGTCGTTGTTTGAGGCGGATTAATTTCATTGGCGGTTTGGCTGGCAATGAGAAGATTTAGATCACCGCTGGTATTGGGTAAGGTACCAATTGGTTTTGCTTTTAGGTTCGCAAATTGTGCTTTTGTTATGGTGGTATAATCAATGACAAGGCGTGTTGAATAATTACGGCTTGCTGGCAAAATAAAAGCTTTTAAAATTTTAGCTGGTTGTTTGAGGTCAATAACAAGGCGTTTCGTACTGGCGTTTAAAGTGCCTGAACGAACATCAAGAATAGTCGATTTAGCTGGAGGTTGGATGTTTCCTGCTTGCCAATTAAATTTTGGAAGGTCAACAACCAAGCGATAGGGTTTGTTTTCAATTTCAGGCAGCATAAAAGTGCGGAATTGGGTTTGATTGTTCAATTCAATGACGACTCGGGTTTTATCACTGTGAAGACCAAAGCGGATTTTATTTATGTCTAGGGCAAAAGAGCTCGTGCTTTGGAATGTCAAAGCGAAAAATAGCGCAATAAAAAAGAGTCGGAAAGGAATCATAAATCAGGCTTTTGAAAAAGTTATGATTTCAATTTAGCATGAGGATTATGGCTGTGGTAAGGCTTTTTTAGGAAAACTACCAATCTATATCTGTGCCAGGCATGGCAACGATGAGACCTTCCATTTTTTCCGTTACGATAATTTGGCAGCATAAACGTGAGGTATCACGAACATCAAAGGCAAGATCAAGCATGTCTTCTTCATCTTCACTGATTTCATCACCTTCGGGTATGGTTTTTGATTTAAAATCAGGGTGAACATATAAATGGCAGGTGGCGCAAGCTAAACCCCCACCACAGGCCCCTTCGATGGCTTCGATATTTTCTTTAACGGCGACTTCCATTAATGATAAGCCGAGAGGCGCATCTATGTTTTTTTGAGTTCCGTCTTTAAGAATAAATGTAATATTTGGCATTTTTAAATGGCCGTCATGCGCATAAATGCGAGGACGCTCTCTTTAACTATTGTTTATTTCTTTTTATTATTTTTGACCAACTTTCAAGAAAGTGTTCAATGTCGGACGAATTCGTAGCCCAACCCAAAGAAATGCGCAAGGCACTTTTTGCTTGTTTTTTATCTGCTCCCATAGCGGTCAGAACATGAGAGGCTTTGAACGAGCCGCTGGAGCAGGCGGAACCGCTTGAAATGGCAATACCGTCTAGGTCAAGAGCCATGACTTGTGTTTGGGCAGATATGTGAGGGAAGCCAACATTGCAGGTATTGCCAACCCGTGGGGCATTGGCGCCATAGATAACAGCTTCGTTTGTAATTTTATGAATTTTAGATTCAAGATAATCACGCATTTTTTCAAGATCTTTATAATGTTTTATGTCGGTCATGGCGTGTTTGGCCGCTAGCCCCATGCCTGCTATACCTGCTGTGTTATATGTACCAGCACGGCAATTTTTTTCTTGTCCACCACCCAACATAAATTTTGGGAGGTCTAACCCTTCTTTAAAAATAATAGCGCCAACGCCTTGGGGGCCTGCCATTTTATGCGCAGAGAGGCTCATAAAATCAACACCGAGTGTATCAAGAGATATATCAATGCGCCCAGCGCCTTGGACGGCATCTGTATGAAAAAGCGCACCGCAGTCATGGGCAAGTTTTGCCATTTCAGCAACAGGCTGTATCACGCCTGTTTCATTGTTGACCAGCATGACGGAAACAAGGGCAGGTGGTTCACCATCATTTAATATTTGTTTGTAAGCCTCCATGTTGACAATACCATCAGGTGTAACGGGAATGAGATCAGCATGTGGCGCAGCACCGAGAACAGCGGGATGTTCAATAGAAGAAATTAAAACGCGTTTGTCACGATAACCACAAAGCATAGTGTTAATACTTTCTGTGGCGCCGCTGGTGAAGATGACTTGGTCGGTTTTAACATGGCAAAGTTTGGCAACTTGTTGGCGCGCATCTTCGACATATTTATGGGCGTGCCTGCCATAGTCATGTACGCTGGATGCGTTACCAACTTCGCCCATAATTTGTGTTACCAAAGAAAGAACTTCGGGTCGAATAGGGGCGGTGGCATTATAGTCGAGATAAGTTTTCTTCATTGTTTCCTATACTAAACCATTATCCACAATAAAATCAATGACTTATAAGAATTATTTGGACATTTACAGATCAACTCTATATAAAACAGTAAAGCGTTTAAAATGAGTTACGAAAAGTGACGTCAATTATTACTATAGGATTTAAAGAATATGCCAGAGATTTTTTTTAGTGGACCTGAAGGTCGCCTTGAAGGTCGTTACTACCATTCAAACACACCGAATGCCCCACTGGCACTTTTATTACACCCGAGCCCCGAACATGGCGGCACAATGAACAATAAAATTACCTACACGATGTTTCAGTTAATGAAGCAGCGTGGTTTTTCTGTGATGCGGTTTAATTTCCGCGGCGTTGGAAAATCACAAGGTGTATTTGACCGTGGTGAAGGTGAGTTAAGCGATGCAGCCTCTGCGTTAGATTGGATGCAAGACCTAAACCCGAACGCGCCGTATGTTTGGGTCGGGGGATTTTCTTTTGGCGCATGGATCGGGATGCAATTATTGATGCGCCGTCCAGAAATTGAAGGATTTATTTCTGTTGCCCCGCCTGCAAACTTATATGATTTTAGTTTCTTGGCACCTTGCCCTTCATCAGGATTAATCATTCATGGTGAAAAAGATGATGTTGTGTCGCATGAACCTGTTGGTAAATTGGTTGAAAAACTGCATGCCCAAAAAGGTATTGAGATTGATCATCGTACGGTTGGTGGTGCAAACCACTTCTTCCACGATAAGATTGATGACTTGATGGCGCATATTCATGATCACATGAATCAAGCGGGTAGCTCAGGACGTGAAATTCCAGTTATCATTAAAAAGAAAAAAGTGGCCTGATCCAAGCTTTTATATTTATATATTGTAACCCCGTATTTATTACGGGGTCTTTTGATTTTTAGCAGACCCCGCAACAAGTGCGGGGTTACAGTGAGTTTTTATTGAATTTTTATATTATTATGCCGCTTTCGAGTTTTCTTCTGCGGCTTGCATGACTTCTTCAACATGACCAGGAACTTTAACTTTGCGCCAGATTTGCGCAATCTTACCATTTTCATCAATAAGAAAAGTTGAGCGGTCAATACCCATATATTTTTTACCGTACATAGATTTTTCAATCCATGTGCCGTAGGTTTCGCAAACTGTATTATTTTCGTCGGAGGCCAATGGGAAGGTTAAGTTATATTTGTTTTTAAATTTGTCATGTTTTTTTACAGAACATTTAGACAGTCCGATGATGGCCGTGTCCATTTTATTAAAGAGGCTAAGATTTTCATTGAAGGAACAAGATTCTGTGGTGCATCCGGGCGTATCATCTTTTGGATAAAAATATAAAACGACTTTTTGCCCTTTCAATTGCGATAAGGTAATTTCGCCATTTCCGTCTGTTGGTAATGTAAAATCAGGGGCGGCGTCGCCAATTTGTAATTCAGCCATAATATTTTCCAATTCTTTGTTTATAGTGTCAAAGATTGACGGAATGTTCTTTAAAGTCAAGGGATAGAGGTTATAATCGCCTGTAGAATTTATCGAAGTAAGACTAGTTAAGGAAATACCTCTGTGCATAAACGAATATTAAAAGCCACGCTGCCGCATTTAAATTGGATGACCAAATTATTATTGGTTATAGCCATTATCGTCATGAGTGCGACGGGAGCTTTTATGATTCGCCTTAAGAAAGGCCCGTTGGATTTAGATTTTGCAAAAGAACGTATCGAGCAGGCCCTAAGTGATAAAGAAAAGGGCTATGCCGTCAAAATTGGTAAGGCCAATCTTGTTTGGCCAGAAGTAGCGGCACCATTATTGGTTAGTTTAGAAAAGTTTGAAATAACACATGGTGAAAATCTTGCTCTTGTTATTAATGACTTTTCTTTTAGCTTGTCGGGTTTAGGTATTCTAAAAGGTAAAATTATTCCTTCACAAATTATTATTAATAGCCCCTCATTTAAAATTTTTAAAAAAGATGGAAGCTTCAATAATTTTTGGCAAGCTGATAATGAGACATCGGTTGAAATGCATGGGCCGATAAAGCCCAAGGACATCCGTGAAAATATGCGTGGTCTTTTGGAGAAAGTTACTGACCCTAAAAATAGAGAGATAAAAACGTTAGCGGCGTTGAAGAAAATAAAAATTAAAGATGCGGCTATTTATGGAGCGAATGTTGAAAAATTGGCTGTTTTAAATTTTGTTTTAGAAAAGCATAATTTGGGGTTGGCAGGAGATTTGGAGATTGTTTACCCTGAAAAACAGGGAAAAGTTGCCCATTTTAAATCTGATGTTCTTTATCGCCATGAACAAAAAGATTTAACATTTACGGCCAACCTGAAAGACCTTCATACATCGCATATCACGCCATTTTTGAAGGATGCTGATATTATTACAAAGCAAGATTTATTTTTTAATGGTGATCTTAAAACTGCGTTTGATAAGAATTTAAACTTACAACTGGCAACAATAGATATATTTATGCCAGAGGGCGAGTTTGTCGTGCCGGATGTTTATGAGGCACCTATTCCATTAAAAGACGTTATATTTAATGCGCAATTAAATAGAGCCGAAAAAGTTTTAGATATTAAGAAATTCCAAGCCAATGTTGGAAATATTCCCATAGAAGCAAAAGCGTTGGGACATTTTAAAGAAGGTAAATTAATAGCACCCCTCGAATTAAAAATAGCCGACCTACCACTTGATAATATTCCACCGGTTTTTCCTAAGTCACATTTGGATAGCCCTGCAGGAGAGTGGTTGATGCAGAAATTAAGCAAAGGGAAGCTTTACGATATTGTTTTGAATACAGATTTTAAGGTATTGCGTGATGCAGAAACAAAATCACGTGATATAGAAATGACAAATACGAAAGTGACATTTAAAGGCGAGGGTCTAACGGTTAAATATCATGAAACGTTGAAACCTGTGACGAATGTGACGGCTGAAGGGGTTTATGAGGATGACTCGCTGACTATTAAGAGCAGCAGTAGCAAGGTTGGTGCCCTGACGGGTAAGGATGTGACGGTTAAAATCACAAATTTAAGCGTTAGTGGTGGCGGTTTAGCCGACATAAATGTGAATGCTAATGGGCCACTGAAAAGTGCTTTAGATTATGTTTCAGATGAACCTATCGGATTGAGTGATGAGCTAGGTTTTGATATTAAAACGGTAGAGGGAAATGTCGATTTTAATGTTCAATTAAATTTTCCAACTTTAAAAAACTTACCGAAAGAGCAAGTGAAGGTGAATCTGCAAGGCAAGGCTAATGATATTTTATTACCTGGTGTTGTGCAGGGGTTGCCATTGACGGGCGGCCCTTATGATTTGGCCTTTAAGGATGGGGCGATTACTTTAAAGGGGAAAGGTAAATTAGCGGGGCGTGATATTGATTTGAACTGGCTTCAATATTTAGATTCTACAGGCCGTGATTTTGAATCTAAAATTAAAGCTAAAATTACAGCGGATGAAGGTTTGCGGCAATCATTTGGGATAGGCCTGACAGATTATATAAGTGGCCCGTTGCCTGTTGATGTGACGTATGTTGATCATGGTGTGAAGGCAACCTTGGATGTCGTCGGAGATTTAGCACCGGCTACGCTTCATATTGATCCGTTTGGTTATAAAAAGCAGGCGGGCGTCACGGGGATATTGTCGTTAAAGGGGTATTTAGAAGGCGAGTCAATAAAAGAGGTTGATAATTTAAAGATTGATACAACTAATTTTTCAATATCGGGCGGAAGGTTAATTTTTAGAAAATTGAAAGATGGCAGTAGTGATATTGCACAAGGGAAAATTAAAAATGTTAAGTTAGGTCAGACACAAGGCGCCGTTGATTTTGAAATATCAAATAACAATTTATTGAAAGTTATATTAAACGCGCCCGTTGTTGATATTTCTCCATTTATCAGTTCCGATAAAAAGAGAAAGAAGTCTGCCCCTGCTGAAGATGATAGACCAATGCAGATTTCTGTTAAGGCAAATAAAATGCTGGGTAAAAACGGTGAGTCTTTTAATATGGCAAAACTTTATTTAGAGCTTAATAAAGCGGGAGACCCGACACGGATTGAGATGGATGCGAGCGTTGGTGTAGGTAACATGAGTGTTAGATTTAAACCAGATGCAAATGGTGTACGTAATTTTCGTATGGAGTCCGACAATGCTGGATACACATTAAAGGTATTTGGGCTGTATGACAAAATGCGTGGTGGGGATATGTTTATTGTTGGTCAACCTAAAACAGGAGCAAATGTTGATGACTTATTTGGTCGAGCGCAAATAAATAATTTTACAATTGTTAAAGCACCTGCTTTGGCAAAATTAATTAGCGCGATGAGCCTTCAAGGTGTAGGAAAATTAATTAATAACGAGGGGGTTAGTTTTAAAAAACTACAATCTGATTTCGAATGGAAGTTTAGAGATGATGGAAACTTGCTGGTTATGAAAGAAGGGCGGACATCAGGAAACCAGTTAGGTTTAACATTTGAAGGTTTGGTCAATATGGGTACAGATTCTACAGATATATCAGGAACAATTATTCCTTTATCTGATGTGAATAAAGTGATTGGCAGTATTCCAATTATTGGGGATATTTTAACAGGTGGTGATGCGTTATTTGCAGCGACGTATTCAATGAAAGGCCCCTCAGGTGACCCGAGAGTAGCGATTAACCCACTTTCTGTGCTTGCACCGGGGTTTATCAGAAAGATTCTTTTTGAAGGTGATGTTGATGCGAAGGTGAAGCGTGAAGAAAATAAAAAATAGCGTTGTCATTGCGAGGAATGCTTATTTGATAATTTAGGACGAAGCAATCCAAAAAGGCGTAACCCCGTATTCATTACGGGGTCTCTTCACTTCTTGCAAAAGACCCCGCAACAAGTGCGGGGTTACAGTAGAAAATATAGATTGCTTCTCCCAAATAAATTTACGCTCGCAATGACGAGTTCTATTATTTCACTTTCACCAGTGCGTGACGCTTTTTACCGGATGAGAGTTTGATATAGCCTTTATCGGTGAGGTTGCTAGCGTTTAAGGTTAAGTCGATATCCTGAACGCTGTTGTCATTACATTTAGCACCACCACCTTTAATAAGGCGTTTGACTTCGCCTTTACTTTCAGCCAAACCGCATTGAATAAACAAATCAGCAAAGCCCATACCTTTTTCAAGATCGGATTTTGACACTTCGATGGACGGCAAATCATCTCCCACGCTACCTTGTTCAAAAACTTTTTGTGCGGTGGCTTGCGCATCATTTGCGGCGGCTTCACCATGACACATTTTGGTCGCTTCGAAGGCCAGGACTTTCTTGGCTTCATTAATTTCCTGCCCTTGCAAGGCGGCAAGCTTGTCTATCTCATCCATTGGCATCATCGTGAAACGCTTCAGGAGTGTTTCTACAAGCGCATCATCACAATTACGCCAATACTGGTAGTAATCATAAGGGCTGAGCATGTCTGCAGACAGCCAAACCGCACCATTGAGTGTTTTACCCATCTTCTTACCATCCGGTGTGGTGAGAAGGGGTGCGGTGAGGGCGAAAACAGGTTCATTGAAGCAAGGGTCTCCTGTAGTTAATAGTGTTTTTTCGTTATTTATTTTTCTCCAGAGATCGACGCCATTAATAATGTTGCCCCATTGGTCAGAGCCGCCCATTTGTAAAATGACATTATGTTCTTCTCTGAGTTTAACAAAATCATATGCTTGCATCACCATGTAATTAAATTCTAATAATGAAAGTGGGCTTTCACGTTCAAGCCGCGTTTTGACGGAGTCAAAAGATAGCATACGGTTGACTGTAAAATGACGACCATAGTCACGTAAAAATTCTAGGTAACCAAGTCCATCAAGCCAGTCATTGTTATTGACCATTTGAGCATCAGTCTTGCCGTTGCCGTAATTTAAAAATTGTTTGAAGCAAGTGTTTTGAATTTTATCAATATTGGTTTGAATGACGTCATCGGTGAGTAAAACACGTTGTTCGTCCTTAAAAGAAGGATCACCAATTTTAGAAGTGCCGCCGCCCATCAGCGTAATGGGTTTATGACCACATTCTTGAAACCATTTGAGCATCATGATTCCTGTTAAATTACCTATATGAAGGCTTTCTGCTGTGGCATCAAAACCAATATAGGCACTTTGTGGCCCTTCCATGAGCTTGGCGTCAAGGGCTTCAAAATCACTGCATTGATGTATAAACCCGCGCTGTGCTAGGATATTAAGGAAATCTGATTTATAATTGTCTTTCGTCATAATAGGAATTTACACATGAGTGAAAATAAAGTCTATACCGCAATTGGAATGATGTCTGGTACATCGCTGGATGGGATTGATATGGCGCTGATACGGACGGATGGAAAGGACTTTACGGAGTTAAAGGACTTTAACTCCGTTCCTTATGAAGATGAGCTTCGCCAGAAAATACGAGATGTTTTTGGGGTGCGCCACGCCAATGAAGCGACAAAAGAGGCTGAAAACTTGGTCACTGAGGCACATATTCAAGCTATTCAGAACTTTGGCCATAAGGCGGATGTGATTGGTTTTCATGGGCAAACGATCTTACATGATCCCTCGCAAAAATTTACATGGCAAATTGGGTGTGCCCAGACATTGGCCAAGGCAACGGGAATAGATGTTATTGGCGATATGCGGATGGCAGACATAAAAGCAGGCGGGCAAGGCGCACCGCTTTTGCCACTATGCCATCGTGCTTTTGCCAGTGATGCGGAGCGTCCGATTGCAATTTTAAATTTAGGCGGTGTTGCGAATGTGACATGGCTGGGGGAAGATCGCAGTGATATTTTAGCCTTTGATACAGGTCCAGCGAATGCGCTGATTGATGATTTGGTTAAAGAAAAAACAGGACATCGTTATGACAGTGATGGGAGGTTAGCCAAAGCAGGGAAGGTGCATCAAGAAATGGTAGATGACTGGTTACAGCACCCATATTTTGATCGTCCTATTCCAAAATCTTTAGACCGTGATGAATGGCAGGTTAAGCGTGCTTATGATTTATCTTTAGAAGATGCCGTGGCGACTTTGGCGGCGTTCACAATACAAAGCGTTGCAAAATCATTCACATTATTACCCGGCAAACCTGAATTTGTTTATGTTGCGGGTGGTGGGCGTCTTAATAAGTATATTATGGATGAATTAAATAAAGCATTATCATGTTCTGTTGAACCAGTGGAAAAATTAGATTGGAATGGGGATGCGGTGGAAGCCAAGGGTTTTGCTTATTTAGCAATACGTTCCATGTTAGGGCTACCTCTAACATTACCAACAACAACAGGCGTGCCAGAACCGATGACGGGTGGCGTGCTTTATAAGGCGTCCAACATATCATCAGATAAGGGTTTGCTGGACGCAATGACTAAATAAAATGCCCCGTATTGTTGTTGCTAATGATCAATCAATTTCTGAAGCTGCTGCATTATTGCAGGCGGGTGAGATTGTTGTTTTGCCAACAGAGACGGTTTATGGCCTTGGGGCTAATGCGCTGGATAGCGACGCGGTTTCTAAAATATTTAAAGCAAAGAAACGACCAAGTTTTAATCCGCTTATTGTTCATGTGATTGATAAGCAGGCGGCTAGTAAACTGGTGGAGATGGATGAGCGGGCACAAAAAGTTGCAGATGCTTTTTGGCCAGGACCTTTAACATTAATATTACCCCGTAAAGAAAATTCAGGCATAAGTGATCTTGTTACAGCAGGGTTAGAGACGCTGGCGGTTCGGGTTCCAAGCCATAAAATTATGCGGAAAGTTATGAAAGAAGCAGGGGTTCCCATTGCGGCACCGAGTGCAAATAGCTCAGGTGAGCCAAGTGCAACGACCCCCCAACACGTGGCCCAAAGTTTAGGAGACGCCGCCCCCTTTATTTTAGCTGCGGGCGCTTGCGATGTGGGATTAGAGTCCACCGTGCTTGATTTAAGTGGTGAGGTGCCGATAATTTTAAGACCTGGTGCGGTGACATCAGAAGATTTAGAGCCTTATTTAGGTCAGGTTGAGATTGACATGGGTGCCCATGAAAAACCCCAATCGGAAATTAAGTCGCCCGGTCAGTTGTTAAAACATTATGCGCCGAAAATACCTGTAAGGTTACATGCAGTCGATGTTCAACAAGATGAAGCCTTATTGGCCTTTGGTTCTATAAAATTTATGGGGATGAAGGCAGGCGGTCATGTGAAAGACATGCCTGATACAGCATTTAGAAATTTAAGCGAAAGCGGTGATTTAAATGAAGCCGCCAAGAATTTATTTATGATGTTGCGTGATTTGGACAAGCCAGAGCATAAGGCAATTGCGGTGATGGATATTCCAAACCAAGGCATAGGCGTTGCCATGAATGAGCGTCTTCAACGTGCAGCAAAGAAATATTCCCCTAAAGATATAAAATAGTTGCATTTACCTTAAAACTGCATTATGAAAACATTATCTATGTGTAAAGTGAGTAAAATAAAATGCCAGAGAAGAAAATTCTAGACTTTCCAGTAACGGATGTTGTTAAGCGGCCTGTTGAAGAGCGGATAAACGGTGATTCTAAAAGATATAATTTTAAGTCCGTTGCTGTTTTTATAGGATCAAGTAAGGGGACTTATCCAGGAACTCAGAAGCAAGACCCTATCTATGAAGAGGATGCTAAACTATTAGGAGCTTCAATTGCAAAAGCTGGATGGCGTCTCGTTTATGGTGGCGGTAATGCGGCTTTAATGGGAATTCTTTCTCAAGCAGTATTAGAAAATGGTGGGTCAATATTAGGGGTTTTATCAGAAGCTTTTGTTCAGGCAGATTCTAATTATATTCAAAGAACTCACCCTAATGCGCAAGAAGTGATTGTTAAAAAGATTGAGGATCGTAAGTGGAAAATGATAACGTCAGTAGATGCTTTCTTGGTTGGCCCTGGTGGTTTAGGCACATTAGATGAGTTGGCTGATGCAGGTGTTGAACAATACCAAAGGCCATATAAAGGGAAACCGACTGTCTCTAAACCTATTGTTGTTTTAAACACAAAAGGAATTTATGATCATACACGCGCACAATTTGCAGAAATGGTTGATAGAGGTTTTGCGAGTCCTATCATTCACAAACTGTATCGCTTTGTGGATACAGTTGAAGAAGGTTTAAAATATTTAGAAAACTTGCAAGGTCAACCACGCTTAGGATTAGAAGAAATTGGAAATGTTGAGAAAATTACGAAGTTTGCTAATAATCAACATGTTCTTAAAAAATAAGCTATTTCAATATATCTAAAAGGATAGAAGAGGGGGCGCGTAAGCTACCATAGAGAGAGCTTGTGTTGCTGTTTAAACCAAAACCGTCGTTGACGGGCTGACTAAAGAAGGCATGAAGGCGGTTTTCTAGTTGGTAAAGAGAATTTTGTGATGGGTTATTGGAAGCACTAATAATTTCTATCTGTTTCTTTAAAGAAAATGGAATATGTTGGTAACCCCCATTACTTCTTAAGCCGTTGGTTCTGTTGGTTTGTTTGTGTGCCATTGTTGCAGGAGCTTCTTCACCAGAAAATTTATTATCAAAGAATTCATAAATTTGTCCAAGGCTTCGTGCACTACCATTTTTATTATAAAACACACCACGATTGGCATTGGCTTCTTTGGGAAATAAATCTGCTCCTGTTGCCATTGGGTTTTTCTTCAACTGACTTAAGAAAGCACTCGCACCACCTGCGCCCATAAAGTGAGCAAAATACATTTCGGTATTGCCTATATCCCCGCCGACTGTTTTTTGTAAATGTGCTTTGTTGCTTTGCGCAAATTCAGCCGCCATGACGGACGCAACTTCTGGATTCTTACGAAGGTTTAAAAGGTTTTGTTTGGATTGGTCTGTGTTGATTCCATGCTTTGACCCATGTTTTTTGATGGTATCCATCCATGTGCTTTCAATGAATTGAAAGAGGCCTGTGGCAGAGCTCGTCTTGGCTTTGACAGTGGGATTGAAATTGCTCTCTGCAGCGGCTTTTTCCATCAAATAGGAAAAACTTACCCCTGTTTTGGCACTAGCGGTCTTGATAGCGTTGACCACGCCTTGGGGCGCACGCTGGGTTAAAGCAGCTAAGGCGTTGTTTTCTAATGATTTTAAGGCACTATTCATAATAAAATTACTAGGCTTTCCAATTGTTCTAAGTAATACATTACAAGATACGTGCCATCTAATACGTATTGTCATTCCGAAGGAGGCTCATATATTATTGGAGCGACTGCGGCAATCCCTTCTCTTAATCTCTCTGGATTGCTTCGTCATTTCATTCCTCGCAATGACGGTATATAATTTCAAATAATTATTTTTCCATTTTCTAGAGGTTTTTATGTCTGATTATCATCCACCGCTTGCCGATATGCGCTTTATTCTAAACCATGTCATTGGGTTGGATCAGTTGCCAGAGCATCCTGATCTAGGTGTATTGGATGGTGAAATGGTTGAGAGTGTTTTAACGCCTGCTGCAAAATTAGCGAGTGAAGTGTTAGCACCAATTAATCATAGTGGTGACCAAGAAGGAACAGTTTTAAAAGATGGGGTTGTCACAACGGCGAAAGGTTTTAAAGAAGCTTATGCAGAATATCGTGATGGCGGATGGAATGCCGTGCCGTTTGATACCGAATATGGGGGACAAGCTTTACCGTGGTTGGTGGCGTTTCCTTTGCAAGAGATGTGGCAGTCAGCAAATATGTCGTTTGGTCTTTGTCCTCTCTTAAATCAAGGGGCGATTGAAGCGATTTCCGCACATGGATCAGCTGAGCAAAAAACTCAATATTTAGAGAAGCTAATTTCTGGCGAGTGGACAGGGACAATGAATTTAACGGAGTCACAAGCGGGCTCAGACTTATCAGTTATTCGTAGTAAAGCAGAACCACAAGATGACGGAACATATAAGGTTTCAGGCCAGAAAATATTCATTACTTATGGTGAACATGATATGGCAGAAAACATTATCCACCTTGTATTGGCGCGTACCCCCAATGCGCCAGAAGGGGTGAAGGGGATATCATTATTTATTGTGCCAAAGTTTTTGGAAGATGGCGCGTGTAATGATGTTGTCTGTACGAGTATTGAGCATAAATTAGGGATTCATGCATCACCGACATGCACGATGCAATTTGGTGATAAAGGTGGAGCAATAGGTTTTCTGATTGGGCAAGAAAATGAAGGCTTGAAATATATGTTTACGATGATGAATAACGCGCGCCTTTCCGTTGGTTTGCAAGGCATCGCTATTGCGGAGGCGTCTTATCAACATGCACTAGCCTATGCACAAGAAAGAGAACAAGGAACGGACGTACTTGATAAATCAAAAGGGGTAGCGATTATTGAACATGCGGATGTAAAACGGATGTTGTTGTCGATGAAGGCTAATATTGAAGCCATGCGTGCGCTGTCATATGAGGCCGCCTTAAATTTAGATTTAGCTGCGCAGGGCAACAGTGAGGCGCAAGTGAAGGTTGATTTGCTTACCCCTATTGTTAAGGCTTGCGGTACGGATATGGCCGTTGAAGTGACCTCAATCGGTGTTCAAATTCATGGGGGGATGGGCTTTGTTGAAGAAGCTGGTGCGGCGCAATATTATCGTGATGCGCGCATCTTACCCATTTATGAAGGCACAAATGGCATTCAAGCGATGGACTTGGTGTTTAGAAAAACATTGCGAGACAATGGTGCGGCGGTAAAAAATTATTTATCAGAGATCGATGTATTGCTTCGTGATTTAGATCAGGTGTCTGATAAAAAAATGCTATCTCTGCGCCATAGTTTAGACGAGGCGTTACAGAGTTGTAGTGTTGCAACAAGTTGGGTGTTGAGTAAAGGCGTAGCAGAAGCGGAAAGTGTTTCAGCATCAAGCGTTCCATATTTAAAATGTTTTGGATTGGTTGCAGGTGGTGCCATGATGGCGCGGAGTGTTCTGGCAGCAAAACAGCAATTGGAACATGGTGAAGGTGACGAAGGTTTTTTAATAGAAAAAATTAATACGGCGCAGTTTTATGCCACCCATATTTTGCCAAAGGCTATGGCCTATGCAAAAGCAGTAACAGAAGGTGCAGAAACTGTATTAGAGGGGAATTTTTAAGGTTATTTGTTAGTTTTTGCGTGACATGTTCCCATTATTCGGACTTTCATGTTTTTGATATAACGCCTCTTTAAACGGGGCTTGCTACTAAATTCTTCAGAAAAACTATTGGCAAGACATTTGCAAAATTTTTCATTATTTTCTCTTCGTGGCCGAAGAATCTTCGAAGATTCCATGCAATCTGCATAAGTTTTTCCTGCAATTTTTGACGGATCAACGCACTCTGATTTTTCATCGTTTAAAAGTTTGTACATGATAGTACCTTGTGGCGTAACTTTTTCTTCGTCACGTTTGAGACGAAAAGCACCGGCAAGGCAGGAGCAATTATAATATTGTCGCTCTAACACGCTTCTGTCACATTGTTGTTTAACTAGAAAAGATTCTTCATCTTTTTCCTCATCAGAAAAAATTCCATCATCTTTTAAATAATCAAAACTATCTTTTGATGTATATTGTGCAAAAGCAGGCATAGAAAATATGCCTAGAAAGAATGTAACAATAAATATTTTGAGCAAATTGCAAACCATAGGGAATTATACCATATTAAGGGTATAAAATAAAAAAGGAGTTTTATTAATAGAAGAGGGTTATTTAGGCCGCTTTTTCGCCTTTAATTTTTTTCCAAAGACCTTGAAAATCAAGCAATTCCTTAAGATCATGCTTTTTGGCGTTTTCTTCAGTTAATACACGTTCGCGATCTTGTTTGTTTGATCTTTCAGTGTTTGTTGATGTGTTGGGTCGTTTTAAACCAGCTTCACTTGTGTTGCGGTTTTCATTTTGCCCTTGCATCTTATTCATGCGATTGCCCATGATTTTTTCGCGTTCTTCACGACGTTTACGAGCTGCTTCTTCGCGAGATTTAAGTTCTGCTTTATATTCTTCAGCCTGTTTTTGGCTATACTGGCTTGTAATAAGTACTTGTTGGGCTTGTTTCTGCCACTGATCACGTTGTGCGCGAAGGTCTTCCATGCTGGTATTGCTTGTTTCAAGCTGATCTTCAAGCATTTTGATTTTCATCTTCATGCGTTCCATCTCAATCATGTCGGTTGCTTTTTTCAATTCAGCTTCCACGGTAGTTTGTGAATTCATGCCACCTGAAGAAGAAGAGGATGATGATCCGCTCAAACCATAAACACGTTCTAATTCGGACACATCAATAATACGACGATTATTACTATCCATTTCATACGACAATTTTCCTGTATTCATGGCACGTTGAATGGTTGATTTTGATTTGCCTGTTAATTCGGCGGCGCGTTGCGCTCCTACTTTAGCCATACCTGTTTTCCTTATAAAATAGTCCCAAAAATACTAAGATTTTTGTTGTTCATGGTTTTGTATTTTACTTATTACCAGATTCTATACGCTTATTTAAAAGCCGCGTCAACTTTTGCCATTGTGCACCAGAGAATAAATGTGCGTATAAGAAAGGTAAATAACCTTTTTGACGCCAATCTAAAAAGATTTTATCATCGAGCTCAGCGAGCTTTTTCTCATCAATGATACGGAAACCCGCAAAATTGATACGTTTGCCGCCACCAATGTTAATTTCTGCCTGCCTTTCTACCAAAATGCCAGATTCTGCGATGGCTTGACCAAAGGCAATGGTTTGTTGAGCCGCTGCATGGTAAGATTTACAGAACTCTAGCGCATTTTGTGATAATTGACTTGGTTTACTGTCTTCATCAAAGAAGGGTTGCTCACCTTTAGATTCAACAATGTCTTGATCAAGGTCAATACATAGTGAGAGTTGGTCATTAGCGGGCATTTCAGAGAAAATAAATGGATAACGACGAATATAAGCAGGAATGTAAGTATCTTCTTCCCATTTGTTTTTATCATTTAGATAAAGGTTTTCGTTATCACGCAGACCTAAAATTGCCACGGGAGTTGCAGCGGCATCAGGTGAGAAGCCAATAGGATAGAAATGGCAGATTTGCGGCATTTCAATCATATTGATCGGAACAGCATTCACATCTTTGGTGAATTTAAGGCCAAAGTCTTTTTTCAGACCTAAATCCTTATGGGCTTTACCATCCAAAGGAATAGGAGCCTTGTAAAAAAGTGGCATAGGAGTATCCGCCTTACCGTTTGTTTGGGGGTCAGATGCGGGTGCTTTTGATTTCTTGGTTTCTTGTTTCTTTTCCTGTTTTTTAGCCATTTGAGTTTCCTTATTTTACCAAAATTAAAATTATCCACTACTTAAAGCAAAAATTGAAGGTTTTAGCAATCTTTCTTGTACATATAGTTGTCAGAATGTTTTTTGCTTTAAGTCTTAAAAAGCTTGTATTTTAATGCGTTGGCGGCATTATGGAGCAAATATTAAGGATTATTTAGTTAATTTAAGGAAAATCTATGAATCTTACAATGGTTGGCACTGGGTATGTCGGGTTGGTATCAGGGACCTGTTTTGCCGAATTCGGAATTAATGTGACCTGTGTCGATAAGGATACGGGTAAAATTGAAAGCTTGAATAAAGGTCAAATCCCTATTTTTGAACCAGGATTGGAAGATTTGGTTGAAAAACAGGTTAAGGCAGGCCGTCTTCGTTTTACGACAGATATAGCGGATAGTATTAAAGAGGCGGACGCGGTTTTTATTGCGGTTGGCACCCCACCTAGAGAAAGTGATGGGCATGCAGATCTAAAATATGTTCATGCCGCTGCGAAAGAAATTGCAGAGTTAGCCGAGGGCTATACCGTTGTTGTTACAAAATCGACAGTACCAGTTGGTACGGCGCGTGAAGTTGAAAAAATTGTCGCACAATATAAGAAGCCTGATTCAGTCATTGATGTTTGTTCCAATCCTGAATTTTTACGGGAAGGCGCAGCCGTGAATGATTTCATGCATCCCGACCGTGTTGTTATTGGAACTGATTCAATGCGTGCGGTTGAAGTTCTAAAAGAAGTTTATCGCCCGCTTTATTTGAATGAAACACCGATGGTGATTACAACAGCTGAAACATCAGAAATTATTAAGTATGCCGCAAATGCATTTTTGGCAACAAAGATTACCTTCATTAATGAGATTGCTAATCTTTGTGAAGCATCTGGCGCTAATGTCCAACATGTTGCTAAAGCGATTGGGTTGGATGGTCGTATTGGATCAAAATTTCTTCATGCGGGTCCAGGTTATGGTGGGTCATGCTTTCCTAAAGATACGCTGGCCTTAACCCAGACAGGAAAATCATTGAGTGTTCCGCAAACTATTGTAGAAGCTGTGGTAGAGGCTAATAAGAACCGCCAAGTTCAAATGGCAGAGCGTGTTATTACGGCTTGTGGTGGCTCAGTAAAGGGTATGAAAATTGGTGTCCTTGGTGTTGCATTCAAACCAAATACAGATGATGTGCGTGATGCACCTGCTTTGGTTGTTATTCCGACCTTGCAACAAGCAGGCGCAGAAGTTTTTGCACATGATCCTGCAGCACAAGAAGCAGCCGAGAAACATCTTAAAAATGTAAATTGGGTGAAAGACCCTTATGATGTTTCTAAAGAGGCAGATGCGTTGGTGATTATTACAGAATGGAATGAATATCGCGCCTTGGACATGAGCCAAATTGCAGATCAAATGAAGGTAAGACGCCTTGTTGATATGCGGAATATTTATAAACCACAAGATATGCGAGGACTTGGTTTTCATTATGTATCAATTGGTCGCCCAGAGGTTTCGCCAAAGGGTTCAGCAAAACTGAAGCAGGTTTCTTAATGTCAGATAATTTAGCAGAATTAGAAGCACGTTCTATTTACATTATTCGGGAAGCTTATGCCCGTGTGAATCCGATGGCGATGTTATGGTCTATCGGAAAAGATTCAACGGCGATGTTGTGGTTGGTGCGTAAGGCATTTTTTGGTCGCGTGCCATTTCCGCTTGTCCTGCTTGATACAGAGCAAGAGATGGACGAGGTCTATGCGTTTCGGGATATGTTGACGAAAGAATGGGATTTACCGGTGATTAATCATATGTGCCCGCCCGAAGAAGAGATGGATCAGACTTTACCGCCTGCCACGCGCGCGGCGATGCGTAAAACGGAAGGTTTAAAATCTTTATTACTTGAGTATAAATTTAAAGGTGTGGTTTGTGGTATTCGCCGTGACGAACAGGGCTTACGCGCGAAGGAACGTGTGTTTAGTCCACGCTCACTGGATGGCGCTTGGGATTTTAAAGATCAACCGGCGGAATTTTGGGATCAATATAAAACCGAAGTGCCTGATGATTGTCATGTGCGTATTCATCCTATCTTGCATTGGACGGAGCTGGATATCTGGCGTTATATGAAGCAAGAAAATATTCCACTTTGTGATTTATATTTTGCGAAAGATGGTATGCGTTATCGCTCGTTAGGAGAAAAGAATATTACCAAGCCTGTGCCAAGCAATGCGAGTACGATTGATGAAATTATTACAGAGCTTGAAACAACAAATACATCAGAGCGTGATGGACGTGCCATGGATAAAGAAACTGAAGATAGTTTTGAGAAACTCCGCAGTCAGGGGTATATGTAGTTTTGGAATATAGGCAGCTAACGAAAGAAGACGCAAAAGAGTATAGAGATATTCGTTTGGAGATGCTTCAAGCAGAACCAACGGCATTTGGCGAGTCTTATGGAGAAAATCTGAAATATGATATTGGATTTTTTGAAGATAGGATTAAAAATTCCAATATTTTTGTTGCTTGTGTAGAAGGAAAATTAATTGGAACAGCAGGTTCTTTTATTCAAGATAAAATAAAGGTGGCTCATAAAGCTTATTTGTGGGGAGTATATACTAACCCTACGGCTCGTGGAGCTGGCGTGAGTTATAGACTGGTGTCAAATGTTCTTGATGCGTTGCCTGAAAGTGTAGAGTTAATTCAAACAACCGTTGTTTCTGGTAATGCGCCTGCAATAAAAACCTATGAAAAAGCAGGGTTTCAGGAGTGGGGTATTGAAGAAAAAGCATTAAAAGTTAATAATCAATATTATGATGAAATTCACATGGTGAAGTTTTTAAAATGAAGCAAAGAAATAAAAAATCAAATCAATTTATTAACGTCATTTCGAACATTCGAAGAATGGAGAAATCTTAATTGTTTCAAAACAAACAAAGCAGTTTTGTCTATATTGTTGCCAATTGGACAGGAAAAGTTATTTATATAGGTGTTCCCTCAAATTTAGAAAAGCGTATCTATGAACATAAAAATAAAATCTATAAGGGTTTTAGTCAAAAATATAATGTAGATAAATTGGTTTATTTTGAACAGTTTGAAGATATAGAATTAGCGATTATGAGAGAAAAAGAAGTTAAAAAATGGCGCAGGGAGAAAAAGGATAAATTGATAAACAGCCTTAATCCTGAATGGGATGATTTATCTATAATCTGGTATGAAGATTCCTCACATGCGTTCGGAATGACGAAGGTGGAATGTTCAGAATGACAAAGGTGGAATGTTCAGAATGACGAAGGTGGAATGTTAGGAATGACGGGTGAAAATGAAACAAAGAAATAAAAAATCAAATCAGCAATTGGGTGTGGTCATCGTTGGCCATGTCGATCATGGGAAGTCAAGCCTGATAGGGCGGTTGCTGCATGATACGGATAGTTTGCCAGCAGGTAAAAAAGAAGAATTAGAAGCCATTTGTGAAAAACGGGGTGTGCCATTTGAATGGTCTTTCTTATTGGATGCTTTTCAAGCCGAACGCGACCAAGCTGTTACGATTGATACAACACAAATTTTCTTTTCAACGGCGGCAAGAAATTACGTGATTATTGATGCGCCAGGGCATCGCGAGTTTTTAAAGAATATGATTTCAGGGGCGGCGCAGGCCGATGCGGCTGTCTTGGTTGTTGATGCGACTGAAGGGGTGCAGGAACAAACACGTCGCCATGCCTATATGTTGCATTTATTGGGATTACAACAAATTTGTGTCGTGATAAATAAAATGGACAAGGTTGATTATTCTGCAGAAGTTTTTTCTAAAGTATCAAAAGAATCTGTCGATTATTTAAAATCTATTGGCTTGAATGCGGGGCATATTATTCCAATTTCTGCGCGTGAAGGCGACATGTTGGTTGAGCGTAATACAAACATGCCTTGGTATAAGGGAAAAATGCTAACCGAAGCGTTGGATGCCTTAGAGTTATCCAGCCCAGCTGTGGCTTTACCATTACGTTTTCCTGTGCAGGACGTTTACCGTTTTGAGGAAGAGCGCGTTTTAGTTGGTCGTATTGAAACAGGAACATTAAATAAAGGTGATACAATTTTCTTTTCACCGACCAATGAGAAGGCGGTGGTCACAGCGATTAAAAGTTGGCCTGAAGAAAAGGATAGTCTTAAAGCGTCAGCTGGAGAATCTGTTGGTATAACCTTGGATGATCGTATTTTTGTTGAACGTGGGCATTTAGGCAGTAGTGAAAAAAACCTTCCTATTTTATCAAATGTTTTCCGAGCCAATATCTTTTGGTTGTCGCATACACCATTAAAAGTAGGGAACTCTTACAAAATTCGTTATGGCACAAGAGAAGCGCGTGTAACGGTACAGTCGATTGATAATTTGATTGATACGCAAGATTTAGAACGTCAAGAAGATGCAAGTGAAGTTGCTCGCAATGCTGTTGCTGAAGTGACTTTGCGTGCAAGAGACATGCTACCCATTGATGCCCATGATATGAATGCCAAAATGGGACGCATTGTTATTTATGAAGGATATGATGTAGCGGGTGGCGGTTTGATTAACATGGAAGGGTATCCTGACCAACGTCAAAGCGCAGAGCCAAAATCTGAAAATATTTATAAAGTGATGCATTCCGTTACACCGGATATGCGGGCGCAACGTTTTGGGCATTATGGTGGTATCTTTTGGTTTACAGGTCTTTCAGGATCAGGAAAATCAACTTTGGCAGTTGCTGCAGAAAAAGAAATTTTTGAACGTAGTATGAATGCCTATGTTTTAGATGGCGATAACGTTCGTTATGGATTGAATTCGGACTTAGGATTTTCTCCTGAAGATCGTGCAGAAAATATTCGACGTGTGGGAGAAGTGTCTGCGCTTCAGGCGAGTTCAGGTGTGATTGTTCTGTCAGCTTTTATTTCGCCTTATCAGGCCGATAGGAGAAAGGCCCGCGCGGCGGCTCCTAGTTATTTTCATGAAGTTTATATTAAAGCAGATTTAGAAACATGTGAAAGCCGTGACCCTAAAGGGCTTTATAAAAAAGCACGTAGTGGTGACATTAAACAATTTACAGGAATTGATTCTCCTTACGAAGCACCGTCAAATCCAGACTTAGTGGTTGATACGGAAAAGAATGATATTGAAACATGTGTAAAGCAGATTGTTGATTACATTGTTGAAAATGTTGGTCTTGGTGAAATTGGTGAAAAAGAAGTAGCGATAGAGAATCGTGTGGTTTCAATTAAACAAAGATGAGTAAAATCCTCCAACATTTACCCGCTCTTTGTAATCAAGTTCGTCGTATAGCGATTGAGGCTGGTAATATCACTCTCGATTATTTTGATGAAAGTGGTTATCAGGGGGCTGATGCGAAGGCGGATGGTTCTCCTGTTACGTTGGCTGATACAGAAGCACAAAAACTTATTAATCAAAAATTGCAGGACATTGATGATTCAATACTGATTGTTGGAGAAGAAAATAAAAACCCCGATGTTTCTGCGGCTGAATATTTCTGGTTGGTTGATCCGCTGGACGGCACAAAAGAATTTATCTCTGGCAGTGGCGATTACACAGTTAATATTGCCTTGATACGAAATCATGAACCAGTGCTAGGTGTTGTTTATGCCCCTGTTCATGGTGAGCTTTATGCGGCGTGCGGCGAGGGGACGGCTATAAAGTGGATGGAAGATAGTGATGTTGAAAAAGCGATTACTGTGCGTGATGCGCCTTATAAGGGGTTAGCTGTAGTTTCCAGCAAATCTTTCGGGAAGGGTGCACGTCTTGATGAGTTTTTGTCGCATTATAAAATTCAAAAACAAGTACAGCGCGGTAGTTCTTTGAAAATGTGTACGATTGCAGCAGGTAAAGCTGATTTATATCCGCGCCTTGGCCCGACATGCGAGTGGGATACAGCAGCAGCGCATGCGGTTTTAAATGCGGCTGGCGGGTTTATTACTGATATTCATGGTAATGAATTAAAATATGGTTTAGGAACAAATGATAAGTTTTTAAACCCTGAATTTATTGCACGCAGTGCATCTGTTTCTTTGCCAGAAATAGACGAGTTGTAAAATATATAGAACGAATAGTGTTTAACGTTTTAGGTCAATTACTATTCTATGGCGCGGAATTTCTTTATCGGGCGATATACGAAATCCTTTAAGCTTTTCTGATTTTTGGGTTAGTTCAAAAGCTATAGTTGTGCCACCATTTTCTTTGTCTTGCTCAATGGACTTCACTAAATCTGAAACATAGGCGAGAACATTGGGGTTAGATCCCATGTTACCTTTTGGAAATGTTATTGTCGCAATTTTTTCATCATTATCGATGGTCAATGTGTAATCAAGTTTTTCTGTCGTTTCAAAAACGATTCTGGTTTTACCAGAATGATCACCAAGGCGCATGGTGTGAATTAAATCACCAGGTCTGATTTTAGAACCAGATGTTTTTGTCTTTGTGGGCTTTGGCTCTAGTTTTAGTTCTAGCTTCGTATCTGACTTAGACTCTGGTTTTGACTTTGACTGTGGCATCGGCCCTATCATGCTCTTTGTCTTTGGCTTGGTTTCCGTTTTGGGTTCTAACTTTGATCCTTTTTTAAGTGTTTTTTCTGTTGTTTGTGTTTCTTCAACAAAGGCTATTTTTCTATCTTCCGTTTCGTCATAAACACCCTTGTTAATTAATTCCTCTAATTGAAATGTAAGGGCATCAAGTTCATTTTCAATTCCCATTAACTTTGTGATGGACGGCGACATTCTACTGATTGTATCAGATATTTTTTGTACACTATTTTCAATACGTTGAAATCTATCTTCGGGTGTTCCAACGGGTTGTGAAAAGAGTTGCGCTGTATTTGTCCCTTTTGGTTTCCCCATTTGATTGTTGAGAGCAACAGGGTTCACTGTAAAACTATTATCATCAGGAATAGATGATTCAGCAATGTCGCGGACTTTTTCTATAGAGATATTGGGGGCTGAATTTTGTCGAGCAAAGGGTGGTTTATCAACAACGGCTTTTTCTTTGTTTTGTCTAAAGGTAGGGTAAAGTTTATCGTTGATATAATCGCACCCTGTTACGTTTAGCATGACTAAACATAGCGGTAATATTATCCATATCTTTTTATACCCCCCTCCTTGAAAAACGGAGGAGCGCGCGTTTTCGATCATAGAAATCGCCCTTTAGAATTTTAGCCTGCCAGAAAAGCAAGACTAACCCATTACGATTATTGGGTGATTTGCCGAATCTGTCAAATTTTTATGAGAATTTAGAAAAAATTATTAAGGAGCCACCATTACGGTAAACATGTTGTTATATCCACAATCCGTATGGGTTACACCACCACCGTCGCTACTGAGGACAGCTCCGACGTCAAAAGTAACAGAACCACCACCATCTGTAACAATAACGCCAGGGTCAGTAAATGTAGCACTGGTTACAAAATTGGCTGTACCGGCGCAAATAGGGTTTAAAGTGGTTGTACCGACTGTAACGGTGAGTGGTGTGGCAGGAGGATATCCATTAACAGTCACATTACCCATTTGGGGGTTAACGAAGAAGATATATTGCGGATCGGCGGAAAATCCTCCTCCAGCCATTAAGGTAATAATGCGTGGTGCCGCATTATCGACTATAACAAAACGACCAAAATCCATTGGCGTATTTATGGTAATTGTTTGTGCTTGTGCCGAATCAATTGATAAAATAGCAAGAAATACTAGAAATAATGATTTAGCGCTTAATAGTAACTTCATCTATTATTTTTCCTTTATTAACTTCATCACTATAACGAATAAGTATATTGCCATTACCTGTTGGCATTTCACCAAGAGGAATTTTAAAATGACGTGTGTTTATTTCAGTAAACACATTTGCGTTTGAGACGAGTCCAATTTTTTTATTTTTTTCTCCTTGGGCTTGCCAAAAAACTTCTAATCTACCAATTGCGCTCGCATTGCCTTCGCGTAAAATATCCAGTTGCAGTTCTGGTTGTTTATTTTCTTTTTGTGAAGCAGGGACAAATTGGGGGCTACTGATTTTTGCTTTGCTAATAACTTGACCGTGTCTAATAACGACAGGAATAGCAACGCCTATATTCGCAACGACACTGACGGTTCCATCTGTATTTTTACGTTCATCATCTTGGACGAGGCGTATAGCTTTGGCATGAAACCTGTACTCACCCTCTGGTAGGTCGGCAGGTTTTCTTAAAGACATTCTAACTTTTTGTCGTCCACCAGGTTCAAGAGAAAATTGACGAGGAGAAAAGCGAACAATTTTTTGAGGATCAAAATCAGGACTTAACGGCTCTGCAAGCTCTTTATAAACACCGTTTTCATCTTGCTCAAAATGTATGAGTTCAATACGAAAAGTTCCTTTGATGTCATGTAGGTTTAATATTGTAAATTCACCGCTACGTCCACGGGGTTCTATAACAATTTTCTGTGGCGTGATATCAATACGCGCTTGCGAAATAGAAGGGACGATAAAGCATAAAGCTAAGATGATAAGGGAAAAAAATATTTTTTTCATAGCTGTTTCCATTTATTTTTAATGTTTTTAATGATGCAATATACCTTATATTGAGGCAATAAAAAACCCCGCATATTTGCAGGGTTTTTTGTAAATTAGTTTTTATGTATTAGTAGCTGAATACAACGTCATAAGAGCCGTTATATGTCGCGTCTGTATATGGTCCAGCAGCAACTGTTGTTGTTGTAATCGTTGCCCCAATATCAAGGGTGTTAGTTCCCCCGCCAAAAGCAGCAAGATATGTTTCTGCAAATGGTACACCGGCAGCTTGTGCAATGGCACCACCACCATTATAGCTTGTAAAAAATTGAGCAAGAACAAAGCTCTCTAAACCCGCAACTGGATCGACAACGTTGTTAATGACAATATTTATTGTGGCACCGTCTGCAGCACCACTGACTTCAACTGTTCCTTGTGAAACAGCCGCCGCATTAACAATCGCTGTTTGTGCAGGCGCACCACTTGTCGCTGTAGTTGGCGCTCCGAGTACGTCAACGGCAACGGTCGCTGTTTGTACAAGATCTGCCACCGCAACAATTGTACCAAAGTCCAATTGATTAGGCGTAGCCAGCGTAATTGTATTTTGCACGATAGCGGTTGCTGTCATGTTTGCCGTTTGAGCGTTAGCCGTTGCTGCATAAGCACCAACAGTTAAAGCGCAAGCCGCCATTAAAACTTTTTTTGATTTGATAAGACCCTTCATAACTTGGACTTCCTTCCTTGTTAATTAAAATATGTAAAGCATTACTATGCTCTTAAAAAGACATTACAAGATGTAATTTCTCTACTACATTATCACATAAAATATATTAAGACATTATTAACTTCTCTAAAATTCTATATTTCCTTAGAAATTTATTTCTCATAACAAAGTTGGTACGAAATTAATTGTTCCAAATAGAACAATAGTGTAAGTTTGAAACTTAGGAAATCTCTAGCTTCTAGACGATTTCCGCCCATTATTTACATTAATTTTAAAATAAACACCCTTTATGAAAAACCATAACAAGAAAAATTTTATTTTATTTTTTTTAGCTATATGGCTGGTTGCACCTGCATTCTCTTGTCATATTGCAATGGCTTCTGAATCAAGTGAAGTACAAGGAAATCAATTACCTGAGGGAGAAAATCTCCTGTTGCGTCCAAAAGTAGGCAGGGTTGTTTATGAGTATAATATTTATGCGTTGAGCCAAGATAATACTCTTTATTATTCTCTTGCCGATATGATTGATATTTTAGAATTTGCAATTAATTTTGATGAGGCATCAGGGCGAGGCCAAGGATGGTTTTTACGGGAAGATTGGAAAATTTTTATTGATTTAAAAAACAATCAGATTGTTTCCAGAGATCAAGTTTATACTTTAACGGCAGATAGCACTGTCATTCAAAAGGGTGTTTTATTTATCGAGCAAAATGTATTGGCGCAGATTTTTAATATGCAATTTAAAGCGGATATCGCGCAACAATATTTAGAGATTGATAGTCCTTATCCTTTACCAGGTGTTGCACGTTATTATCGTCAGAATAAAACGAACAGAACAAATGGTTTTACTGGTATTGCCCAATTGCCGCGTAAAGAGATTCAATATGATTGGTTTGATATTAATACAGCCGACGTTAGATTAGGCGCGCGATATAGACGCAAGAAAGGTATAGATTCTGATACATTTAGTACAGGAAGTTTGGCTATAGAGGGACAGCTCTTGAAGCATGAGGCTTATGTTCTAACGAGTGCGGATAGTCTTTATCAATTGAACACTGTTGTTGCTCGTCTATCAAAAAGTAATGAAGATGCTGTTTTATTAGGACCGTTAAAGGCACGAAAATATACGCTGGGTGACACCGATTTAACAGATTTGCCGTTAACGGGGGATTCAACTCAGGAATTAGGTTTTCATGTTAGTAATAGCAGGCTTGATAATGTTCAGTTTCAATCAACAGACATTAGTGGCGACGCTTTGCCTGGTTGGGATGTAGAGCTTTATCGAAATGGCATTTTAGTGTCGTCTCTTATCATAGGCAATGATGGTTTTTATGAATTTGCAGACGTTCAACTTTTTGGTGGCGATAATGAGTTCGAGTTATTTTTCTATGGTCCGCAAGGTGAAATTCGTAACCGACAATTGAATGTTCCTGTAACGGCAGAATTGTTGGCAGCGCAGGATAGTACATATGATGTGTCTGTTTCTTTATCTGAAACAAGAACATTTCAAAAAAATCAGGTTGATGATGATGATCGTGATACACCACATGTTGTAGCGCGATATAATAAGTCCTTTGGTGATACGTTGGGTTATCTTGGCCTGCGCAATCGTGACATAGAGGGTGATAACAAAACATTTTTAGGGACAGGCTTTACCAGTTTAGTTAAGAATACAATCATTGATGGAAATTTTGGGATTGATGACGAAGCGAATACGGCAGCGAGGTTAACGGCCAGAAAGAATATTAATGATTGGAATCTTTCTTTAAGTGGATTGGTGCAAGATGAAGATTATTTGGTTGGTGAGTCACTGACACCGAAGACATTGATTGTTACAGGAAATGTACAAAAGTCACACAGATTTAAAAGTGGTTCTCGCGGTACTGTTTTTACAAACGCAGAGTATTCAGAAACATCAGACAATAGAGAACAAAAAAGTGGCCGTTTAGGAGCAAGTTTTCAAAAGGGACCTTTGAATTTTAGCGATGTTCTCTTCTATGAAAGTGCAGATCAACTACTTGGTGGGAGTCAGGAACGCATAGATAATAATTTTTCAGTACGGGGTAGTTTTGGTAAGTATTTTGTTCGTGCTGGTGTTGATTACGACATTCACCCCGTTTCGCAAGTTGATCGTTATTACTCGCAAATGAATTATTACCCAACATCACGGTTATCTGGTGATTTAAGGGTAGATCATGAACCAAATCGTGATTTTACTGAAATGCGTTTGGGCTTAAATTATGTAAGTGATTATTATCGTACTTCTCCTTATGTCGAAATTGATAATCAGAATGAAGTTATCGTTGGGCTTAATTTAAATTTTGATATTGTTGATACACCGCATGAAACAAGACCACTTATTACAAGTGATCGTGTTATTGGGCGCGGTTTGGTTTCATCATTTGTGTTTCATGATAAGAACGGTAATAACACTTATGATGAGGGTGACGAACCGCTACCAGACGTTATTGTTGAAAGTGTTAATGTAAGGCGGCGTATAGAAACAAATGAAAAGGGCTATTCCCTTATTAACAATTTACCAACAAGTCGTGCCACGGACATTAGAATAGATCATTTAACGCTGCCTGATCCTTACATGATTTCGGGAACAGAGGGCGTGTCTATTTTTCCAAGTGCAGGAGAAATTGTCGAGCTTAATTTTCCTGTTCATATGTCAGGCGAAATTGATGGAACAATTTCTGTAAAGAATAAAAAGGGCGCAGTAAATCCACTTAAACAAGCAGACGTTCTTCTTTATCCTGTGGATACAGGCAAAACAGAAGAGATAAAAACGCGGGCAGCATTTGATGGATTTTTTGTTGCTTCACAGGTTCCGCCTGGTCAATATTTAATGGTCGTCAGCAATGAAACAGCAAAACGCGCCAGAGCTAGTTTGCCTCCTCCACGTTTTGTAAATTTTGGATATGATGGCGACACAATCTATAGTAGTAATTTTGAATTAGATAAAAAACACGCTAATGTACCAATTGATGTCGTTTATAATGAAAATTCATCTTCTGAACTTATCTATGGTCTTAAAACTAAGTTGCAACCACAGACGAAATTATTAAGTCTTTTTCGCAAGCTTAAACGTCGCAATAGTCAGGCAGATATTTATGCAGGTTTAGAAGAGCTTACAAGTGATGAAGCAGGAACAAAGATTTATAAGCTGCCTTCCAATGATTTAAGTACGAGCCATGAAAAATGTCGTGAATTGGCAAAAAATGCTGTTTCTTGTGTTTTGCAAATCTATATTCCCTCCAAAATAGAGGCTATTCAAACAGCTCAAACATCATTGCTTTAACGCCTTCATAGGCTTAAGCTATATTGAATAAAAATTTTCAGAAAATTAATAGAATAT
The DNA here is from genome assembly GCA_021775995.1 of Alphaproteobacteria bacterium. GTDB lineage: Bacteria > Pseudomonadota > Alphaproteobacteria > Micavibrionales > Micavibrionaceae. Next base: position 180,357 of record JAJFGS010000003.1, read on the forward strand.
GTGCGGAATAGCAGGATTTTATAGCTTTAAAGCAGATCAAAATAGGCAGGACAGTCTTGAGGTGGCCTACCGCATGGAGGCGGCTGTCGCTCATCGTGGACCAGACGGTAGTGATATTTGGCAAGACGAAGTTAATGGGCTGACACTTATTCATAGACGTTTGTCAGTCATTGATTTAAGCGAAGATGGTGCACAACCAATGCATTCACCATCCGGGCGTTATATCATTACCTTTAATGGTGAGATTTATAACTATCTTGAGTTAAGACGTGATTTGGAAGCGCAAGGGATTAAATTTCGTGGTGCTTCGGATACCGAAGTTATGCTGGCGGGCTTTGATCATTGGGGTGTTGAAAAAGCACTTTCTAAAATAAATGGTATGTTTGCCTTTGCTCTGTGGGACCAAGTCGAACAATATCTTCATTTGTCCCGCGATAGATTTGGTAAAAAACCACTTTATGTTGGGTGGATTGATAATGCTTTGGTTTTTGCATCAGAATTAAAAGCATTTCATGCTTATCCAAATTTTAGTCGTGAAATAAATCAGGATGCGCTGGCAATTTATATGAAATATGGTTATGTGCATGCGCCATATTCAATTTTTCAAAATATATGGCAGCTTCTTCCTGCTTCGGTTTTGTCGCTTGATTTATCGAGTATAAGAGTTGGAGAAAACCTAGCTGACAAAATGAAAATTTTTTGGTCCTTAAAAGATGTAGTTGAAGAAGGACAAAGAAATCCTATTAAAAAATCTGATGCGATTATTATAGAAGAGTTTGAAGAAAAACTATCAAAATGCGTATCGCAAAGAATGATATCTGACGTGCCTTTAGGGGCATTTTTGTCAGGTGGTATTGATTCATCTGTTGTTGTGGCATTGATGAACCAACATTCTGATGAAGCCGTGAAAACATTTACTGTGGGATTCGATCAGGTAGAGTTTAATGAAGCTGAGTATGCAAAAAAGATTGCAACACATTTGGGTACAGATCATCATGAGTTTTATTGTTCTGATCAAGATGCTTTAAATGTTATCCCAAATTTACCGATTATCTATGATGAGCCTTTTGCAGATGAATCACAAATTCCGACCTATTTAATTTCTGCTTTGGCACGTGAGCACGTTACTGTTGTTTTAACAGGTGATGGTGGTGATGAAATTTTAGCGGGATATGATCGTCATACAAAACTTCCTAATTTATGGAATAAAATTGGATGGGCACCGCATGTGTTAAGGCAGATGGTTTGTGATGCGCTTGGTTTAGTCCCTCAAGAATTCTATCAAAAACTAAGATCTAATAATCCCAGATTTGGATCTCAGGTTAAGCGCGTTTTATATTTGATGGGATTAAAAGATACAGATTCTATTTATGATTCATTTATAAGCGCATGGTTGGGGGGAGATGATGTTGTCTTAAACGGACATCTTCCTAATATTCCAGTAAGAAATAAGTCAGAGTACCCGTCAAATTTAAGTTTTTTTGATGAGATGGTTTATTTAGATACGCTTTCTTATCGTTCTGATGATTTAATGGTAAAAATGGATCGCGCGAGTATGGCTGTAGCTTTAGAGGGGCGGGCGCCATTAATGGATTATGAACTGGCTGAATATTCTTGGCGCATGCCGCAACATTTAAAAGTTAAAAACGGTAAGGGAAAATGGGTGTTACGCGAAATTTTAAAACATCACATCCCTGAAGAATTGTATGATCGCCCTAAAATGGGATTTTGTGTACCGCTTAATGAATGGTTGCAAGGTCCTTTGAAAGAATGGGCGAATGATTTGCTTGATCCTACTTTTTTAAAAAATCAAGGGTTGTTAAATGAGGGTATGGTCACGGATCAGTGGAAAAATTTTCAAAATGAGAAAATAGAGTACAAAAACCGTAGAGATATATGGGCTGTTTTAATGTTTCAGGCTTGGTACAATCAATGGATGAGATAGTAGGAAAGAAGTAGACATGAAAATTGCAATTACAGGTGGCTCAGGATTTATTGGTACGCGACTTATTCAAGAATTAGAGGCAGATGGTCATGAGGTGTGTATTATTGATATTGTACATTATGAGCCGATAGATATTCTGCATCAGGATAAATTAAATGCGGCCTGTGCGGGATGTGATGTCATTTATCATTTGGCCGCCGCACATCGTGATAATATTTTTCCTCGTAGTGAATATTATGAGGTAAATGGTCAGGGGACAGAAAATGTAACCAAAGCAGCGGAAGTTAATGGCATTAAAAAAATTATTTTTACGAGTACCGTTGCCGTTTATGCGATGAATAGTTCTTATGCCGATGAAACCAGTGAAGCTAAACCGTTTAATGATTACGGTAAGAGTAAATTAGAAGCCGAAGGTCATGTTAAATCATGGGTAGAAAAATCGTCCGAACATTTAGCTATTATCGTTCGCCCTGTTGTGGTCTTTGGAGAAAATAACCGTGGTAATGTTTATAATTTAATTAGCCAAATTGTCAGTGGGAAGTTTTTTATGATTGGGACAGGTCATAATAAAAAATCTATGGCCTATGTTGGTAATGTTGCGGCATTTTTAAAATCACGCTTAAATATAAATGAAAATTTATCAATTTATAATTATTCTGATAAACCAGATTTAATGACACAAGAACTCGTTGATATTATTTATCATGGGTTGAAAAAAAGACGCTCAAGCCTGAATGTTCCTTATTTTATAGGCGTGATCGCAGGGTATAGTTTTGATGTTCTGGCATTTGTAACACGCAAAACTTTTCCGATTAGCTCAATTCGTATCAAGAAATTCTGTGCAAGCACAACAGTGAATGCTGATAAGGCGCATAAGGATTTTCAAGCTGAATATACAATTGGTGAAGGTATAAGCCGAATGATTAACCATGATTTTAAAGAAGATATTGCAAAATAATGGCAAATAAATCTTTAAAGTTTTTAATGGTTCTTAATGATATGGCGTGGTTTTGGTCACATCGCTTACCTTTGGCTCACGCTATTGAGAAACGCGGATGGACATTAAATGTAGTAGCGCATCGTGCCCATAAAGATGAAAAATTAAAAGATTCTAATTTTAAGGGAATAGGTTTGCCGCCTTTGGGAAGGTCACTTAATCCAATACCGCAAATACAACTTATGTTGGCGATATATGACATTATTCATCGAGAGAAGCCCGACATAATACATGTAATCACTATTCGTTATGCTTTTTATACTGGTTTGGTAACGCGCTTGATGGGGTATAAGCCTGTGACCTTTACTGTGGCGGGGCTGGGCAGTCTTTATACAGACCCTGGTGTAAAAATGAAAGTAATGAGGAAGATTGTTCTGCCATTGATGCGCTTTGCTTTTGGTGGAAAAGGCAAGCGGATTATTTTTCAAAATCCCGATGACCGACAAAAGATGATTGATACGCAGATTGTTAAGTTTGAAAACACGGCGTTGATAAGGGGGTCCGGTGTTGATTTAACTGAATTTCCTTTTTCTGTTTATGAGGAAACAAAGGAAGAGCCAATTATATTATTTACATCGCGCTTATTGCTCGAAAAAGGCATTACAGATTTTATTGAAGCGGCACGCCTTTTAAAAAATAAGGGTGTGAAGGCACGATTTGTCGTGGCAGGAAATATCTATCCAGATAATGCGCGGTCATTAACAAAAAAACAAATAGTGACTCCCCATGATGAAGGTATTATTGAATGGATGGGGCAGGTTGAAGATATGCCTGCACTGCTTAAATCATCTATGATGGTGGTGCTGCCATCTTATTATGGGGAAGGTGTGCCGAAAGTTTTATTAGAGGCCGCCGCTGTTGGTCGTCCAATTATTACCTGCGATGTGCCTGGATGTCGTGAAGCGGTAGAACACGAAGCCAATGGGTTGTTGGTATTACCACAATGTCCAACGGATTTGGCGCAGGCTATAGAAAAATTGATAAGTGACCCTCAAAAACGTGATGCTTACGGCAAAGTGGGTCGAAAGCGCGTGGAAGAGGATTTTCATGTAGATCACGTGGTTGAGCAAACTATGGCTGTTTATGATGATTTATTAAGTTAGTGTCATTCCCTGAATTGCTCAAAGCATTTGGACAATTCTAGGGGAATCTGGTGGCTTATGGATCGCCCTAGAATTTTGAAAAATAATTCAAAATTCAGGCGATGACAAAGGTGTTTTTTTTCTTTATAACCCCCTCTATGACTAATTCGAACGATTATACCTCACGCCGTACATTTGCGATTATCTCTCACCCTGATGCGGGTAAGACGACATTAACTGAAAAGCTCTTACTTTTTGGTGGTGCTATTCATTTGGCCGGTGACGTGAAGGCCAAGGGCAATCGTCGTCGTGCCCATTCTGACTGGATGAAGATTGAACAAGCGCGTGGAATTTCTGTGACGACATCTGTGATGACGTTTGAATATGAAGATGTAACATTTAATCTTCTTGATACACCGGGGCATGAAGATTTCTCTGATGATACTTATAGAACGCTAACTGCCGTCGATAGTGCTGTTATGGTGATTGATGCTGCGAAAGGGATTGAGGCGCAGACTAGAAAATTGTTTGAAGTTTGTCGTCTGCGTGATGTGCCTATCACAACGTTCGTGAATAAGATGGATCGTGAAACACGTGATCCATTTGAGTTGCTTGATGAAATTACTGAAATGCTTGCTCTTGATACAACGCCGATGACATGGCCAGTGGGGCAGGGGCGTGACTTTAAAGGGTGTTACGATATTGTTCGTGACCAAATGATTTTGTTTGAAGGCCAGAAAAAAAATGAGGGTAAGAAGGGTGGTATTCCTGATATTTTTCCATGCCAAGGCGTTGATGACCCTAAGTTAGCGGAAGTAATAGGTGCAGAGCTACACACTAAATTAAAGGAAGATGTTGAAATGGTGAAGGGGCTCTGTCCTGAATTTGATCTTGAGGCTTATAGAGAGGGTCATTTAAGCCCTGTTTATTTTGGCTCGGCCTTAAAAGATTTTGGTGTTAAAGATTTGTTGGATGGTTTGAAAGAATTTGCGCCTGTCCCACGTTCCCAAACTGCGGAGACTCGTGAAATAAAACCAGATGAAAATAAAGTGTCTGGTTTTGTATTTAAAGTACAAGCAAACATGGACCCAAAACATCGAGACCGTGTGGCTTTCATGCGTATTTGTTCAGGGACGTTTAAACGTGGCATGAAGTTGTTAAATACGGCCTCTAATAAAACCATTGGTATAACAAACCCGATATTCTTTTTCTCTCAAGGGCGTGAATTAGCAGACGATGCCGTGGCGGGTGATATTATTGGCATCCCTAATCATGGAACAATTCGTGTGGGTGATACGCTCAGTGAGGGTGAAAATATCATGTTCACAGGTATTCCTGATTTTGCCCCGGAAATTTTACGTCGTGTTCGCCTTGGTGATCCGTTGAAAGCTAAGCATTTACAGCGGGCATTGGAGAGTTTAGCCGAAGAAGGCGTAACGCAGGTCTTTCGTCCGATGCTGGGTAGTGATTGGATTGTTGGTGTTGTTGGAACGTTGCAATTAGATGTGTTGAAAGACCGTCTGTTGCATGAATATACTTTAGAAGTGACCTTTGAAGACACGCAATATATTACCGCCCGTTGGGTTAGTGGCAGTAACGATAATCTCAAAAAATTCATTGATGGTAATCGTGCTTCATTGGGTGAAGATCGTGATAAAACGCCTGTGTACCTTGCCCGTAATGCATGGGATTTAGATCGCGCGCAGTCTGACTGGAAAGATATTAAATTTTCTGAGGTTAGAGAACGCGGACGTTAATAATGTGGCGGTTTGTTGGCGCTGGCTTCATCGGAGACGTTAGTATGATCTTCTTGCCCCAAATCCTGTAGATTGTTTTCAATCTTATCCAATTTGATTTTCACGTATTGCTTAAGCGTATCAATTTCATTGCCTTGCTGGGTGACGATTTCATTTAATTCCTGAATTTGTTTATCTTGATGAGCTATAAACTCCTGCATGTCTGCCAATTTTTCATCCATATCCGTTGTCATTATCTAATTCTCGTCCTTTTAGTGAAATCTATTTTAAGAAACAGCAGAGATGGGTTTGTTATGGGGAGGGTGATTTATAATTTTATCTTCTTCAATGTAACGGTCTGCATAAGATAAATACCATTGTGCAATTTCTGGCAGCGTTTCTTTTAAATCAATAGTTGGTTTCCATCCTAATTGAGTGATTTTATTCCAATTCACAGCATAACGCCCATCATTAAAAGGTCTGTCTTTAACAAAGGTAATATATTTTTCTCTGCTTAGGCCAAAGAGATCACATAGAACTTCGGCAATTTCAATGTTTTGAAATTCTTGTGTTGTTCCAATGTTATAACATTCACCAATTTCACCTTTTTCATTTAATATTTTTAAAGCATTGGTGAAGTCACGCACGGCCAAAAAATGACGTTTGTGTTTACCAGTTCCATGCATTGTTAGCTTCTGATCTTGCATGAGCATGAGCATGAATTTTGGAATAATTTTTTCGGGGAATTGTCGTGTACCAAACATATTATTGGCACGAATCATGACAACAGGTAGTTTGAATGATTGCACAAAGCCATTAATGATCATTTCTGCCGCTGCTTTTGAAGCAGAGTAGGGGTTGGTGGGTTTTAAAATTGAACTTTCATCAGCAGCGCCTTCGAGAATTTCACCATAAACTTCATCCGTACTAACATGAATAATGCGCGGTGTTTCTAAACGGCGGCATACTTCCATTAGGCAATGTGTGCCAACAACATTGGTTTGAGAAAATTCAAGAGAGTTGCTAAAAGAATGATCAACATGGCTTTCTGCTGCAGCATGGATAAGGAGGTCTGCTCCTTCCAAGGCACGTTCGCAGGTTTCAATGCTGCAAATGTCACCAACAATAAGATCAAAATTCTTTTTTTCAATATGATGCCTAATGTTGCGGATATCAGCCGCATAGGTCATTTTATCAAGGACAAGAATATTGGCGTCTGGATAACTCTCCATAAACTCATCAACGATATGAGAGCCAATAAATCCTGCGCCGCCTGTAATTACTATTTTTTTCATTTTATTGTTCTGACTTTACAATAAGGGCTAAGCTTGTCAAATTTGTCCCTTGTTTTGTTGGCCAAGGTAAATTTCCTAGAGGAAGAACCTTGATGGCTGAATTTTCACGGTTTATCCGTTGAAGTGCTTTGAATGGACCGTTTATAATGTTTTTATCAGGGTATAAAGCTTTATCATTAGGAAAAGAATCACGCAATAAAATTATGCTTTGTTGAGCTTGTTGAAAGGGTCTAAAGAGGTCTTTACTGTAATTGTCTTTGTTAAAGTTGTCAGGAGGGATAAGGATATTATTGTTTTTCTTTGATTTTTGTCTCAATCTATTACTTGTCAAAGTTTAGTATTTAGCTATAATCTGCCAAAATCTATGTGAAAGAATAATGTATGTCTCAGAGCGCAAAAGCAATTAATACAAATCTACATAGCCCATTTAGTATTGAATCTCTTGAAGCAAAATTTTTAAATTCTGAGGCAAAAATAGCCGTTGTAGGGCTTGGTTACGTAGGCCTTCCATTAGTGTCTGCCTTACATGTTAAAGGGTTTGATATTACAGGGTTTGATATTGATCAAGATAGGGTAGACAATCTTAATAAAGGTAAATCGCCACTTAAACATATAGGTTCTGAACACATAAAGAGTCTTATTGAAAGTGGGCGTTTTAAGGCATCATCATCATTTGAGGAACTATCACAAGCGGACGCTGTTATTATTTGTGTTCCGACGCCGCTTACAAAACAGAGAGAGCCTGATTTAAAGTTTGTTATAGATACAATAATGGTTATTTCAAAGTATATCAAACTGGGTCAATTGATCACTTTGGAATCAACAACTTATCCAGGGACAACGACAGAGGTTATGAAGTCTTTAATAGAAAAAGAAACAGGTTTAGTTTGCGGTACAGATTTTTTTCTTGCTTATTCACCAGAGAGGGAAGACCCAGGTAATGATGGCTTCTCCGCTGGAAATACACCCAAAGTTGTTGGGGGAGATGGTTCTGACGCAATGCGCTTAGCTAAGGCATTGTATGGAAAAATTATTGATATTATAGTTCCTGTTTCATCGCCAGAAACAGCAGAGGCTGTTAAATTAACAGAAAATATTTTTCGTGCAGTTAATATAGCTTTAGTTAATGAATTAAAGGTTATTTACGAAAAGATGGGAATTGATATTTGGGAAGTAATCGATGCCGCAAAAACAAAACCTTTTGGTTTTATGCCGTTCTATCCAGGCCCTGGTTTGGGTGGGCATTGTATTCCTATTGATCCATTTTATTTAACTTGGAAGGCTAGAGAGTATGATGTAAATACACGCTTTATTGAGTTGGCAGGTGAGATTAATTTTAGTATGATCCGTTATGTAACAGACAATTTAGCAGAAGCGCTTAATGGGCATGCTCAGAAAAGTGTAAAAGGGTCTAGAATTCTAATTTTAGGAATGGCATATAAACGAAATGTTGAAGATATGCGGGAAAGTCCTTCGTTAAAAATTTGGGAAAGATTAGAGGAGAAAGGCGCAAAAATAGATTATTTTGATCCCTATCTTCCTATTATACCTCAAACAAGAGAGCATAAATCTTTGCACGGTAAAGAATCAATTCAATTAAATGCAGAAAATTTGAAAAAATACGATGCCGTATTTGTAGCCACAGATCATGATAATGTTGATTATAATTTGATTGCCAAGGAGAGTGTTTTAATTATTGATAGCCGTAATGTTTTTGAACGCAAAGGTATTCAAGGCACGCATATTATAAAAACATAATTTATATAATGGTTTTAGCAAATATTTCAGTAGTAGGTTGTGGGCATTGGGGTAAAAATTTAGTAAGAAATTTTTATGAACTAGGTGTGTTGCATTCTATATCTGATAATAATCTAAATACGGCAGAAACAATATCCAAGCAATATTCTATTCCATCTTTATCATGGAAAAACATTTTAGAAAACACTTCGATTGAAGGTGTCGTTGTTGCCTCTCCAGCCCCTTACCATTATGACTTAGCGCGCGCCGCTTTAGAATCAGGAAAAGATGTTTATATAGAGAAACCGATTACATTACAAAACGATCATGCAGAAATTTTGTGTGATTTAGCAAAAGAAAAAAACAGAATTCTGATGGTGGGGCATCTTTTGCAATATCATCCAGCTTTTATTGAGGCTAAGAATTTAGTCGAACAAGGTAAGTTGGGAAAAATACATTATATTTATTCTAATCGTTTAAGTTTTGGTAAGGTGCGCCGCGAAGAAAATGTTTTGTGGAGCTTTGCACCACATGATGTGTCAATGATTTTAGCTTTGGCGGGTGGTGAGGTACCAAATTATGTTGACGCAACGGGAAGTGCCCAAACGCATGACGAAATTGAAGACTTTTCCATTGTTCATATGAGGTTTGCTAACGGTGTTGTGGCGCATATTAATGTGTCATGGATACACCCATTTAAAGAACAAAAATTAGTTATCATTGGTGATAAAGGAATGGCAGTTTTTGATGATCAAAAAGACTGGTCAGAAAAATTAATGCTATATCCCCATCTTATTAATAGAGAACATGATATGCCTGAATTGCTTAAGGCAGATGGTATTGCAGTTGCGTTGGAACCGGGTGAACCATTACGTATGGAGTGCCAGCATTTTGTGAATTGTATAAAAACTCGTGAAAATCCACGTACAGATGGGGCAGAGGGGCTTCGTGTATTAGATGTTTTAAACAAAGCTGAACAATCTATGAAGGAAAAATTATGATTGAAGAGAAACCATATTTTAAACATGAGAGTGCCTATATAGATGAACCATCAATTATTGGTAGGGGAACTAAAATTTGGCACTTTAGTCATATTTTGTCGGGTACAAGGATTGGTGAAAATGTAAATATTGGTCAAAATTGTGTGCTTGGTCCCGATGTGAATGTAGGAGATAATTGTAAAATTCAAAATAATATCTCTATTTATAAGGGGGTGACGTTAGAAGATGGAGTTTTTTGCGGACCTTCTTGTGTGTTTACAAATGTGAATAATCCCCGCGCAGAAATAGAACGAAAATCTGAGTTTTTAAATACGTTGGTGAAGCGTGGATCAACGATAGGGGCAAATGCAACTATTGTTTGTGGTCATACATTGGGGGCGTATTGTTTTATTGCCGCAGGGGCTGTGGTTGCTAATGATGTTCCAGATCACGCGCTTATGGCTGGTGTTCCTGCTAAACGTATTGGTTGGATGAGTCACGCAGGGGCTAAATTAGATAAAGATTTGAAGTGCCCAATAGAAGGGCGTATTTATGAAGAAACACCAAACGGGCTTGCCGAAAAATAATTAGAGAAAAAAATAACATGGTTAATGCAGCAAACAAATTTCCAACAAAAACTTTCAGTATTCCTTTTATAGATTTAGACGCACAACGTCGTCATATTGGGGAGCAAATGGATCAAGCTATTTTAAGGGCTGTGCATGAAGGTAAATACATTATGGGTCCACAGGTTCATGAGTTGGAAAAGCAATTAAGCGCTTTTTGTGGGGCTAAGCACAGTATTTCTTGTTCAAATGGAACAGACGCATTGGCATTGATTTTACGGGCAAAAGGCGTGTGCCCTGGCCAGGCTGTTTTTGTACCGTCATTTACTTTTGTTGCAACTGCGGAGATTATTGCTTGGGTTGGTGCGACAGCTTTCTTTGTTGATGTTGAAGAAGATAGTTTCAATATGGATCCTGCTTCATTAGAACAAGCTATTAAAGATGCAACGGAGCAAGGATTAATACCATCTGGTGTTATTGCTGTTGATTTGTTTGGGCAGCCAGCAGATTATGCTAAGATTGAAAAATTGGCAGATGCCAATGATATGTGGGTGATGGCTGATGCTGCACAAAGTTTTGGCGCATCACGTGATGGTAAAGCGGTTGGAAAATTGGGAATGGCTACATCAACTAGTTTCTTTCCTGCAAAGCCTTTGGGTTGTTATGGCGATGGTGGCGCAGTCTTTACAGATGATGATGAACTTGCAGATATCATAAAAAGCTTGCGCGTTCATGGTAAGGGCAGTGATAAATACGACAATGTTCGCATTGGTATGAATGGACGTTTGGATACGGTGCAGGCTGCTATTCTTATAGAAAAATTGAAAGTCTTTCCGCAGGAGCTCATCGATCGTCAAAAAATCGCAATGCGTTATAATAATGCGCTTAAAGATGTTATAAAAGTGCCTGAGTTAATGGGTAATGTGACAAGCGCATGGGCGCAATATACTTTGATATTGCCAAGTGATATGGATCGCAATGTTTTTGCTACACAATGCAAAGAGGCAGGTGTTCCGACAGCAGTTTATTACCCAATTCCGCTTTCGCAGCAAAAAGCATATAAGTATTATCCAACTGTTAAGGGTGGCACACTCATCTCAGAAAAATTGTCCCAGTCAGTTATAAGCTTGCCGATGCATCCTTATTTAGAAGAAGGTATGCAAGACTATATTATTGACGTTGTAAAAAAATCAATATCTTAAAATATTTTTACTATTTCATTAGCAATTGCCATAGAGGCGGTGAGGCCTGGGCTCTCAATACCATAAAGATTAACCAGTCCTTTTATGCCGTGCTGTTTTTTATCCTGTATTATAAAGTCGCCATCGGGCATATTGGGACCAGAAATTTTAGGTCTTATACCAGCGTAAGCAGGAAATAAATCACGAGTTTTAATATCTGGCCAAAAGCGTGCTATAGAATCATAAAAGTTTTTTGAACGTTCAGAATTTACTTTATAATCAAGACTGCCATTATCATCAAGCCATTCAACATCAGGGCCAAATAGGCTTTCGCCACCAAGGTTCATTGTAAAATGTACGCCCAAACCACCTTGAACAGGCACAGGGTAAATTAGTCTTGAAAATGGAATAGCACCTGTTACGCCAAAATAGTTTCCTTTTGCCAAATATTGTTTTGGAATTAAATTTTTATCAAACCCTTCAATTTTATTGGCAATATTTTGAGCGTTTAATCCCGCAGCATTAATTAACGTATTGACTTGTGTTTTATTTCCATCCGATAGAGTGACATAGATAGTTCCTGTTGCAACTTCAATTTTTTCAATTTGGTTGTCATAGGCAATAAGGCCATTCTGAGATTCTATATCAACAATAAATTCTTGCATGAGGTGATGTACGTCTACAATACCTGTTGAAGGGGAATGTAAGGCGGCGTGACAGGTTAAGGCTGGTTCAAGAGCTATAGCTTCTTGCTTTTTTATAATACGTAAATCAGTGACACCATTTAAGACCGCTTTTTGTTTAATTGCTTCTAATTTTGGGATTTCATCTTCTGTACAGGCAACAATAAGTTTTGTACAATTTTTATAGGGGACATTTCTTTCTTTGACATATTCATGCAATCTTTTCTTTCCTTCTACACACAAACGCGCCTTGTTTGAGCCTTGCGGGTAGTAAATTCCTGCGTGAAGAACACCAGAATTCCGTGCGCTGGTCATTGAGCCAGGAATTTTTTCTCTTTCGGCCACAATAACTTCACGATTATTGAAGGAAAAAGCACGAGCTATGGCCAATCCCACAACCCCAGCTCCAATCACAAGAACGTCAATTTTTCCCATAGTTTACGCCTATCGCCACTTGCAAAAATACCCACGATCTCTATGATCGCAACTGAATTGAAATGATAAGTTACAGGAGTTTTGATGAACTTAAAAGGTAAGAACATCCTTGTTATTGGCGGGGCTGGATTTATTGGAAGTCACGTGGTTGAAGAATTATTGAAAACAGACGTCGCCAAGGTTGTCGTTTATGATAATTTTGCTCGTGGAAAAATGAGTAATGTTGAACATAACTTTAAAGATGAGCGTTGTACATTATATCCAAATGGTGGAGATATTCGTGAAATAGATGTTTTAAATGACGCTATGAAAGGAATGGATGGTGTTGTTCATTTGGCAGCCATGTGGTTACTGCATTGTAAGGATTATCCACGCACAGCCTTTAACGTGAATATTGAGGGCACTTTTAATGTGCTGGAGGCCTGCGTTAATAATAATATTGAGCGTTTGGTTTATTCTTCATCTGCTTCTGTTTACGGCGATGCATTGCAAGTGCCAATGACAGAAGATCATCCGTACAATAACCGTAATTTTTACGGTGCAACAAAAATTTCATGTGAAGCCATGTGCCATGCTTTTCATGATCGATATGGTTTAAGTTATGCCAGTTTGCGTTACATGAACGTTTATGGTCCGCACCAAGATCAGACAGCTGCCTATACAGGTGTTATTCCTATTATGTTGAATAAGGTAGAAGCTGGCGAAGCGCCACAAATTAATGGTGATGGAACGCAAGCGTATGATTTTATTTCTGTTTATGATGTTGCGCGTTGTAATGTTCTGGCACTTCAATCAGAAGTAACGGATGAAAATTATAATGTGGGTACAGGAGTTCAAACGACTATTAAAGAGCTTTGTGATACGATTTTAAAGATGAAAACTTCAATTTTAGAAGTTCAATATCATCCTTATAGTGAAGATGACGCGCGTCGGATGGTTCAAAACCGTATAGGGTGTCCTAAAAAAGCAGAAAAAGATTTAGGATTTAAATATGAGATTGATTTGCGCGAAGGGTTACAACGCTTGATCGATTGGCGTATTGCAAACGGGATTGATGTTGATGCAAAAAAAGCAGCTTGAAGAAATCAACGATGCAAAGCGTAATATAGCTATTTCGCTTCCGGTTACTGGCGAAGAAGAGTGGCAGGCAATGCGTGACCCAATTATGAGTGGTTGGGTTACCCAAGGTCCCAAAGTTGCAGAATTTGAAAAAGAATTTGCAAAACGTCATAAAGTTAATCACGCATTGGCGGTAACGTCTTGTACAACAGGTCTGCATTTGGCCTTGGCAGGGATGGGTGTTGGTGGGGGTGATGAAGTCATTGTTCCCGCCTTTACATGGGTGGCAACGGCTAATGTTGTTTTATATTGTGGCGCAACACCTATCTTTGTCGATATTGACCCGAAGACACATAATATTGATATTTCTCAAATATCTGAAAAAATTACAGATAGAACGAAGGCTATTATTGTTGTTCACCTGTTTGGTTTATGTGTTGATATGGACGCGTTAAAAAATGAGTTGCCCGATCATGTGAAAATTGTAGAAGATGCGGCTTGCGCTTCAGGAGCAGATTGGCAAGGACAACCTGCCGGGTCATTGGGTCATGTAGCAGCGTTTTCATTTCATCCACGTAAGTCTATCACAACGGGTGAAGGCGGAATGGTGACAACTAATGACGTTCAGTTGGCGGAGAAAATGAATCAAATGCGTAACCATGGGGCAGTTTTTTCAGAGGAGCAACGGCATCATGGTCCTCGTCCGTACTTGCTACCTGATTTTGACTTGCTTGGTTTTAATTACCGTATGACGGATATGCAAGGAGCGATGGGCCTTGTACAACTGTCTAAATTGGATGGCTTTATCAATGAACGTGCGCAATGGGCTGCTTATTATTGTGAAGCATTAAAACATATAAAATGGCTTACGCTACCAAAGCCGCATTCAAATAGCCGCCATGGTTGGCAAGCTTATGTTACGCATATTGATCCTGATGACGCACCATTTTTGCGTAATGATATTATGAAGAGGTTGCAAGATAGAGGTATTGCAACACGTCCAGGTACACATGCTCTTCATATGTTAGGGTATTATGTTGATCGTTATGGTTTTGTTCCTGAAGACTTTCCTGGTGCGCAATTTTGTAATAACAATACAATGGCTATCCCTCTTCATAATCGAATGAATAAAGATGATTTTGATTATATTATTGCAGCACTTAAGGAGATAGATGCATGTGCGGTATAGCAGGGATTTTTCACTTTGATAATCAATCAGTTTCCCCTGTTATTTTAAAAAATATGACGGATGCTATTGCGCATCGTGGTCCTGATGGTGAAGGACAATGGATTGACGGTCCTGTTGGTCTGGGCCATCGACGTTTAGCCGTTTTAGATTTGTCGCCTGCTGGTAGCCAACCAATGCAGTCTAAAAATGGGCAGTTCATTTTAAGCTATAACGGTGAAATATATAATCATTTAGAAATTAGATCTGAGTTAGAAGCTAAAGGATATCATTTTCATTCGCGAACAGATTCTGAAGTTTTACTTCATGCTTATGCAGAATGGGGGATGCGTTGTTTGACGCGTTTGAATGGCATGTTTGCTTTTGCTATTTGGGATACAAAGAAAAAACGGATGGTATTGGCGCGCGATAGATATGGCATTAAACCACTTTATTATTCACTTCAAGGAAATGTTTTACGTTTTGGGTCCGAACAAAAAGCAATTTTAGCTGATGGTGGTTTTAAAAGTAACCTTAATAAAAGAGCATTATTAGAATATTTTACATTTCAAAATATTTTTACAGATCAAACTTTGTTGGAAGGTATTTCATTATTACCCGCAGGTCATTTTATTGTTGTTGATCCAGCAAAAGAAAAAAAAATCCGTGTCCATCAGTTTTGGGATTTTAATTTTAGAGAACCAGAACAAAAAGCAAGTGTAGAAGAGTATCGTGAAGAACTTGATCGTCTTTTTAAACAAGCAGTTAATCGCCAGTTAATGACGGATGTTGAGCTAGGTAGTTATCTAAGCGGAGGAATTGATTCTGGTGCTATTACGGCGATAGCTTCAGAATCTTATCCTTATATGAAGACATTTACGTGCGGGTTTGATTTGAATTCAGCTTCTGGAATTGAACTTAGTTATGATGAGCGCGCAAGAGCTGAGAGAATGTCTTACCATTGTAAAACAGAGCATTATGAAATGGTTCTTAAGGCTGGTGATATGGAGCGAGTTATGCCAGAACTTGCGTATTATTTAGAAGAGCCGCGTGTTGGACAAAGCTATCCAAATTATTATGCCGCACAACTTGCTTCTAAATTTGTAAAAGTTGTTTTAAGTGGTGCGGGTGGAGATGAGTTATTTGGTGGGTATCCATGGCGCTATTATAGAGCGGTTGTGAATAGTGATTTTGAAGATTATGTTGATAAATATTATATGTTTTGGCAACGATTGATTCCGAATAGTGTTATTAAAGATGTGTTTAGGCCTATTTGGGGTGATGTTGATGATGTATGGACACGCGATATATTTCGAGATGTGTTTAGGCACCATATGCCAAAATTGACACGCCCAGAAGATTATATTAATCATTCTCTTTACTTTGAAGCCAAAACATTTTTACATGGTTTATTGGTTGTTGAGGATAAGCTTTCTATGGCACACGGATTGGAAAGTCGTGTGCCGTTTCTTGATAATGATTTAGTTGATTTTGCAATGCAGTGCCCCGTTGAATTAAAATTAAATAATTTATCAGACGTTGTGCGTGTTAATGAAAATGAAGTTGGAAATAAAACAAAGAACTATTTTCAAAAAACAAAGGATGGAAAGCAGATTGTCCGCGATACAATGAAAAAATACATGCCCGAAGAAATTTCATCAGCAGAAAAGCAAGGTTTTTCTGCTCCTGATGCAAGTTGGTTCAAGGGTGAAAGTATTGATTTTGTGAAAGAAAAACTTATGGATGATCATGCAAAGATATACAAATATTTAGATCGTTCAAGTGTAAAAGAGTTGGTGAATAAGCATTTAGAAGGAAAAGAGAATAAGAGATTGTTAATATGGTCTCTTTTAAATGTAGAATTATGGCTTGAAACGAATGAGGCTATAACATGAGTAGAAGTGAATTTAAAAAAGAATTGATGTCTGTTTTGAATTTAGAGGTATCTTTTAAAAATAATTTTTCTGTTCTATCGCAAAAATCAGAGGCAGTAAGCCAAAATAGTACCAATGAAGCGTTTTCAAAAAAATGGTGTGATTATAAAGATAGTGTTGAAAAAGAAAATCTTATTATAATGCAAAAAAAATGGTATTTGGAGTGCTATGATTTTAAATCAGAAGAAGATTTTGCAGCATTTTTACAAACAAAAAAAATTATATATGATGCAGGATGTGGTATAGGGTTTAAGGCAGCATGGTTTGCGCAGCTTGCGCCACAATCAATTGTAGTTGGCGTTGATTTTTCAGAGGCAGCGCAGTTTGCTTCAGAATTTTATAAGGATATTCCTAATCTTTTTTTTATACGTGGTGATATTGCTAACCCAATTTTTAAAGAAAATAGTGTTGATTATGTGAGTTGTGATCAAGTGATAATGCATACGGAAGAACCTGAAAAAACTTTTTCAGAATTATCGCGTATCTTAAAAAAAGAAGGTGAGTTTGCATGTTATTTTTATGCAAAGAAGGCTCTTGTACGGGAAATTGTTGATGATTATTTCAGGTTACATTGTACTAATATGTCGCATGATGAGTTAATCAAAATGTCAGCACAGCTTACCGAGTTGGGTAAAAGGCTCTCTGATTTAAAGCTTTCAATTGATGTACCCGATATTCCTGCTTTAGGTATCAAGGGTGGTGAAATTGATATTCAGCGTTTTATTTATTGGAATTTCTTGAAATGTTATTGGAACCCAGATATGGGTGAAGAAACGTCAAAGATGATAAATTTTGATTGGTATAGCCCATCAAATGCGCAGCGTTACAGTAAAGAAGAAGTTGAAACTATTGTTAAAAACAATAATTTAAAAATATTGAACTTTCACGAGGAAGACGCCTGCTATACGGGACGATTTTTGAAATAACATGCCTATTTCTATATTAAACGATAGTAATACTAAACTTTATGAGGATTATGTATCATCACATCCTGAAGGTATGTTGTATTATTCAAATAAGTATCGTTTATTTTTAGAACATATAATTCAAAAAAAGAGTAATTATTTAATATCAAAAAATGCCAATGATGAGATTAATGGTATTTTTCCTATATTTAAATCTTCTAGTAAGTACGGGAATATATGGAATTCTTTGCCGTATTACGGCAGTCACGGAAGTGTATTATCAGATAGTCGTGATATTGAAGAGCAATTATATGATTATGCGTATGAAAAATATTTTAAAGATAGTGCAGGGTATACGATAATTACTAGACCGAAAGAAAATTCAATTTGTGATGATAATAAATTTGATTTTCAGGATGAGCGAATAGGACAATGGACAGAATTATTTGAAGACAAAGCCGATATTTTGAAAAATATTGATTCCTCTACAAGGCGAAATATTAAAAAAGCAGAGCAAGAAAACATACAAATATCTATAGATAATGATGCCTTTAATTTTCTTGAAGAAGTGCACGTAGAAAATATTAATTCTATTAATGGATTAGCCAAAAATAATAGATTTTTTGAAGCGGTCAAGAAATATTTTGAACCCGGTAAGGACTATAATATATACACGGCAGAAATTGATGGTGTTAAGGTGTCCGCTTTGTTGATTTTTTATTATAAGAATATTGTTGAATATTTTGTACCTGTTACCGTATCAGGGTATAGAAATAAACAACCCTCAGCATTGATTATTTTACAAGCTATGTTGGATGCAGCGAAAGAAGGGTTTTCTTGGTGGAACTGGGGAGGGACATGGAAATCTCAAGAAGGTGTTTACCGTTTTAAAAAAAAATGGGGGGCACAAGATAAAACTTATAAATATTATATTAAGATCAACAATAAAGAGTTGCTAAATCAAACTTCGTATAAACTTTTAGAAATGTATCCTGATTTTTATGTTGTTCCGTTTTCTGTTTTAGAGAAATAATGGATTTTAAATGATGAAAAGAAAACTTGTGATTATCGGAACGGGACTATTTGCAGAAGTAGCCAAAGATTACTTTCATGAATATACGGATTATGAAGTTGTAGGATTTGCATGCCATTCCAAATATAAAGATAAGGAAATTATTGCCGATTTACCAGTTCAGGCTATAGAAGATATGAAAGATTTTTGGCCTGAAACGGATTTTGATGCTTTCGTAGCTATAGGTTATCAAAAAATGAATAAAGTTAGAGAGAGTGTATATAAAGAAATAAAAGATATGGGATATTTTTCTCCCTCATTTGTTCATCCGAACGTTAAAATATGGGATACAAGTCAGATAGGTAAGAACGTATTTATTTTTGAAGATAATACAATCCAACCTTATAGTTCAATAGGTAATAACACTATATTATGGAGTGGTAATCATATAGGTCATCATAGTTCTATTGGTGATAATTGTTTTATATCCTCGCACGTTGTTATTTCTGGATCTTGCGTTATCAGAGATAATGTTTTTATAGGAGTTAACTCTACATTAAGAGATGGTTTAACTATAGAAAAAGAAACATTGATTGGCGCAGGAGCACTTATAATGAAAGATACTAAAGAAAAAGAAGTATATGTTTCAGCACCAGATAAACCTTTTACAAAAAATAGTGAAGAAGTAGGATTTTAAATGAGTATTGAAGAGCAATTGAAAAAAATAGAAGAACTATATACTCAAAATATTCAAGAAAAAGGTATAGTCTCTTCCGCTGTGGGTTGGAATACGGATGATTGCCAATTTCTTCGGTTTCATAAATTATCATCTTATATTCAAGAAGAAAATTATACTGTAAATGATTATGGTTGCGGATTTGGAGCCCATTTAAAATATTTGACGGATATAATGAAAAGTAGTGTTAGTCAATATAATGGCTACGATTTAAGTCAAAATATGTTGGATTCGGCTAGAAAGTATCTTGATGGATATGAGGGAAAATTGGTGCTTAAACAAAATTCTGATATAGATACGATTGCTGACTATAGTTTTGTTTCAGGTACTTTTAACGTACGATTTGATGCGGAAAAAGAGGAATGGGAAAGTTTTATTAAAGAGACTTTACGCCAACTTAGTGAACATTCAACAAAAGGATTTTCTTTTAATATGTTGACGTCTTACGTGGATTGGGAAGAAAAACACCTTTATTATGGAGATCCATGTTACTGGTTTGATTACTGTAAGAATCATTTTTCAAAGCAGGTGGTTTTACTACATGATTACCATCTATGGGAATGGACAATGATTGTAAAAAAATGACAACATTGAAATGGCATAAGCTGGGGAGGGTGTTTAAGGCCGAAGGCCAAACCGAATGGATGGTTTCTCATACTGCTATGCCGCAGGCGCTTGTTTTTAATGATTATGTCCGTATCTTTTTTGGTACACGCAATGTGTTAAACAGATCTCATATAGGATTTATTGATATTGATCCTGAAAACCCTAGTGAGATCCTTAATTTTTCAAAAAGCCCTGTTTTAAGCCCTGGCCCATGGGGCTGTTTTGATGATAATGGTCTTTATCCTGGTAACTTTGTGCAAGAGGGTAATCGTATCCTGATGTATTATATGGGGCGCAACAACGGTACGCCACCTTTATATTATATGGCCATAGGTTTAGCGGAAAGCCTTGATGGTGGACAAAGTTTTAATCGTGTATCCCCAGCGCCGGTTTTGGGGCGTACGGCTTATGATCCATGGATGACTTCAACACCGTGGGTTATTAAAGAAGAAAAAAATAGCTGGCAGATGTGGTATTTGTCTGGTGAAGGGTGGCAAAGTCTTGAAGATCAAGTATCTCGTTACTTTATACGATCAGCATCATCCATAGACGGTATCGACTGGAAACCACGGGGAGATGTAGTGATTCCACTTAAAGAAGATGAAACCAATGTTGCAGCTCCGACTGTATGGGAAGAACAGGGTTTGTGGCATATGATTTACTGCTATGTAAAGAGCTCTATAAAGACTTATTCTTTAGGATATGCTATTAGTGAAGATAGGGTAAACTGGTCCCGCCATGATAGTGATATAGGTATTACTCTTTCACCAGAAGGATGGGATAGTGAGGCTATGGCCTACCCAAGTGTTTTTGCCTATAAAGGTAGCAGATATCTTTTATATTCTGGTAATGCACTTGGCAGAGAGGGGATAGGGCTGGCAAAACTTGAAGGGTATTTAATAAAACATGCAGGAAAAAGATATTCTGACCATTGATGTTGATTGGGCATCTGATGATATCATAGAAGATATTGCAGCTTATTTGCTCAAAAATAAGGTAAAAGCGACATGGTTTGTGACACATGATTCACCTGCCATTAGAGACTTGAAAGATTATCCGGATTATTTTGAACGTGGTATTCATCCAAATTTTTTTGAAGGTTCTTCACAAGGAAAAACCTACGAAGAGGTTTTAGATTTTTGTATGGATATTGTACCAGAAGCGATCTCCACACGTTCGCATGGTGTTTATCAGCATGGCCGGCTTATGAGTGACATTGTGCAAAACACACCAATAAAAATTGATTCAACTACTTTCTTGCCAGAAATGGCTGGTATCTGTGCAGTAAATCAGTCTTTTACTAAAGGATCAATTATAAAGGCACCATTTTTCTGGGCTGATGATTACGAAATATGCCTGCCGCAACCATTTCAGAAGATAGATCGTCTTTTTGATGTTAACGGTTTGCGCATTTATATGTTTCATCCGATACACGTAGCGCTTAATACAACGTCATGGGATGGATATCAAAAAGACCGCAATTATAAATCTGCGTTAAAACGTCTAGAAGGGTTTTCAGGTGATAAAAAGGAAGGAGTTACCGGAATGTTTACCGATCTCGTAGAACATCTATCTGAAAGTGGTGGCGGTTTTACGTTAAAATCAATTCTTGAAGATTAGTAATAGCCTAGCTCCGTCATAACACCTTTTGCATAGTGATTGAATATGCGCTGTTCTTCTTCAGGCCAGTTTTTCCACCCAGGAATTTTTTGTTCTCTTTTGAAACGATTTTCGATGCTGTTAACGCGGGAGTTTAAAATGCCGTCAATGCCTTGCGGATCCAGTTTGGATAAGTCTAGTTTTGTGAACAATGTATTTATATTGGTAGCGTCGGTTTGATCTGTTTTTAAGATGGTGTAAGACTCTTTTGGAAGCTGTTTGGCAAAGTCCAGAATGAGTGTGTTAAACTTGCTCCAATACCATGAGCATCTTTCTAGGAGTTTCATATCAGGCCATTTTGTATATTCTTTTTCTGTCTTTAGAGGTCGTATTCGGGAGTAATCCCACCTTTCATTATGGGATAGCTCTGCGCTATTATTTATTTTATACTCAAGATTTTTGTCTTCGGGAAGGTTGTAAAGGAGAGAATTATCTAAAACACAATCTCGCATAGACCGGATAACGTCTCGACCATCCCTGACGAGGAAGACAATCCGTCCACTGAAAACGTTAACTAAGTCTTTTGTGAAGGGCAGATAGCAAGGATTTTTATCAACAAAAACTTTGTTGTTTTGATGAGCTTTTTGGATCAGATTTTCTCTTGTTTCTTTCAGGAGAGAGGTAGACTCGGTCAGCCTTCCTTCGTAATAATCTCGCGATGCAATTCTAAGTTTGGGTTCAACCTCTGTATATGCCTCACATTGAGGATGCGTTTCAAAAATTTTGCTGATGCAGGTGGTTGCGCTTCGGGGGGCGCCAATTAAAAAAATAGGATTTTGCATTTTATTTTTAAACAATATGTTCTTTAATTATAGAAAATTAAAACTAGCATGGCAGCTTATTTTTGACAAGGTCGGTTTTTATTTTATCAGTTTGGCAGTATTTAGATTTAAGGGGGTGATGTAAATCGAATAGATTAATGTCTTCTCCATGCCATATCTTTTTTGCAATATTGGAAAATAAATAATGGGAGGATTTATAGGAATGGTATTTACGACAATATTGTTGGCCTTGCCTTCCCAGTTTTTTCCTTAAATCCGGATTGGTAATGAGTTGTATTAGAGTTTCTTCAAGCTCTTCAACCGAAGAGGATACGACAGGGCATTCATTAAGGAATGAAAAGAGGCGGAACGGCCTTGTATAGACTTCTCTGTTAAGGTTGGAAATAACTACATTACCATGAGCCATGCCTTCTGCGCCACTTAAAGCATAGCCGGAGAAGAGTTGCTCAATCAGGATGTCAGAAGTTTTCAGGATATTTATTACCTCTTCATTTTGGACACTTTCAAGCAGGATGAAGTCAATTTTATAGCCCTTATCTTTAAGTTTATTGATGGTATCAATAATAAATTCAGTACCTTTAATGGTTCTGTGGTTTGGGGAGTGGGTAATTTTAATAGCTTTGTTTCTACCGTCAGCATCCGAGAAAAAATCACGGTCTGGCACAGATTCGGCATCAACCGTAACGGCACTAAAAACGCTACAATCCCAGCGTCCGATCTTTTCAATAGCAAAGCCCACAATAATGCAATCGGCATGTAATGTCCACCGATCCACGGATTTTTGTATTGATTTTTCAAATTTGGCCATGCGTGGGTAATCGGCAATTAGGGTATGGCGTCTGACAGTATCCTCTATGCCGCTATATCTATAAAAATCTGATCCATAGGGAATAAGGATGGTTTTCTTGCCCATGATTTTGAAAAGGTAAGGTTCAAGTCCAGCTAGAAATGACCGACCCAAGAAGCTACCCTCGAAAGATTGAACAAAGATATCAAAGTTGAGAATCGCTTGGGCAAAGGCCCAGAACGGCATATAAATTCTATCAAATCCAAATGTTTTGGATAGAAAAATCTTGTCGTAGTCATTTTTTTTATTGATGCTTTCGTAATAATCCCACACCCAGCTTTTTGAGACATAACCATGGGTTTTCATGGCTTGTGCCCAATATTTATTATTGATTAGTGAATTGGGACCAAACATGAACCTGGGTGATTTTACAGGAGCGGCGATTCTTTGAGCCCGCACAGCAATAATAAGAAAAGGTAGGCACGCAATAAATATAATTGCGGGGCCTATCTGTAGTACAAATAAACATAAATTTCTCATAGTATTTTAAACCTCATTAATTATATTTTTTTGCATAAGGCTTCCCATACATATTCATGCCCACGGAAGTCCGGTTTAAAAAAGGATTTACAGCCGTGAATATCTTGATTAATAGAAGCATCCGGTCCTATTTCGATAACTTCAAATCCTATTTCTTTCAGTTCCTTCCGTACAATATCACTTTTCATGATAAGCGGCTGGCCGAATATGCATTCTCCAGTGGCGTAAAAATTAAGGCTGTTCTCAATAGCCTCAATAGCCGAATCTGAGGGCGAAAAATTATTATTGGTGTTAGTATTGTTGATTAAGCTATCGATGTACCATCCTAGCCCGTTTGTTGAAAAATAGAGCAAACCGTTGGGTTTTAAAATTCTATGAAACTCGCGAAGATAGTTTCGATAGTCAGTGTTGTAAATTACACTGTATGAAAAAATACCATCAAGAGCATTATCTTTAAAGTGAGTGCTTTCAACAGTACCTTCTTCAAAGTTCAAGTTGTCGTATTTAAAGTATTCCGCAAGATTTTTGGCAATATCTATACGCGTAGGGTTAATATCTATGCCTGTAACTTTTTTATTTGAATTAATTAGAGCAGCGCTCCACTGGCCATAACCACAACCGGCATCTAGAACATAGTCAAGATTTTTAAAATTAAGGGCTTCCAATCTTTTTTTATAAATGGGAAGTTCGACGCCCCAAGTGCGTTTTAAAAAATCCCTATCATTATCAGATTCAAGTTTATATGAGAGTGTTTCAATATATTGTACAAAGTCCTGTGATATAATTTTGTGAGTGTTCATAAAGTTTCTAGGAAAAATGGTTAAAGCTTTGTTCTTTAATTAGTAGCAATAAAAATCTGTTTCATATCATCGGGTGATGGCATATTATCATCAGAAACGTGATCTATTTCTGGTACATCACTGGGATAGGTTGAGATATAGCCTTTAGAAGCAAAACGTGATTCTTGTACATCATTGAAACGGAACTGCAGAGAATAGCGCGGTTTTACCCCATTATGCGCACCACTTCTGTGAACAAGAAAGCTTGAAAAGAACAAACAATCTCCTTTTTCCATTGGTACAGAAATGAATGCTTCATTATTTACACGAGAATCTTTTATGGTTCGGTACCACTCATCTTTTTCTGTGTCTAAAAGCCCCCACTTATGGGATTTGGGAATAATTTGTAGGGGGCCGATTCCTTCATCTAGAACGTCTACAAGAGCTGTCCATGTAATGATTCCGTTAAGACTTCCTTGTATGCTACGCCAATCCTGATGCGGCGGTGTTTTATAATGCGCGTATGATTTTGACGTTGCCGCATTATTAATCATCAAAATGGGCTTTGTTGAAAAAGCAGGTAAATCGATGCCAAGCTCTTTTAGAGTTTCTGCAATTTGTTCTTTGTATGAAAGCTTAAACGTATGAAAGAGATTCTGAGCCTGTTTCATACATTGGATATAGCCTTCAGATTGTTTTTTAAAAAATGTGATAAGAGAATCAACGGTTATAAAGCCTTGATGGTCTTCTTCCCACTTTACACCCATGCTTTGCATACGGTTTTTGAAAACTTGGTGAATGTTAAGGATGTATTCATCCATTTCTTTAGGGCTATACATGGATTTATATAGATAGTAACCATTTTCGTTATAGGAATCTTTTTTAGACATGGTTTACGATCCTTGGTGTTTTAGAATAATGTTATAAAGATCCGGGTAAACACCTCCTCGCATGTGCTGCACTGGATAACGTTCTTTTTCAGAAAATCCATAACTATTCAGTTTTTGTAAGGTTTCTTTGCCTTCTGCGGTTTTCTCAGGGGCATAAACTTCAATAAATATTTCCTGAACTTTACCGCTTGAGAGCGTATTTTTACCTCCGTCCAGTACATCCATTTCTGAACCATCTACATCAATTTTCAAGTATTTTGGAATAGGCAGTTTTACAATAGATATAAGATCATCTAAAGAGAAACAGATGATGGACTGCGTGTGCTCGGGGGTAAACGTTTCTGCTGTATCACGTAGTTCTGCAATACCGAGGATTTTATTGTGTGTGCCTGCTTGATAACGCCGGACATACATATTTTCAGTTTTAGTTACGTTGGAAACAGCCAGATTAAAGAGACGTATATTAAAATCCTGATTGTGCTGCTTATTCAAAAAAATATTCACATCAGCCGTACAGTAATTTTGTGCATCTGGTTCGAAGGCAAAAACGTTGGCTTTTGCTTTTAGGGCTGCATAGATTGCAAAGACGCCAGAGGAAGCGCCCATATCAAAATATGCCGCACCTTCTTCAAAACTTTCAAACCAGTCAAAAAGCTCGGGTTCAATTTCCTCTGTATGATTGGCCCAGAATTCTAGGAGATCGTTTGGTGTAAATTGCCATAGTGATACCCCCCGAACATTCTGATGGGATGAGGTAGCCATTAGTTCCGAAAGTCGCTCTTCAGCCGAGGTCTGACCAGATTTTAAAACTTGTGCTTTTGTATCTATCATGAATAAAATTTTCTTCTTTGTTTTGTAAAATCAAGATTAAACGAAATTTTCAATATAACATAGGATAAATGTCTAAGAGCATCAAGAAAACTCTTTATGTTTAGCGGCATTAAGGCGAAATGGATAATGATAGTCTTTTATAATCCATTACTTGGATAATAGACCAAGGAAATGCTACATATAGATGTTTCTTTGGTTGATAATAAGGTAGTTAGGATATGATTTTTAAGAACTTGGGAAAGGATACTGTGGTTTATGGCGGAAGCGATTTTTTAATAAAGCTGATAGCATTTTTCACTTTTCCGCTTATTGCCGCTACTTTGTCACCAAGGGCGTTTGGTGTGCTCGAGCTTATCACAACCTTGATTGGTTTATGCGGACTGTTTGTTAATTTTGGTTTGAATAATGCCGTGCAGCGATTTTATTGGGATGAGGGGATGGATGATTTTCAGAAAGCGCAGCTGGTTTCTACTGGCTTTCTTCTTCAGTTGGGGTTTTGGATAATTCTGGCGTTTGTTCTTGGTATTGCGCTTGTGTTTGTCCCTGATATTATAGATTTGTTTGATTATGGCTTTACTGTTACTGCGTTAGTTGCCGCCATTTTTCTTATTTATATACGGCAGTCTAGCCAATATATACAGGATACTATCAGACTTCATTTCGCACCGTTTCGTTTCTTTGCGTTTTCTTTTTTAGAGCGGGTTTTAACGGCCATTGGCGCCTTAATCGTAGTGGTGTTTTTAGCTGGAGGTATAGAAGGTTTTTTAGCAACGCAGGCTGTGATAGGGCTACTAGTATTACCTCTAGGGCTTTATATGATTAGAAAAGATATAGGTATATATTTTGATAGGCAATGCGCTCGTAAGATTATAGGTTATGGTTATCCCTTTATTTTTACCGGTTTGGCTTATTGGTTGTTTAGTTCAATGGATCGTTGGATGTTAAGCTCAATGTCTTCTTTAGAGGAAACGGGGCAATATTCTGTAGCTTTCCGGTTTGCCTCATTAGTTTTTTTTGTTTCCACGGCTTTCGGGCAAGCTTGGAGCCCATATGCAATAAAATTAAAAACTGATTATCCAAATGCATATAGAGAGAGTTATGTTTTAATATTCTTTATGCTGATCTATATTATGCTTTTCATTGGTGGAGGTTTAGCCTTGTTTTCTGGGGAGATAATAGGATTGATTATGCCTCCAGAATACGCTGCTAGTGCTATACCCTTGGCCATTTTATCGTTTGCAATTATCATGCAATCCACCCAGCAAATTACGGCGAGTGGAATTTCACTAAAGAAAAAGACAAAAATCCTAGCAACTATTGCCTGGGCAGCAGCTCTTGTTAATTTAGTTGGAAATTATATATTTATACCTTTATGGGGAGCAACTGGTGCTGCTATCGCGACTTTATTGTCATATAGCTTTATAACCATCAGTTATTTAATATTTTCTCAGAAATTACATTACTTACCTATAAAATGGCGAGTGATTGTAGGGTTTGCCTTGTTGGGCAGTTGTGTTTTAGCGGTTTCTATTATATTTAATACGGTAGAATTTGATTTAAAGGTTGTATTGAGTAAAGTGGCTTTTGGAGTAGTTTTCTGCGTTTTAGGTTACCTCATTTTTCCATTTAAAAAGATATTTAATGAAGCAAAAATATAAAATTTTAATTACTGGTGCTAATGGATTGCTTGGTAAAAGATTAGTTAAGCAATTGAGCTTATCAAATGAAATATATGCTTTAGTACGTCATTTGCCTGATAACGCAATAGACAAAGTTAATTATCTTGTTATCAATTTATCAGATAGTTGGGATATTGTAGAACTTCCTGAACAGTTAGATGTGATTATACATTTGGCTCAGTCCTCTAAATTTAGAGAGTTTCCTGACCAAGCAATGGATATTTTTAATGTAAACATAAATTCAACAGCAAAATTGTTGGATTATGCCCATAAGAGTGGGGTCAAAAGTTTTATATATGCTTCTTCAGGTGGTGTTTATGGAACTGGTTCCGAAGCATTTAATGAAAACTCGCCAATTATTTCAAATGGAGAGTTGGGGTATTATTTGGGATCTAAATTATGCGGTGAAGTTTTGGTACAAAATTATGCGACTTTAATGAATATCATCACATTGCGCTTCTTTTTTATGTATGGCGAAGAACAAGAAAAATCAATGCTTATTCCTCGCCTTGTTGATAGTGTAAAAAATGGAAAACCTATCTCTTTACAAGGGCAGGAGGGCATTAAAATTAATCCTATATATGTCCAAGATGCCGTTAATGCTATTGAAAAATCATTGGATGTAGAAAAAAGTTTTGCTTATAATATTGCAGGTAATGAAGTTTTGTCATTAAAACAAATTATGACTGTTATTGGGGATGTACTTGGTAAAAATCCAGTATTTAAATATCAGGAAGTTGAGCCTAAAGATTTAATTGCTGATAATTCTGAAATGAAGACACATCTTGTAAGCCCTGATATTTCTTTTAGAGAAGGTATTGGAAGGTTTGTTTAATTTCAATGTCAAACCTTAAAATACTTCATGCACCAACGACAGTTGGAGGAAATCCACAGAGCCTTTCTAAAGCCGAGAGAAATTTAGGTTATGAGAGTTATAGTGTTGCATTAGAACAAAATTATATTAACTATGACGTAGATAAAATTATTTTCAAGAAAGGTAAATCTTACATCTTTCAAGAATTTTACAGATGGAAAGAAATATTTAGATTATTCAAGAAGTATAATGTGATTCATTATAATTATGGCCAAACGCTTGCACCGACCAGAAGTTACCCTTCAACAAATTCTTATCCTCATTGGAAAATATTACTTTACAGTGATGTTTATAGTCGAATTCTAGAACTTTTAGATTTAAAAATCGCCTATTTTTTTAAAAAAGTTATAGCTATAACATATCAAGGTGATGATGCTCGACAGGGTGCATATTGCAGAGAAAAATATCTTATTCATTTTGCGCACGAGGTGAGTTCGAATTATTATTCGAAAAAAGGAGATGAATTAAAGAAAAAAAGAATAGACCGCGTTAATAAATATGTTGATTTGATTTACGCTGTAAATCCTGATTTATTAAATGTGTTACCTAAACGAGCAAAATTTATTCCTTATGCCAATATTGATCCTAAATATTGGATTCCAGTATGGGGCGAAGAAAATCCAGAAATACCACATATTGTTCATGCGCCAAGTCACCGCGAAGTGAAAGGTACAAAATATATTATAGAGGCTTTAGAAAAGTTAAAAGCAGAAGGTGTTACTTTTAAATACACTCTGGTTGAAAATATGTCCCATCAAAAAGCACGTAAAATTTACGAAACTGCTGATTTGCTGGTTGATCAGTTGCTTGCGGGTTATTATGGCGGTCTTGCTGTAGAGTTTATGGCCTTAGGGAAACCGGTCATATGTTATATGCGTGAAGAGGACATGCATTACTTACCTTCGGGAATGTGGGATGAATGTCCCATCATAAATGCTACGCCAGAAACAATATATGAGGTTTTAAAAGATTGGATAACAACAAGAAAAAAAGAATTATTACCTTTGGGTAAAAAATCCAGAACCTATATTGAAAAATGGCACGACCCTATCAAGATCGCAAAAGCTATAACTCATGATTACGAGTGTGTATATTTTCAAAAGAAAGGGGGGTAATATGTGCGGTATTGCAGGATTTTATGCGCCTAATAAAGAAAATCTCTCCGTTATAAAAGGCATGTCTGATGTTATACATCATCGTGGTCCTGATGATTTTGGTGCGGTCTATTTATGTGATGCTGAAAAATCCTTAAAAACATATAAGTTAGATACAGAGGAAAAAACATATCTTGCTTTGGGACATCGACGGTTATCTGTTGTAGATTTATCCTCTAAAGGCCATCAGCCGATGAGTTATAAAAACGGATGTTATTGGATTACCTATAATGGGGAAATATATAATTATATTGAATTACGGACTGAATTAGAAGATTTAGGTCACGTTTTTTTCTCAGACAGTGATACCGAAGTAGTTTTGGCGGCGTATGATGAATGGGGAATTGTGTGCCAAAATAGATTTAATGGAATGTGGGCGTTTGTAATATATGATTTGAAAAATAATAGTCTGTTTTTCTCCCGTGACCGATTTGGCATAAAGCCTTTGTATTATTGGGTGTCACCGGATGGTGTGCTTTATTTCGGCTCTGAAATAAAACAATTTACACAAGCAAGAGGATGGCAGGCTAACCTTAACCATCAACGCGCTTATGATTTTCTGGTTTGGGGGGTAACAGACCATACCGAAGAAACATTATTTAAAGGTGTTTATCAGGTGAGGCCAGGTCATCATGTTCAGCTTGTTTTAGAGAATACGTTCTTTGAAAGCGGTAAAAAAATTTCTAGTCAGTGTTGGTACGTACTAAAAGGGACAAACAATAAAGATGTGTTTGAAAGCGCATGTCAAAAATTACAACATTTATTGAAAGAAGCGGTAAATTTAAGACTTCGGGCAGATGTAGCAGTGGGGTCATGTCTATCAGGCGGATTAGATTCTTCGTCTATTGTTTGTTTAATGAATGATATTTTAAAAGAGAACTGTTCTATAAATATTCAAAAAACTTTTTCAGCTTGTTCCCATGTTGATAAATATGATGAAAAAAAATGGATTGATATGGTTGTTGATCAAACCGATGTTGAGCCGTTATATGTTTATCCTCGGATGAATGATTTATTCAAACACCTATCTGATATTACTTGGCATCAGGATGAACCATTCGGTTCGACCAGCATTTTTGCACAATGGGAAGTTTTTTCTTTAGCAAAGGAAAATGATGTGACGGTTATGTTGGATGGACAAGGAGCCGATGAGCAACTTGCAGGGTATCATTCATTTTTTGGAGCGCGGTTATTTGATTTAATTAAAAGTGCACATTTTTTTACATTTTTTAAAGAGGCCCGTGAGATTCATAGGCAACATGATCATAGTTGGTATTGGTTAATAGCGCATGTTTTAGCCAACATATTACCTGTTTCGATTAAAAGCATGTTAAGGAAAATGGTTGGGAGGAGTCATCCTAATCCAGAATGGTTAAATCTTGCAGCAGTAAAAGACTTTTCGGGTAATCCTTTAGATAAATCTATTCAAGGTGTTAATAAATTATCTTATGCTCAAATGACATCAACTAATTTACAAATGTTATTGCATTGGGAAGATCGTGATTCTATGGCGCATTCTATAGAATCGAGAGTACCGTTTTTAGATTATCGTGTTGTTGAATATGTGATGGGATTGCCCAGTTACTATAAAATAAAAGGTAGCATAACTAAGCGGGTTTTGCGTGAGGCTATGGATGGAATTATACCTAATAAAATTAAAAACAGGATAGATAAAATTGGTTTTGCAACACCTGAAGAAGTTTGGATAAAACAGCAATCTACTGAATTATTTAGAGAAAAAATAAAAGAATCTATCAAGAATTCGAATGGTATTATTAATTCTGAAGCATTGTTATATTTTGATGATGTCGTGAAAGGGGTAAAACCATTTAATTTTACAATATGGAGAATAATAAGTTTTGTCGAGTGGCTGAGAGTTTTTAAAGTAAATAGTGATGTTGTGGTGAATGGTTGAGAAGCAAAAAAAAATATTGGTAATGGGACTTGTTGATCTATCAACTAACCCCCGACCCAAAAGGCTTATACAGATGTTTTCTGAACTTGGTTTCAGTGTTTCTGCGGCATCTTTTTCTCTTTCAAATGAACTGCCTGTACATTGTTTGTATGAATTCAGGCAACCTTCAACAAAATTAATTGATAAAATCTTTAGAAAATTGATCAAATTATTTCTTATAATATTTTTTAAAAGTGATTTTTTAACAGAAAAACTGCATGAAAATAGGTGGGGGTTTAATAGTGTTAAAAATGATATTAACAATTGCCATTATGATTATATATTTGTAGAGGATATAAACTTATTGGCGTTCGCATTCAAGATTAAAAAAACTGCAAAAATTATCTTTGATGCTAGAGAATATTACCCAAAAGAATTTGAAAGTAATTTTTTGTGGAGAATATTAGAGCAACAGCATCGTATTCAAACTTGCAAAAAATATTTGCACCATTGTAACGCAGTTATGACGGTATCAAACGGGCTTGCAAAGCAGTATTTTGAAGATTTTCAGATTATGCCATACCTTATCAGAAGCACACCATATTTTGCACATTTTCAATCCCAAGAAATATTAGGCACTGAAATCAGAATGGTTCATCATGGTATTGCTAATTGGGATAGAAAGCTTGAAAATATTATTGATACTATGAATTATCTTGATGAGAGATTTAGCTTAGATTTTTACTTAAATGGGGATAATAGCTATGTTAAATATCTTAAAAATAAAGCAAAACGTAATCCAAGAATAAGATTTAATAATCCTGTACCTTTGGAAGATATTATACCGACAGTTAATAATTATGATATTGGGGTTTGTTTTTTATACCCCAATACTTTTAATTTAAAACATTGCTTTCCTAATAAATTATTTGAATGTATTCAGGCACGCTTGGCTGTAGTAATAGGCCCTTCTCCAGATATGAAAGAGATCGTAGAGCAGTATAAATGTGGCTTTATTTGCGAAGATTTTGACTCTAAAAATATGGCAAAAATGCTTAACAAATTAACCAAAGAAGATATTTATAAGGCAAAATTGGCAAGTGGTTATGCTGCCAAAGAATTGTGTTATGAAGAAGAAAGTAAAAAAATAATAAATTTATTAAATGAAATTAATTTGCAAAACAATATTGGAAAAGCTGCTTGAAATTAACTTATTTAACATTGGAAGCTCCTCGTGAAGGACAGGCCAGTTATGTCCATGTTCGTGAAATTATTGCAGGTTTTCGTAAGCAAGGCGTTAGGGTTGCTTTGTTTCAACCTCCTTATACAAAGCAGGGTAAGTCACCGCGTTTAAGAATGCGAATGGTGTATTTGTTGTTACTTCAGTTAAAAATGTGGATAAAGTGGCGCCGTGGTTCTGTATTATATATTCGTTCCCATTATATGGCCTTTCCTTCCGCAGTTATAGCATATCTTTTTAAAATACCAACAGTAAATGAAATTAACGGGCCTTATGAAGATGTTTTTGTAACTTATGGCGGTTTGAATAAATTGCGATATATTTTGGTTTTTATACAACGTTGGCAGTATAGAAAATCAACAAAATTAATTGCAGTGACAAAAGAATTGCAGGATTGGGGAAATCGAGAAGGTAAACGCCAAGATTGTGAGTTTATATCAAATGGTGCCAATATTGATATTTTTAAACCAGCTGAGGCAACAAATAATATTAGACCTAAAGATGCGCCTCAGAAGTACGTTGTTTTTTTTGGTGGTTTAACACGTTGGCATGGCATACCTGTAATGTTAGAGGCTATAAAGAGTAATAATTGGCCAGATGATGTTAAATTGGTTGTTATTGGTAAAGGGTACGAAAGTGTTCGGTTAAAAGAAGCATCTAAAGAAAATGATCATATAATGTATATGGGTAAAAGACCTTATAAAGAAGTAGCACTTTATGTTTCTTATGCTTTGGGGAGTATAGTTATGATTAGTAATCCGGATAAACGTTCTGCAACGGGAGTTTTCCCCCTTAAGCTATTTGAAACATTGGCCTGCGGCGTGCCAGCAATCGTGAGTGATCTTCCAGGTCAGGCAGATTTTGTCCGTGAACATGAATGTGGCATTGTTGTACCCCTTGATAATTCAAAATTGTTAGTTAATGCCATTAATTATATTGTTAAAAATCCAACTATAGCTAAGTCAATGGGGATGAGAGGTCATGATGTTGTAGTTAAAGAGCATAGTTGGTTTTGTCGTTCAAGGGATACGTTACAAGTAATTGAATCAATAGGGCATAATGAATTATGATATGGAAGCTTTTGTAAAGTGCATGGAAATGGTAAAGCCATTGTCAGAACAGACGTCTAAACCATCATTATTGCCTGATGCATTTCAACAAGAAAACGTTATTAAAAAGTTTGAAATAATTTTAAATGATTCTTTAAAATAAATTATCTTAAACTATAGCGAATTAAGCTAAACCAAGGTATTATGGATTAATGATTTTCTATAGGTAAAAGCAAGCCCTTTTTACCCATCTTTATAACAATTCTTAAGAAAGATTATCGCCATGGCGTTCACCACTGTTTCTCCCCAATCAACCAATC
Source organism: Alphaproteobacteria bacterium (assembly GCA_021775995.1). Taxonomy (GTDB): domain Bacteria; phylum Pseudomonadota; class Alphaproteobacteria; order Micavibrionales; family Micavibrionaceae. The sequence goes on from JAJFGS010000003.1 coordinate 214,889, forward strand.
ATATTATGGTGATGGAGCCTGTTTATTTTCATGCTAATCCAGAAACAATGCCAACCAATTCTTATCAGCATGGGGACGATAAAGACACACATGAAATTCATCAAAAAGCTTTATTAGAGTTTCGGGCGATGAGAGATCTTTTGGTACAACATGGTGTTGTTATTACCACAACCTTAGGGAAAGAAGGTTGTCCCGACGATATTTTTCCAAATTGGATTTCAACCCATGATGGCGGGCGCATGGTTTTATACCCAATGCTTGCGCCGAATAGACAGGCAGAACGTCGAAAAGATATCATTGATGTTTTGCGCCGTACTTATAAGGATGTGCAGGATTTTTCTCCGCATGAAAAACATGACAAAGCGTTGGAAAGTACAGGAGCAATGTGTCTTGATAGGGTGAATAAAATTGCGTATCAAGTGCGCTCGGCCCGTTCGCATGATGAATTAGCCGCTATGTGGTGTAAGATGAATGATTACACTCATATTCCATTTGATACTGAATATAAGGGAAAGCCTGTTTACCATGCGGATGTTGTGATGTGGATTGGAACAGAGTTAGCAGGTGTGTGTAGTGAGTGTCTTTTAAAAGACGATGTTGTGAAACATTTAAAACATCACCGTGAAGTGATTGAATTTACTAATACCCAAATGGAAGCTTTTTGTGGTAATTCATTGGAGGTTATTGGCACTGGTGGAGAAAGAATGTTGGTCATGTCAGACGCAGGATATAATTCCTTGAGCGATGAACAAAAAATAACATTGTCGCAGCATTATAAAACAATCATCCAACCAAAAATCCCAACAATTGAATATTATGGTGGTGGTTCTGCTCGCTGTATGTTGTTGGAGTTATTTTAAGCACTTAAATCAATTTGTGTGCCGCGTAGAGATTGAAATGGATTTTTATTGTCCGTTGCTGGATTTGGTGTGCGACCCAATAATATATCCGCGTTTTCTGGGCTGAAATTTAATTTAACATTGCTTGATGTTGAGCCTGTTTCATCGGTATAACGTTGAATAAGACGAAAACTTCCATCATCCTGCCGATCAACAACGCTTTCTAATGCTGTTGTACTGCCAGAATCGTTTTGTTGAATGACGATACGCTTGGAGCGATCGGTCGTTGTGGTGATTTCTTCAATACGCGTAAATTTAAGTCCATTTGGGTTTTCAAATTCTTGTGTACGACGAAAACCATTTTCAGTATCCTTTACTTTTTCAGAAACTAAATTTGAATTATTTTGCTTCGGTTGCGATTGGTCTTTATCATTGTTTTTGTCCGGTTTTTGACCAGAAATAATAATAACATCTTCCGTTTTTGCCTTTTTAGGCACGGCGACAATATTTGCGGCAGATGAAGTTTTGTCAGTTTGTGTTTGATTGCGTTGGCGCAGAATCTGCGATAACCAATCATCAATACCACCCGATGTGTTTTGAACAATCATCGGTTAATCCATAATATAAAATTCAATGTGAAATAATCTAGTTTCATAAATAACCTATAGAAAAAATAAAAGGATGGCTAAATCCTTCTAAACTGTTGTCCTACAAGTTATTTGGCGATCCTATGCCGCATAACATATTTGTACTAGAGTAGATTTGAGATTATGAAGAATTCTGGGTAGTTTCAAGAAAGAAAATTAGATACACTATAGATTATTCACAATGCTGTTTTTCTATGGAAAACTTTTATATGATTTATAAATTATTGCAAAACTATAGCTGGCCGTTGCTTTTAATCATCTGCACGATAATAACGGCTGTTGGTTTTTCATATGACCATCCTGTTGTTGCTTTTAATGTGGCCTATCTTTTCTTAGCGGTCACTTTGTTTTTTCTTGAGAGAAAAATTCCGTTTGAGTTGAAGTGGCAGGAGAATGATGGACAAACTTTTGCTAATATTGCTCATACGCTTACCAGTAAAGGTGTTGTGCAGGGCTTGGTCATATTTGGTGGGGTTATTGGTATTACAAGTTATATAACGCCGTTAGAAGGGGAAGGTTATGGGATTTGGCCACGTGATTGGCCTGTTGTTATACAGATTATAATGGGTTTGGTTGCGGCTGAATTTGGCCTTTATTGGGCGCATCGTATTGCTCACGAATTTTACCCGCTTTGGCGGTTTCACGCGATACATCATAGCGTAACGCGTCTATGGATTATAAATACAGGCCGTTTTCATTTTGTAGATTCACTTTTTAGTATTGTTTTGGGTATAAGCATTTTATTGGCATTGGGTGCGCCGTTAGAGGTGGTAACATGGTTAAGTGCCGTTACGGCTTTTATCGGAATGTTAACGCATTGTAATGTGGATATGAAATTTAAATATTTGTCTTATATATTTAATACGCCAGGACTTCATCGATGGCATCACAGCCGAGTATTGCGTGAAGGAAATACAAATTATGGAGAAAATTTGATGATATGGGATCAGGTTTTTAAGACATGGTTTAATCCTCCTGAACGTCCGCCTAGCGATATTGGTATTGCAGAGGCAATGCCACCAAAATTTACACAACAACTGCTTTGGCCTTTTAAAGGACTTAAGAAACAGAGATCAGTGAAATGACAAAACGCGCATTGATTACAGGTGTTACAGGACAAGATGGTGCTTACTTGGCTGAAAATTTGCTCGAAAAAGGTTATGAAGTGCATGGTTTACGTCCATATTCTGCTGTGCCTGATGAGGGACGTATTGAAAAATTAGAAGAGTTAAAGCTTCATTATGGCGATATGATTGATGGAGGAAATATATTGCGTTTGATTGATGCTATTCAGCCAGATGAAATATATAATATGGCAGCGATGAGCCATGTTCACGTTAGTTTTGATGTTCCTGAAGCGACAGCAAATATAAATGCCTTGGGCGTTTTAAGGGTTTTAGAAGCTTTACGCATGATGGGATCCAAGGGTAAAGATATAAAATTTTATCAAGCGTCTAGCTCTGAAATGTATGGTCGTAGTCCTGCGCCACAAAATGAGAAGACGAAATTTGAACCTTGTAGCCCTTATGGAACAGCAAAGCTATTTGCGTATTGGACGACCCGTAATTATCGCGAGGCATATGGTTTATATGCTGCGAACGGAATTTTATTTAATCATGAAAGCCCTTTGCGTGGTGAGGAATTTGTTACCCGAAAGATTACAAAGGCAATTTGTGAGATTGAGGCTGGCTTAAAACAAAAAATATCATTGGGTAATTTAGATTCTAAGCGTGATTGGGGCCATGCTAGCGATTATATGGAAGGCGTTTGGCAGATTCTACAGGCGCCAGAGGCTGATGACTATGTTTTGGCCACTGGCGAAGCACATAGTGTTCGTGAATTTGTTGAAGTGGCTTTCTCTCACATTGGTATTAACCTTGCTTGGGAAGGTGAAAATATTAATGAAGTTGGGCGAAACAAAATAACCGGTGAAACTTTGGTTGAAATTGATCAAGCATTTTTTAGACCAAACGAGGTTCATCATTTATTAGGAGATGCAAGTAAAGCTCATAATAAATTAGGTTGGAAACCAAAATATAGTTTTGAAGGCTTAGTTGAAGACATGATGCGTGCCGATAGAATAATTGATAAACAGAGCAAACCTCGTGCCGCCTAATTTACCTTTAGATTTATCTGAAAAATCTATTTGGGTGGCGGGTGAAACAGGTATGGTTGGGCGTGCAGTTTTACGTGCTTTAGAAAATGAAGAGGGTAATATTATTTCTGCACCACATTCTGTGCTTGATTTAACAAACCAACAACAAACTTATGAGTGGTTGGGTGCTAATAAACCAAATATTATCATCATGGCTGCGGCCAAAGTTGGCGGTATAGGCGCGAATATGGCGGAACCTGCTGCGTTTTTGCATGAAAATCTGGCAATGGCGCAAAATGTTATCCATGGGGCGTTTCAAGCAGATGTTGGTAAGCTTTTATATTTAGGGTCATCCTGTATTTATCCTAAAATAGCTGAACAACCCATAAAAGAAGAAACTTTATTAACGGGCGCGTTAGAGCCAACAAATGAAGGTTATGCGCTGGCAAAAATTGCCGGGCTTAAACTTTGTCAATTTTATCGTGAACAACATGGGTGTGATTATATCTCTGCGATGCCGACCAATCTTTATGGATCGTACGATAATTTTGATGCAGAAAAATCGCATGTTATCCCTGCTATGATTTTAAAGTTTCATCAGGCAAAAATAAATGGCGATAAAGAAGTTGTGTTGTGGGGGACAGGAATGCCTTTGCGTGAATTTTTATATGTTGATGATTTGGCGCAAGGGCTTATTCATTTACTTAAAAATTATTCTGATAGCTCGCCTGTTAATATGGGAAGTGGGCAAGAAATTTCAATTTTAGATTTAGCCCAAATGATAAAAAATATTGTTGGTTTTGAGGGAGGGATTAAATTTGATAGCTCTAAACCTGATGGCACGTCGCGCAAATTGCTCGATAACTCGAAAATTAATGATCTTGGTTGGGGGGCTGAAACTCAATTGGAGTATGGATTACGGCAGGTGTATGAATGGTATATTAGCCAATCTTCCGCATCGTTAGCAGCGTAATATTATTATCATACTCAACTTGTCCAGACATTTGAATTTTATCGTCCTTACGCTGCAGTTTCAAAATAGCTTTATAGGTAACAGGTTCTCGGGTAGGGCTACCATCGGGAGCGGTCAGCATGAAATCAGTATCGGCTTCTGAGGCATCGGCAACTGAAATCATTTCGACTTCATTTTCGTTAAGGACGGTAAACGTACTTGTCCAAAGACAATTGGCAGCATCACGACGCATCGTCTTTCCATCAACAATTTCTGTTTGTCCATCACTTTTCTTTTCAAGAGGTCCTTGATAACTGCTTGTGCTACTGACTTGATATTTTCCGTCTAATTCATGAGTCATTTGTTTTTCCTTTATGCAGCTAATAAACCTTCGCGACGCAATAGTGCGTCAGGATCCGCATCACGACCACGAAAGCGTTTATACAAAATTTCTGGTGGTTCACTACCACCTTTAGAAAGAATTTCGTCTCTATATTTTTTGGCAATTTCTTTGTTGTAGAGACCTTCTTGTTCAAAGAGTTCAAACGTATCAGCGTCTAAAACCTCTGCCCATTTATAACTGTAATACCCTGCGGCATACCCCCCAGCAAAGATGTGGTTAAACGACGTAGACATCGGTCCTGCAAGGCGTGGAAACAGGCGTGTATCTTCAGTGGCTTTGTCTTCAAACTCTGCAACATCTTTAATAGTTGCTGGATCGGTACTATGCCAACGCATATCCATCAGGCCAAAACTAATTTGACGAAGACCGCCCATGCCAACCATAAAGTTTTTGGCTTTATTAACTTTTTCGATAAGTTCGGCAGGAATTTCTTCGCCCGTTTTATAATGCTTGGCAAATAGATCGAGGGTTTCTTTCTTATACGCCCAGTTTTCCTGTACTTGCGATGGTAATTCTACAAAATCCCAAAGCACAGATGTACCTGAATGGGATGTATAGGTCACATCAGATAAAAGTGCGTGAATTGCATGCCCCATTTCATGGAAAAGGGTTGTGACCTCGCCAAAGCTTAGCAGTGATGGTGTATCCTTGGTTGGTTTTGTGAAGTTGCAAACAATCGCAACGATAGGTTCCCGCATATCATTGCCTTGTAATCCTTGGTCACGGTAACTGGTCTTCCAGGCACCTGATTTTTTGCCAGTGCGTGGGTAAAAGTCCGCATAAAGAACGCCGACAAATTTACCTGTGTCTTCATTATGCACTTCATAAGCGGTGACATCTTTATGCCATGTTGGAATATTGGCGGCTGGTTTGAAACTTAAGCCAAATAGTTTGCTGAAATGAGTAAAGACACCATCTAAAACTTTTTCAAGTTGGAAGTAAGGGCGAAGCTCTTCGCTGGAATAATCAAAAATCTTTTGTTTTAACTTCTCGGAATAATAACTGACATCCCACGGCATGATTTCATCATTAAAACCAACCTCGATAGCAAATTCTTTAAGGTCAGCCAATTCTTTTTCTGCTGCAGGTTTATAAACTTTTGCTAATTTCTCACTGAAATCAATAACGGTATCTGGTTTTTTGGCCATACGGCGTTCAAGTACATATTCAGCATGTGTTTTATAACCAAGAAGTTTTGCACGTTCATCACGCAAGCGAACAATTTGAAGAACCAAGTCACAATTATCAAATTCATCTTTATAGGCTTTGTTACCAAAGGCACGCCACATTTTCTCGCGTAACTCTCGGTTGTCAGCATAGGTTAAGAATGGTCCAAAGCTAGGGTAATCAAGGGTAAACAACCATTTATCCTTATATTCTTTTTCTTCTGCGGCGGCTACGGCACCAGCAATAGCGGTTTCTGGCAGGCCAGATAAATCAGCTTTATCTTCAATGATAAGTTCAAACGCTTCGGCAGATTTTTTATCATTATTCATGAAGCTGGTACCGAGTGTTGACATTTCCTGTGAAATCTCACGAAGACGATTTTTCTTTTCTTCATTAAGAAGAGCGCCACTGCGGACGAAACCGATATAGGTGTCTTCAAGTAAAGTATGTTGTTCAACATTTAAACCAAATGAATCTTTGTTATCGAAGACTGACTTAATTTTAGCAAACAAATCTTCATCTAATGAAACGTCACTAGAGAAGGCGGCATTAATAGGACCAATTTCTTCAGCAAGGGATTCCAGCTTATCTGTTCCTGCGGCAGAAAGTTGATTATAAAAAATCGACGTAATTTTTCCAAGGTTCAAGGAAGCCATTTCAAGCGCAACAATGACATTGTCAAATGTCGGTGCTTCTTCATTTATCTTGATAGCATCAATATTCTGACGTGCCTCTTCGATAGCGGCTTTCACGGCGGGCATGTAATTATCTTCCTTAATTTGGTCAAAAGGAGGTGCGCCGTGGGGTGCGGGAGAGTCTTGAAGTAATATATTGTCAGTCATAATAATAAAGTCGTTCCATTTTTGAATTAGCGTTTAAATTTTGATTTGCATAGATTATAACTATTTTTATGAAAGATGTACCTGTTTCTGAAGAATTTGATGATATTTATTTCTCAAAAGAGGATGGATTGGCGGAAACAGCACATGTTTTCCTAAATGGCAATGATTTGCCTGATGCGTGGACAGATAAAGCTCATTTTACCATATTTGAAACAGGGTTTGGTACAGGGCTAAATTTTTTCAGTGTGTGGAAGTTATTTGAAGAAACGGCCAAAGGTAATCAACGGCTGGATTTCATCTCTGTTGAAAAATACCCCTTAAAACCTGATGAAATTCGGGGTGCACTTTCCCATTGGGCTGATTATTTTGATGAGCGTATTGACCATTTTTTAGAAAATTACCCGATCAGAGTTGCTGGTTTTCATCGTATTGTTATTTCAGAGAGAATAACGCTTACACTTATTTTTGACGATATTAATGATGCTTTGCCACAAGTTTCTGCCGATGTGGATTGTTGGTTTTTGGATGGGTTTACGCCAGCTAAAAACCCTGACATGTGGAGCGAGGTTCTTTATTCTAATATGGCACGACTATCTGTAACGGGTGCAAGCTATGCCACCTTTACCGCTGCAGGTGATGTGAGGCGTGGGTTAGATGCTGTAGGGTTTAGTGTTATCAAACAAAAAGGTTTTGGTCGTAAGCGTGAAATGATAGCAGGAAAGTTTAAAGAACAAAAAACTCCTTCAATTAAAAAACAACACGATAAAAAAAGAGTAGCTGTCATCGGTGGTGGTTTGGCAGGGACATCTTGTGCCTGTGTTTTAAAACAATATGGTTTTGAGCCTGTGATTTACGAACAAGGTGATATGTTGGGCAGTGGTGCTTCAGGAAATTCAGTTGGTCTTTATAATCCCCGATTTTCTAAACGGCGCGATAATTTGTCTGATTTCTTTGCGCCTGCTTATGCGCAACTTATTCGCACAGCAAAGAAAGCGGGGGAGGCGGTAGATTACAACCCTTGTGCTGCTTTACATTTGATGAATGAAGCGAATAAGGCTGAACGTTACAAATCTATGGCAAAAAATTGGTTGTGGCATAGTGACCATGTAGAAATTTTGAATGCCAAACAGGCAAGTGAAATTGCAGGTGTTCAATTAGATTATAGCGCGTTGTATTTGCCTGATTCGGGCTGTATTTCACCGCAGAAGCTATGTACTTATTATGCGCGTGATGTTGAGGTTCACTACAATACTCAAATTGATGATCTAAGTACGTTAGATGAAGGTATTGTTATTTTGGCTTGTGGTGGTGCGGTTAGAAATTTTGAAGAACTATCATGGTTAGAATTAGAAACGGTTCGTGGGCAAGTCAGCAGTTTAAAACAAACAGAAATTTCCAAAAATTTAAAATGTAATCTTCATTATGGTAGTTATATATCTTGCGCGAAAGACGGCGTTCATTCGGTAGGTTCTACATTTGAAAAATGGATTGAGCATACTGATGTGCTTCAAGAAAACCACGAAGAAAATATTCAAAAATTAAAAAATAATATTAGTGTTTTTGAAAAAGAAAATTTTATCATTGAAAATGGCCGTGCCGGTATGCGCGCCGCAACAAATGATCGTTTTCCTGTTATTGGTGCTGTACCGCATCATAAAAATGTATATGTTTCTGCTGCTTTTGGGTCTCATGGCATTGTTGCCTCTATTGCTGGGGGACATTTAATTGCAGATTTTGTGCGCGGTGGCCCTTTGAGCTTGCCTGCAGACACTATTTATCAGCTGTCACCAAGGAGATTTATCGATAGAGCGGCAAAAAAAATGCGCGTTTTGGCGTGAGTCGTGTTAAAATGAAGAGGTTATTGTTAATTTAAATATTCAATTTGAGGTGTTTTTTATGATTTTAAACCAGTATTTTAAGTGCAATAAGGGTGCTACAGCAATCGAATATGTGCTGATGGCATCAGGTATAGCTTTAGTTATATTAGCGGCCGTTTTTGCTTTCGGTGGTGATTTAACCACTTTGTTTGGTGATCTCGAAGCAACGACAACTCCCCCATAAAACTATCATGGATTTTAGTTTAAACCCTTATTTTGCAGGCTTCGGCCTTGTCGTGACTTTTGTTCTTTTTAGAATAGGGATTAAGTATGCATCCAATATTGGGTTGGTTGATAATCCCGGTGGCCGTAAAACCCATGAAGGGGCGATACCTCTCATCGGTGGTTTAATTATTATTCCTGTTTTTGCGGCGTTGGTTTATTCTTCGGGATTGCAGACACAAACATTTCTTGCGCCCTTATTGGGCGGCGTTATCTTGCTTTTGGGAATTGGCGCGCTGGATGATAAATTTCATATTCATCCATGGGCTCGTTTTATTATTCAAATATGGTTGGCTTGTTATGTGGTTATTTTTTGTGATGCCAATATTGGAAGTTTAGGAAACTTATTTGGCCTTGGCGATATTGAGATGAATGAATGGTTTGGAAAGATTTTTTCTGTTACCTGCCTAGTTCTGTTAATGAATGCCATTAATATGCTGGATGGTATGGATGGGCTTGGCGGCGGCTTTATTGCTGTAGCTCTTGGTTGGTTGATGGTGGCTGCTTATATGACGGGGGCAATGCTGCCTTTTTGGGCTATGATGTTTCTAATGGCTCCTATCCTTGTTTTTTTAATCTTTAATGCACGCTATCCAGGTCGTAAAAAAGCTAGCGTTTTTTTAGGTGATGCGGGGTCATTATCTTTGGCATTAATTGTTGGTTGGTTTGCGATACAGATGGCAAAGTCACCAGACCCAATGATGCCACCCGTGGTTATCATTTGGATTATGACCGTTCCTATCATGGATACATTTGCCATTTTCTTTACAAGAAAAAGACAAGGACGTAGTCCGTTTGAGGCAGACCGTCTGCATGCTCATTATAAAATCCAAGATAAAGGTATTGAACCCAAAATTGTAACACCGATTATACTCACCATTGCTGTTATGACAGGTGGCATAGGGTATTTAGGTATTCAAATTGGTATACCAGAATATGTTTTGCTTTATAGCTGGTCAGCTATTTTACTGGGATACACCTATTACCGTATTAAGCTCGACTCTTAATCTATTTATCCGTTGGAGTGAAACGTGCCATTACGGCGGTTGCAACAAGATCTCCTGTCACATTCAACGTGGTTCGGCACATATCTAAAATACGATCAACACCAAGAATAATACCAATTCCTTCAGGAGGAACCCCTACACCGGATAAAATCGTTGCTAAAACAATAATGCCAACGCCAGGGGTTGCTGGCGTACCGATAGAGGCTCCAACCGTTGTCAGCATGAGTAAAAATATTTCACCATTGCTTAGATCAACACCAAAAATATTGCATAAAAACAAAGCAGCAGCAGCTTGATAGAGGGCTGTCCCATCCATATTAATTGTTGCCCCCAGCGGAATAACAAAGCGCGATACTTTTTCATCAATATCTAAACGCTCTTCAGCTGCCTTTAATGTAAATGGTATTGTTGCGGCAGAGCTAGATGTTGAAAACGCAAAAATCTGTGCGTTACGAATAGCTTTTAAAAACGTAAAAATATTCCTTTTGGCAATAATGGATACAATCAAAAGATAGACAATAAACATGGCAAAAAGCCCTAAGAGGACGCTTAACATATAAGCACCAACGCCAGCCAGTGTGTCCAGCCCCATTTGAATGGTTACATTGGCAATAAGACCAAAAACGGCATAGGGAGCGAGGGCCATCGCCCATTCAATAACTTTCATAGTGGCGGCTTGTGCAAACTCACAAAGATCAGAAAAAGGTTTACCTGTTTTTTTAGGTAGTGTTAACATGATAATACCCAGAAGTATTGAGAAGATAACAATTTGAAGCATATTTTTTTCTAAACTGGCTTCGGTAAAATTGACGGGGATTACATTTTCAATGCGTTGTGGAATATTTAACTCATTAAAAATTGCAAATGGAATATCACTGGTCGCCATAATGTCATCGACAAATTTTGTATCAATATATTGTGCAGGATTTACAGCCTGAATAATAAACACGCCTATACTGATAGAAATAAAAGTTGTCATCACAAAATAAGGAACAAGTTTTGCGCCCATGGTTTTTAGAAAATGTAAACTACCACTATCAATAACACCTAAAACGATAGAGCTGATGACCAAGGGAATAACAACCATTTTTAGAAGTCCTAAAAAAATAATACCAGGCAGGGCAATCCATTCACCCAATGTTGTTGCCGTAATATCATCAACTACAGCCATACCAGTTGGGGATAAGATTAGCCCAAGAGTGATTCCAAGCCCCATGCCGAGCAAAATTTTCCACCATAATGTTTTATCTGTCTTCGGTATGTTGTGGGTAGGCATTTTAATTTCTCTTTTTCTTGTTAGTATTTTTTGTTTATTATCAGTAAGTTAAAAATAATCTGTTACTTTTCTTACATAAAATCGAATGTTTTGGTACGTTCAAGCGTATAACAAGTATAAATAATAACAACAAAAGAAGGATATTCCACAATGAAAAAGATTCTACTATTGGCAGCAGCCGGATTAATTTTCCAAGTAACGCCCGTTTTAGCCGAGCATCATGAAGGTGATGGTGGTCACGATAGGAAAAATCAGATGTTTGAAAAACATGATACCAATGGTGATGGTATGATTTCTGAAGCTGAATTTTTAGAGCATGCTAAAAAGAAATTCGGTGAAAAAGACTCAAATGGTGATGGTTCTATTTCTAAAGATGAAGCAAAGGCTGCTCATGATGCTAAGCGTGAGAAAAGAAAAGAGATGAGAGATCAGTGGAAAGAAAAACGCCAAGATAGAATGGAAAAAGGTTCTTCTGAGCTGCCTGAATAAGGGAAATGTTCCTAAAAAATAATCAGTGACAGATAAATTGCAAAATTTAGATGATGAAAGCCTGATGGGACATGTGAAGCAGCATGACCATCAGGCTTTTTCAATTCTTGTCGAGCGGCACAGTGAAAAATTTTATGCGAGTAGTTATCGTATTGTCACGAATAAACAAGAGGCTGAGGATGTTGTGCAGGATGCTTTTTTAAAATTATGGGATAGACCCGAAATGTGGAAAGCTGGTCATTCGGCTAAGTTTACGAGCTGGTTTTATAAGATAGTGATGAATATGTCACTGGATAGATATAGGAAATTTAAGAACATTCAGGCTTTAGGAGATAAGGAGCAATATTTGAAAACGGCTGCAGAGCAGCATAATAGTTTGCAAAAAGATGATGAGCAGGTTGCTTTGGATCAAGCATTGAAGGTTTTGCCAGAAAAACAATTGCAGGCATTAAACTTATGTTTTTATGAAGAAATGAGCCGTAAAGAAGCCGCAACTATAATGAATGTGAGTGTGAAGGCCTTAGAATCATTATTAATGCGTGCAAAAGAGGGATTGAGAAATGACTTATATAGGCAGGGATTTATAGAAGAAGAAAAAATAAAAAAAGGACAAATAATATGAACATGGATAATAAATTAGATGATCTTTTAATAAAGAGGGTAATACCAGATCCATCAAGTAATCTTGCCAATCGTATAAACGCGATGGCAGAAGAGGCGTTAATAAAAAAACGGAATAATGTAAACAACTTGTCATTAAGTGAATTGGTTTTAAGAATGTTTATCATTCCCAAACCTGCGTATGTCACAGCATTTTGTTTAGCTTTCGGTCTTACGCTGGGGTTATATGGTGTAAGTAGTGATATAACAACACAGGATTGGTTTTCATTCTTAAGTGTACAGCAAGAGGAGTGGTTATAAACATGTCAAAGAAGATAAAAATAATTTTTACATTGTCGTTTCTGCTTAATATTATTTTGGTAGGAATATTGTTGGGTGGGTCTTATAAAATGCAGAAAAAGCATCACTCTTTTCCAAAGGATCCGCATATCCAAGAAGTTATGAAGAGTAATATGAAGAAAAATAAGGTTCATATGGTCGAGAATTTTAAGAAAATACGCGGCTATAGAGATGAGCTAAAATCTATCATAATTGCAGAAGATTTTAATCAAGAGGCTTTTGAAGTAAAAATGAGCCAAATACTCGCCGTAAAAAATGTGATTTCTGGGCGTAAAGTTCAAACGCTTGGTAACACATTATCTGAGTTATCGTTAGAAGAGCGCAAAGAGTTTTCAGGCTTTGTTTTGAGTCGTTTGACGGACAAGCACCATGGAAAGAGAAATCGACGTAACCATATGAATAAAAAGGAGAAATCAGAAGATTAACGCATGTTTTTGATGTTCTCGTAGTAATCAAGGTATAATAAGACATAATACCTTTTAAAAAAATGAGGATGTTAAAATGAGTTTTGGTAGAGGTAGTAAAGGCAATGAGTACACTGGACCAACAGAATCTAAAACCGCCAAAGTCACAAATATAAAACCTTCGACAGAGCGCGGTAAAAAAAGAATTTCTGTTGTCGAAAAAACAGGAAGTCGTAAGGCTTTTACTGTTGATATCGATATTGATAAGGCTAGGGGTCTTTCACGCAAAGAATTATATAATTTTGAGCTTTACGAAAAAGATGAAAATAATCAAAAATATGGTGGTATGCAAAGACGCGATACTAAAAAAATGAAAACATATATGTGTGATGAGACCCCTGAAAAGCACACAGGTGGTAGTAAATCACAATTTAAAAGTTTTGGTGATAATAAGCCAGGTTCTGGTTCAGCTGGACGAGATAAATTTTAAAATAATCATTAAATAATTTTAACAATCGCCGGGGATTTGTTCCCCCGGTATTTTTTCACCTACTTTTTTCATTTGCTCATGGCGCATTCTAAATGCATGCGCTTTTTCTTCAGTCAGTGTCTCAATACAATGTGGGCAGGACACACCTTTTTCGTATGATGTGTTTTCTACATCTTTAGGGCTTAATGGGAAACGGCAACCATAGCAGATTTGGTACGGTGCTTCTTCTAGGTCTTGGCCTACGGCAACACGACGATCAAAGACGAAACAATCGCCATTCCATTTGCTGTCTTTAGCAGAAATTTCTTCGAGGTACTTTAAGATACCGCCTTGTAGATGGTAAACTTCTTCAAATCCATGTGCCAACATATAGCTGGAAGCTTTTTCACAACGAATGCCGCCCGTGCAAAACATGGCGACTTTCTTTTGTTTTTTTGGATCCATATTATTGGATACATAATCTTTAAATTCAGTGAAGGTTTCTATCTTAGGATCAATTGCGCCTTCAAAAATACCAACAGCCGTCTCATAAGTGTTACGCGTATCAATAAGGGTTACGTCAGGATCACTAATGAGATCGTTCCAATCTTTTGGTTTCACGTATGCGCCAACTTGTTTATTAGGGTCAGCTTCGGGTGCTTTCAGGGTCACTATTTCTTTTTTCAGGCGTACCTTAATGCGGCGAAAAGGTTTTTCTTCTGCAGATGAATATTTTAATTCACCTTGTTTAACACCAGCAATACCATCCAGAAAATCAATGATGTTCTTAATGGCTTGCCCTTGCCCTGCAATGGTGCCATTAATCCCTTCGGGAGCAATTAATAATGTACCGCAAATATCATTGTCATCGCATACAGCGCGGATACGCTTTTGCAGAACAGGTAAGTCCTCAAGCGTAACGAAGCGGTAAAGTGCTGCGACTGTCCATTCTTGATGATTTTTAGTTTCTTGTTCCATGCGGGTTTTATACTGATTTTGCTTAAAAACTTCAATGAAAATTCAGCTATTAAAATAACTAGGCTGTTAAAATAGCTTTTAGCGCCTTGTTAACAGCGTCGATATTAGCCTTTTTATAGGTTTTATCCTGCCAGACAAGACCAATTTGGCGGCTGGGAACTGGTTTTTGAAAACTATGAATATCAATATTTTTAGGGATAATTCCCTGATTAATGACCATTTCAGGGAGTAGGGTAATACCATATCCCTGACCAACCATATGGAGCAAGGTATGTAGGCTGGTGGCTTTTAAAGGTTGTTCGCCGGCATCATCAGCTTTTTTACAGGCTGATAAAATATGGTCACGTAAACAATGCCCATCTTGAAGTAGCAATAAATTATGATTGTCTATGTCGCTTGTTGTTAAGCTTTCATTTTTTTTAAATGTTTTTGTAGGTGAAGCGCACAAAAAACTTTCTTCAAATAACTTTATAGATTTAAATTTTTTGGTATCAAAAGGCAGAGCCATTAAAGCAATATCAATTTTATTGTTTTCTAGATTCTCAATCAAGACATGACTCATATCTTCAATGATTTGAAAATTCATTTTAGTAAATTTTTTCTGTAAGGGGGGGAGTAGGCTAGGCAATAAATAAGGGGCAATGGTTGGAATAATACCAAGGCGTATGGTGCCTGATAATGGTTCTTGCATTTGTTTTGCCGTTTCCATCATGTTTTCCAATTCAGGCATGATGCGTTTGGTTGTCTCAATGACTTGGTTTCCAAACGAAGTAAAAATTACGGTTTTACGCTTTGCTCGATCTAAAACTTTGGCTCCAAGCAAATTCTCCATCTCAACAATGGCCTGACTTAATGTTGGTTGTGTTACGTTGCAGGTAACGGCAGCACGGCCAAAATTCTTTGTTTCGTGCAGAGCCATTAAATATTGCAGTTGCCTGAGTGTGGGTAAATTAAGCATATATAGAATATTCCATAGTATAAAATAATTATCAATAGATTTTTCCTATTAATAATTTAAAGAATATCAATTGGATTTATAGAGAAGACTTCCGCTATTGTATCCATGTAATCAATATAACCAATCAATCAAAAGAGATTTAAGAAGGAGATTAATATGCTTGGAATAGGCGATAAATTACCAGAGTTTTCAGTCATGGGCGTTAAACCTGGCTTCATGATGCATGAAGAAAATGGAAAGAGTGCATTTGAAGAAATTACACAAGATAGTTTTGAGGGTAAATGGAAGGTTGTTTTCTATTATCCAAAAGATTTTACATTTGTATGCCCTACAGAAATTGTTGAATTTGCAAAATTAAATGATGAATTTGCAGACCGTGACACAATTGTTTTGGGTGGTAGTACAGATAATGAGTTTTGTAAGTTAGCTTGGCGTCGCGAACACCAAGATTTAGCAAAACTTAATCAATGGAGTTTTGCAGATACAACAGGTCAACTACTTGATGGTCTTGGTGTGCGTGATAAAGAAGCTGGTGTTGCCCTTCGTGCCACATTCATTGTTGACCCACATAATGTTATTCAACAAGTATCAGTAAACAGCTTAAACGTAGGGCGGAATCCAAAAGAAATTTTACGCCTTGTCGATGCTTTACAAAGTGATGAACTATGCCCATGTAATCGTCCAGTTGGTGGCGATACGATTGACCCCAGTTCGGTTGCGAATGATATGGCAAAAGCCGCTTAATTGAATTTTAGGGGAAAGTGGTTTGAATCATGATCTCTTTCCTCATAAAATAAGTAATAGGGAGATAAAAATGAGTATAGAAAATATTAAAAGTGCGATACCTGATTACGCGAAAGATATTAAATTAAATATATCTTCGCTGGCGAATGATGAAACCCTTAATGAACAACAATTATGGGGTACATTTTTAGCAAGCGCACTTGCGGGGCGTAATAAATTTGTCATTGCGCAAGTGTCTGCCGAAGCTGCACAACATTTATCACCTGAAGCGATGGAAGCCTCTAAAGCTGCCGCTTCTATAATGGCGATGAATAATGTGTATTACCGTTTTGTGCATTTGGCATCAAATAAAGAATACCAAACCATGCAGGCGAAACTTCGTATGAATGTTATTGGCAATCCAGGCATTGATAAAATAGATTTTGAGCTATGGTCGTTGGCTGTATCTGCAATCAATGCGTGCGGTATGTGCATCGATTCTCATGAAAAGCAACTCTTACAACATGGTGTGACAAAAGACCAAGTGCAAACGGCTGTGCGTATTGCATCAGTTATTCATGCGGCAAGTGCTATTTTAGATGGCGAAGTTGCGATGGGCAACGAACAAGCAATGAGTCAAGCTGCTTAATTATAAACTTGATATAACCTTTTAAGGAACCACAATTTACGTTGCGGTTTTTTTTATGTTTTGTTTTTTTGTAGAAATTACTGTATTTTTTATAAATGGAATTAACCCCCCTTATCGCCTATGCCACCACCATTGCTGTTCTTGCCCTAAAACCGGGGGCAGGCGTTGTGGCCGTTATCTCTCGTGCTGCAGAACGCGGGTTTTTTGGGTTTTTCTCCTATATGTCTGGTGCTTTGCTGGGTGAGATTTTCTATTTAGGCTTGGTTGTTTTCAGCCTATCATTATTTGAAGAAAATTTTATTTTTATTTCAATTATTTTGAAGGCTTTGGCCAGTGTTTATCTGATTTATTTAGGGTTTCAGGCTTTAACAAGGCCTTCCGATGTAGATTTAGATGGATATGGTGTAGGCGTTGTAGAAGGAAATTGGAAAGATTTTTCAATGGGGCTTATGCTAACCTTATCTAATCCATTGGTTATCCTTGTCTTTGGTGGCGTTATTCCCGATGTTATTGGGAAACAGGATGTGTTGATAACATCGTTCCTTGTTCTGGCACTTATTACGATTGCCGTTCAAATCTCAATTGACTTTATGTATTGTACGCCTGTCTTTTTATCTCGTAAATTGTTTGACAAGAAAATGTTAAACAGGTTAACGAACGTTTCTGGTGTGGTGATGATTTTGATTGGTTTATATTTAGGCTATACCGCATTGCCCGCTACGGATTTAAAATCTGTCATCTATTATTAGCTCTTATGCACAAACACTTCGCGGTGAGGATAGGGGATTTCTATTCCATTTTCTTTGAAGATATCCCACAGCGAGAGCATGACATCACCTTTGGTATTGGTGAGACCTTTTTCAGCATCCTTAATCCAGTACCGGAGTACAAAGTTTAGGGAACTATCGCCAAATTCAACCAAGTGGCAAACAGGGGCAGGGCTATCGACCACACGGTCAGGCTTCCCTGCGGCTTCAATTGCCATGCGTTTTACATCATGAGGATTGGAATTATAATGCACACCAAAACTAGTTTCGACTCGCACCAACGTATTGCCATGTGACCAATTGATAACTTGTTGGGTGATAAATTCTTCATTTGGAACAAGGTAAGATTTATTATCACGTGTGACCAGTTCGGTATAGCGTGCGCCCATATGATTGACCCAGCCAAATGTGCCATCCATCTCGATGATATCGCCAGGCTTAATGGATTGATCCATCAAAAGCAGCATACCGCTGAATAGATTAGAAATTACTTTTTGTAAACCAAAACCAATACCTAAACCAACGGCACCTGAGAATACGGCGAATAGAGATAAATCAATCCCTGCCGATGTCACACCGATAAGAAGGGCGGTAACCACCAAAAAGACACGGGCAATTTTTGAAATGAGAACACGGCTAGATGGGTTTAAGCTACGAACTGTTGCTAGGCGTCGGTCAGTAATGTTTGCAATGAAAAGTGCTGCATACATTAATATAAAAATACCGAAAACACCTTTGGCGACACTTAAGGCAGAAAGACGAAACTCACCGATGTTAAAACCAATAGCATCAAGCGTTGTCATCGTTTGGTCAAGAATACCAAAGATACTTAAGGCAACAAGGCCAAGGACGGAAAAGGCAATGATGTTGCGGGCAAATCTTTGTTCAATAAATTGTGCAATAAGGCGGATAAACACCCATGCTAAAAGTAATTTAATAACAGCGGTTGAGAAGCTGACAGGAAATCCTAAGCCATCGGGGCCAGCAATCTTTGTTCCAATGAAAATAAAAAGCATCGCCAGTAATGGAAAAGTTAGCCTCAGGCAGCTATAGAGAATTTCACTAATGCGAAAAGGCACACTGAGTTTATTAATCAAATCATTAAGGTGCGGTTTAATCAGATTTTTTATGATCAAGGCCATCATAAAAGACGTTGTGAGGATGATAACCTGTACGCCAAAGTTATATGTCCAAACATTGGTAATAAACCAATCGATCAGTTGTTTTTGGATATCAACGAATTTCATGCTATCAAACATCCCAATATATTAAAGCAAGCATTCAATAATGAAAAGGGATGTTTCACTCTTGTTTTTCTAACGGCTGGCGGTGACGAGCCATTGCAAAGTAAACCAACTTCATTAAGCTCTTAATGCTTTAATCAACATCGTGGTCATGTCTTTGATGAAGGCATCATCTAATTCTTGTCCACTGATGAGGCGAAAGAAAACAGGACCGAGTACAACATCAATTGCGCTGTCTGTATCAAGTTTATTAGAAAATTCGCCTGTTTGTTTACCGCCATCAATATAAGAGGACAGCGTGTTATATCGATCTTGCAGATAGGTATTGATAAAAATCTTTAAACTTTCAGGGTCTGATTGGGCTTCACCAATGATTTCTGCTACCAAGCGACCATTCTTGCCATTCATTTGTCGGCAAAGTTTATCAAGCTGCATTGTTACCCCTTGAACAGCATTGCGTGGGGTGGGCATAACATTATTAAAGGCGGGTTGAGAAAAAACAGCCTCAATGACGACGGCGGATTTATTGGGCCACCACCTATAAATGGTGGTTTTTCCGACACTGGCTTTCTTTGCGATGGCTTCAATTGACAGCTTTTGTACAGAATTATGGGTAAGCAAACGGCGTGTGGCATCTAAAATAGAGCGGCGCGAGCTTTCTGAGCGCGGACGGCCAGATTTTTGAGTTGAATCACTCTTAATGACATTTTCAAGGTCAACCAATTGATTTTGCTGGATGTTTTCCTGCATTTCTACTCTCCTTCATAATCTTACTGAACGCTCCGTATTATAATTATTATGATTTATAAGTCGATAGGCTTTATTAATTTTATTTTGATAGCCTAGATAATGATTTTTCCTTTTTGTTCATAGGGCAATATGGTGTATAAAGGAAAAATATCACTTCCAAGGAATAAACATAACATTTGCGTTTTGACGTGTTAATGTCCTTAAGATGTGAACGTGTATTTAATAGGTCCTTAGGGGGTAGTGAGTATGGAAGTTTGGATTTTATATGGGGATGATATTGAATCAAATGCTGATTTAGCACATGAGGCAAGACGTTTTATTTCCGAAGGTAATAAAATGGACGTCGATATTAAGGTTATTAAACCCTCACAATTTGATATTCTTGTCACTCAAGGTGAACGCGAATCTATTTTAATTGACGGCAAAGCTGCGCCACTGCCTGATTTTGTTTTTCCTTATTTTAATCATAATGACCATGGTTATTTTTCGCTTGCCATCGTAAGGCAATTAGAGCGTTTAGGTGTTCGCGTTTTTAATGGCGCGGATGCTATTGAAACAGTACGTGATAAATTTCATACGCATCAAATATTGGCAGAAAGCGGTATCGATACACCAGATACAATGTTGGCAAAATTTCCTGTTGATATGAAATTGATTGAAGAAACAATTGGTTTTCCTGTTGTTGTTAAAACATTAAATGGGGCGTTGGGGATTGGTGTATTTTTAGTTGAAACCAGCAATGCGTTTTATGATTTAATGGAATTAGTTGGTGAGACAAATCCAAATTTACAACTTATTTTCCAAAAATTTGTATCGGTAAGTAAAGGACGTGATTTACGTCTTTTGGTTGTTCATGGTGAAGTTATTGCTTCGATGGAGCGCCGTGCAAAAGATGGTGGCTTTAAAGCAAATTATAGTAGTGGTGCTTCTGTGCATGACTTTGAGCCTGACGTTGAGGCAATTGATATTGCTTTGCGTACAGCCGATGTTCTCAATATTGATATTGGCGGTGTTGATTTGTTGTTTAAAGAGGGTGGTGGTTACACAATTTGTGAAGCCAACACATTTCCTGGTTTTAAGGGATTAGAAAAAGCATCTGGTGTAAATGTTGCTAAGAAAATTATAGAAGCCATGCAGCATGAGCTAAACAAAAATGGTGGTATTTCTCGTCGTATGAAAAAGCAAGCGACTCTTAATGCAGATTATGCAACAAGACATTAAGTTATGAAGACCATAGGTATTATTGGCGGTCTTAGCCCTGTATCAACTGTAAGTTATTATAAAATTATCAACGATACTGTTCGTCAAGAATTAGGCCGTGACCATTCTGCAAAAATAATATTATATTCCGTTGATTGTGAAGAGTTTTGTGAGCTTAAGAGAAAAGGTGACTGGGAAACGCAAAGTAAAATGCTTTGTGATGTTGCTATCACTTTGAAGGGGGTTGGTGCTGATTTTATTGTTTTGGCAACCAATACCATGCATAAGGTGGCGGATGATATTCAAAAGGCTTTGGGAGAAACGCCATTTCTTCATATTGCTGATGCTACGGCAGACGAGGCGTTGAGCAAAGGATTCAAAACTGTTGCGTTTCTTGGTACAAAATACGCAATGGATATGGATTTTTATACAGGATGTTTGGAAAGTAGAGGTTTAAAACCTTTGGTACCTGAGGCTGAATCTGAAAGAGAAAAAATAAGCAGGATTATTTATGAGGAGCTTATAAAAGGTGAAGTTAATCAGTCATCTGAGGCATTTTATATTAAGACAATTCAGGCGTTAAAAGAGCGGGGGGCTGAAGCTGTCATTTTAGGATGCACTGAAATTGGCACACTAATTAACGAAGATAACAGTCCCTTGCCTGTTTTGGATACAACATTAATTCATGCACATCGTGCTGCTAAACTTGCCCTCTCTTAAAACCTGCTTGGGGCGGGATCAATTTCAATGATTGAACCACCGCGTAATTCAAGAACTGCCAAGCCTCGTTCGATAATTCCATTTTGTTTAAATCTGAAAACGCCATCTGTTCCTGCAAAACCGTTTGGATTTGTAATGGATGCAAAATCGTAAGCGGGACGGCTTCCACTTTGATAACCATTCTTTGCCAATATAGCGGCAAGGGCTGTGGCATCATAAGCCAAGGTTGCAAGGCGAACAGGTTTTACTCCATAAGATGATGCATATTTTTGCTCAAATTGTTGGCGCATTGTTGGCGATGGTGCAGCAAACCAACCTCCTTGCATATTGGGTTGCGCTGCGACCCGGTTATCATCCCATAGACCTGTACCAAGGCGTTTAACTTGGGTTGGCATTAAATTATTGTAGCTTAGAGCGCTGGCGATCATGTCTGTTTGATTACCGGCGACTGGCATAAAGACAGCATTAAACTGAGGGGCTTGTCCCTCTTGTGGTTTGAGTGTTTCGATTTGGTTGATAATTGTTGTGTCGCCTGTTTGATAGCGAATAGATTTAGCCAACGTCCCACCGTTATTAAGAACAATTTGACTAAACTGACCTGTTACAGCATTACCATATGTATCTCGTGGGGCGATAAGACCGTAATCTTTGTACCCTTTTGATAAGGCGTATCGGGTGACACGTTCGACTTGAGAAAAGGGCATAAAGCCCATGAGAAATGTTTGGTTGTCTGCCAATGTCCAATCAGTTGAAAAAGCAATAACATTAATATTTTTAGATCGGGTGATAGGTTTTACGGCACGAACAGAGTTAGCAAAAAGTGGCCCTAAAATAAGTTGTGCCCCATCGTTAATAGCCGAAGTTGCTGCGGCAACCGCACCGCTTTGTGTACCTTTTGTATCACGTGGCATTAAATTAAAATTGTTATAGCCCATTTCAAACATAGCCAATTGTGCGCCCTGTAACATGGATTTTCCTAGGCTGCTTTGAGCACCGCTTAAAGGCAAAAGAATAGCGACATTGACGGGTGGTAAATTATCAAACTGGCTCATCTGCGTTGGTCTTTGCGTTGATGAACCTAGCCTGTCTGTTTGGGTAGGCGTCCCCCAAGGGTTGGATGCCTGACCAAGTGGTGCACATCCTGATATTATGATGAGGGCTGTAAAAACCAGTAAAGTAAAAAGATAGGTGATAAGGGGCGTAAATTTTATGTTAGTCATAGCAATCTCTGTCAAACCTGATAGTTTTATTAAATTATGTCTGGTATTTCTCGTGACCCTACACAAAAAATAAATTCAAAGCCACAGAACTTTTTCCAAAATTTAGGTAAGAATGCACAAATGGTTCAAAAAGAAGAGAAAAAACAACAGATTGAAATAAAATCTGAGCCGAAATCTGTACCAATGAAGCCAGGGTTCTATCTTGTAGCAACCCCAATCGGGAATTTACGCGATATTACCTTTAGAGCGCTGGATGTTCTGTCATCTGTTGATTTAATCGTCTGTGAAGATACGCGGGTGACGGGTAAGTTGATGAATGCTTATGGATTTAAGAAGAAGATGCAGGTCTATAATGACCATAGTACAGATAAGCAGCGCGAGCATCTCATTCAATGTGTGGCTGATGGACAATCTGTTGCGGTTTTAAGCGATGCGGGAACGCCTTTGGTTTCTGATCCGGGCTATAAATTGGTGCGTGGCGCGGTGGAGGCTGAGTTATATGTGACTTCTATTCCCGGACCGAATGCCGCGCTTCCTGCGTTACAGCTTTCAGGGTTGCCGACCGACCAGTTTTGTTTTCTAGGTTTTTTGCCACCCAAAACCACGGCACGTCAGACAGCGTTAAAAAAATGGGAAATGGTACCAGGGAGTTTGATTGTATATGAAACAGGACCTAGGCTGATTGATAGCTTGCAAGATATGCGAAATGTTTTGGGCAATCGTGAAGCAGCGGTAATGCGTGAGCTCACAAAAATGTATGAAGAAGTAAAGCGTGGAAAATTGTCAGATCTAATTGTGAGCTATACAAAATCTGGTGCCCCTAAGGGTGAGATTGTTGTGGTGTTAGGGCAGGCCGTGGCAGAGATTGTTTCAACGGAGAGTATTGAAAAACAAATAAAATCTGCGCTGGAAAAAATGTCTGTGCGTGATGCGGCCGAAATGGTATCGCAAGCGACGGGCAAACCTAAGAAAACAATTTATACACTGGCCTTGAAACTTGCGAGTGATAGGAAATAGACAGGCTGGGTTATAAGGCAAAAACTTACGATAAAGGCCGAAAAGGCCGCTGCAAAGTGGCTTATTCTTGAGGCGCATTAGCAATTCTATATATTTCACATATACTCCATTGACATAAAGATTTTAGTCCTCTAATGTCCCGTCTGGTCATAAGAAGGAGTATATATCAATGAAAACAGAAAATTCAGAGACAGAAGAAAAACTAAAGCCAGCCGTAGATCCAAATCCAGGCGTAGGTCGGTTTGGTGTATGCCTATTAGCATTCATGGGGGGCGTCATGGTAGTTAGCGCTTTATCAAAGGCTGTTGGAGATGGGCGTAGCCGGAAGTTTGCAACAGCAAACCCGTCAGAAGCTATTAAAATAGCTATTGAAGCGGGTATGCCTGAAGGCTTGCCTAAGCATCTACCCGCTTGCCGAGAGAAGTTTAATGTCACAGTTAGTTCAGAAGTCACAACAAAAGAAGCAAACGCAGTAGTTGGCTGCGCAGCAGAAAAGCACAGAGTCGAGATTCTGGATAAAGCCTATGAGCAGGCGAAAGAAACTGGCGATTATAGCGGTATAGTTTTAAAGCCTTAGGTAGTCACTAAATCCTTGCACCGTCTCACTCAAAGCAGTGTTAAAAAATGTATGAAGAAGTAAATCATGGCAAATTGTCAGGTTTAATTGTACATTAGCGTTGAAACTTTTGAGTGATAGGAAATAGGCATGTTGGATCGCCGCCTTGTAAATAAGACAAAAACTTACGATAAAGGGATAAAGGCTGAAAAGGCTGCTGCGAAGTGGCTCATCTTGAAGGGCTATGAAATTCTTGAAACGCGCTACAAGACAAAATACGGCGAAATTGATCTTATTATCCAAAAGAAAAACACTATTGCCTTTGTTGAGGTAAAGGCGCGGGTCACTAAAGATAAAGCCTTAGAGAGCGTAACGCCAAGGATGCAACAGCGCATAATACAGGCTGCTTCCTATTATATAAGCCAAAATAATGTTGAAGGCTATGACCTTCGTTTTGATGTTATATCGGTTGTGCCATCTTTCCTTGGAATGGTCACAATTCAACATCTGGACAACGCATGGCAGCTGACGGCATAATAGCCATTATGATTCGAAATAAATTAATTCTTGCTCTTCTTCTTTCTCCTCTCCTGTTGGGGGGCTGTACTGGTTTAGGTATGGTTACAGGAGCGGCGGCTGTGACAGGTGTTTCTGCGGCGCAAGAGGGCGGTATCCCGCGCGCAATTGATGACGCTAAAATAAAAATAAAAATTAACGAAGCGTGGTTTCAATATGATGTGGATGCCTTTCGTAAATTAAGCACAACCGTCAATCAAGGGCGTGTTTTAATTACGGGTGTTGTGCAAGATCCTGCACAACGGGTTGAGGCTATTCGTCTTGTCTGGCTTGTCGAAGGTGTTGAACAAGTTATCAATGAAATTCGTGTTGCTGATAGTGCTGGCGTTACAGGTTTTGTAAAAGATGCATGGATTACATCGCGCTTACGTGGTTCTTTAACACTCAATCGCGGTGTTCAGTCTATTAATTATTCTATTGAGACGGTTCAAGGCGTTGTTTACTTGATGGGTGTTGCCCAACATCAAGCAGAACTTAATCTTGTGATTGAAACAGCACGAACAATATCAGGTGTGAAGCAAGTTGTAAGTTACGTGAAATTAGCGGGTGAACCTTTGTCAGGGGAAACAAAAGCACAACCATTACCAGAAACGAATGTTCCTGCCCAACCGCAGAACTTGCAAAATAATATTCAGAACCAACCGCCGGAAAACTATGGTCCAGTTACGAGTTCATCAAATGTAAATACGGTGTCAAAGGTAGAGGTTGCACCAGACATTGATGTTCCAACAAAAACTGTTCCTGAAAATGCTCCTTCTATTGAAGACCAATATTATAATTAAGTATGGCTCAAGATAGTCTAAAAATTCTAGAAAATTATGGTACTGGAAAAGACGAAGATATTGACTTGGTCGGCTGTGCGTTGGCAATGGCTGCAATTGAAAGCCCGGGAATTTCTATTGAACGCTTTCAAAACCATATTAAAAAATTAGAAGAAGAAGTTGCCGCACGCCATGCTTTGTTAATTAAAGAAGGTGCGGTAGATGATGCCGCAACACAACTCGCGGCGTTGAAGCATATTATTGCAGATCAACATGAATATATTGGCGATGAAAACACTTATGATGATTTACAAAATGTAAATTTGATGCGTGTTATTGAACGTCGTAAAGGGATGCCTGTTACGCTTGCTTTGATTTATATTCATGTGGGTCAAGCACAAGGTTGGCAGGTCGAAGCTTTAAGTTTTCCAGCGCATGTTGTTTGTAGAATTGAAAAAAACGGTATGAGAATTTTATTCGATCCTTTTAATTGTTGTGCTGTATTGCAAGCGGCAGACTTAAGAAATTTATTAAAGACTTTGTTAGGGCCTCAAGCCGAGCTTTCAAATACTTACTATAATCCTGCGACCAAGAGGGAACTTCTTATTCGTATGCAGAATAATATAAAGTTACGTCAAATTGAATCTGAGGATTATATAGGAGCCCTAAAGACTATTGATGTTATGCGCCTTCTTGATCCAGGGGAATATCGCCTTCTTTTTGATGCTGGGGTTCTTTATGCAAGGACAAATCAGGCGATGGCGGCCATTGATTCTTTGGAAGAATATCTGGATCGTGCACCAGTAGCTGAAAACCAGCACGATGCTTTGGTGTTATTACAGCAAATAAAGAGTGGTTTGCAGTAGTTTAACATCGTTTAATTAAGGCAACATTCTGAAAAAAAGGGGGTAATGTTATGTGCCCTCTTGTCACCTGATGCCCTAGGGTTTAAAAATAGAATCACTACAAAAAACAGCCCCCGCATTTATGTGTGTGGCATATTTAAAAACGACGCTTAAATCAAAGGAGCTTTTCATGCGCACACGTCACAATTTATCTAAATTATTAATGATTGCATTAATACCGTTGGTATTAGCTGCATGTTCGTCCAAAAAAGATTTGGGTGATTCTGATGGCATGACAATCGGACAACCTGCAGATCTTAATGAAGGCGTGGCAGTTGACGGTGATGGTTATGGTACAGCCTCTATGGGCGGTGTTGATAGTAACGCAGTTCCAGGATCACAAGAAGATTTAGCCGCACAAGCGGGAAGTGATATTGTCTATTTTGATACCAATCAACATGATTTAAATTCACAAAGTCGTAGCATTATTGAAGGTCAAGCGCGTTGGTTAAATTCTTATCCAAGTCTAAACGTGACAATTGAAGGTCATGCTGATGAGCGTGGAACACGTGAATATAATATTGCTCTTGGAGATCGTCGTGCAAATGCAGTCAAAAACTATATGATTGCTATTGGTGTTGATCCTCGCCGTGTTAATACAATCAGCTATGGTAAAGAGCAGCCTTTGGTTGTTGGTGCCGACGGTACGTCATGGGCACAAAACAGACGGGCACGGACGCGTGTTGAATAATCTAAGCAATAATGTAAGAGGTTTGGAGGCACGGAAAGGAAGGTTTCTGTGCCTTTCCTCTATTGTTTGTAGTGTTTTACTAGGCGGAATTGCTTTTCAATCTGTAGCTGTTCAGGCGCAATCTACCCCTGTCTATGCCAGTAATAATGCAGGTCAAACTGAAATCCGTATTCAGCAATTAGAGACGCAAATTCGTGAACTAACAGGTAAAGTCGAAGAACAACTTTATGAGTTAAATTCTTTGAAACAAAAAATAAGATTTTTAGAAAATGATGCTGTTCAAGTTGGTAGTGGTGCTCCACAGAGTCTATCTCCAAGTTCAGGTCAAATAGGCGCATCACAAATTGCACAACCTTCAACAAATAATCCATTGGGTGTTGATTTTAGTGGGCAGCAACCTAAAGGTATTCAAACTAAAACAGTTGTTGCTAGCAATAGTGATGCAACGGCACAATATGAGCAGGCATACTCTAATTTAAAGAATGCAAAATATGAAGAAGCACAAGAAGGCTTTGATAATTTTTTAAACGTACACAGCGACCATATTCTTGCTGCTAATGCCAAATATTGGCTTGGTGAAACTTATTATGTGCGTGGCAATTATAAAAAAGCTGCGCGTGTTTTTGCCGAAGGGTTTCAGACCTATCCAGAGAGTGCTAAATCTCCTGACATTCTCTTAAAGCTTGGGCTTACATTGAAAGCTTTAGGAAAGGAAAAGGATGCTTGTGTTGCTTTGGGACAAATCCTTGTTAAGTTTCCTGTTGGTAATGAAGATGTTTTAAGACGCGCGGATCAGGAGCGTAATGCATTATCCTGCGATGTCTAATGGATTGCCAAGATAGTTTAAAAGACGCCTTAATTAGTTTTTTAGAAAAACATTCAGATGTAAAAAGTCAAACGTCATTTGCTGTTGCCGTGTCTGGCGGTCCAGATAGCATGGCTTTAGCCAATCTCTTTTGTGACTTTGCCAAGTTAGAAAATAAAAAACTTCATATTTTGACCATTGATCATGGTTTGCGATCTGAAGCAAAAATTGAAGCTAACCAAGTTGCTGATTGGGTAGAAAAGAAAAATTTAAAAAACATTACTCATAAAACCTTGCTATGGGAGGGTAAAAAACCTGAAGCCTCTATCATGGAAGAGGCGCGTGCCGCCCGATATGAATTGATAGATAATTACTGTAAAGAACATAAAATACAAACAGTCTTTGTGGCCCATCACCAAGATGATCAAGCTGAAACTTTTCTTATCCGTCTGGCCAAAGGTAGCGGATTAGATGGTTTAGCGGGAATGAATGAGTTGCAAAGTTATAGCAAAAATTTAAAAATTGCACGCCCTTTTCTTAATATTTCAAAACAAACTTTGATAAATTATTGTGAAGAAAAATCTATAATTTTTATGAATGACCCAAGCAATAAAAACGAAAAATATCTTCGTCCGCGCTTGCGACAATCAATGGCTATTCTTGAAGAAGAAGGGTTAAGCCCAAAACGATTAACTAGTTTGGCTATTCGATTAAGAAGAGCGCGTCATGCGCTTGAAATTATAAGTGAAAAAAATTATCAAGATTGTTTGAAAGAAAAAAATGAAGAGCGTGCTGTTTTAGATTTTAATAAAATAAAATCCCAACCTGAAGAAATTATTTTTCGTGTTATTCAAAAAGCCGTTAAAGATATGCGTAAAGATGATTATTATGGTGTTCGTATGGAACGCTTAGAAAATTTGGTGATATCGTTGCTAGATAACCCATCTTTATTTAAACCTCGTACACTTGGTGGTTTAATCTTTGCATTAAAGGATAAAAATAGTTCATTATATATAGAAAAGGAGTAATTTTTATTTTGCGTGTAATCTTAGCTTTATTTTTGATTGTATCGGTCTTTTGTTCAATATCTTATGCGCAAGAGATTGAAAAGCTTACCTATGAAGACGCAAGTGAAATTCTTGATCAAGCTGATGTTCGTGGTTTTGTTTGGGGATTACCTCGTTCAATAATATTAGAAGAAGAGAAGGCTATCTTTGTTGAGGAGTCTAATGGCGCATTATTCTATGTGGATACAATCAGAGGTATTAGATCATCGATTACTTATGAATTTGAAGATGATAAATTATACAGAGTGCGTATTTTTTCTGAAAAAAAATATCCACGACCGCAAGATCGAATGGAAGATTTGGTTAAAATTAAACGTGATTTAGTAAAACGCTTTGGCGATCCTAAAGAAGAAAAATTTGAATGGTTAAACGATACAGACAAAAAATACCCTGAGAGTTGGGGCGTGGCTGTTTATCGCGGGGATTTATCTATTACAATAAACTGGGATGGTACAAGAAGTGATGTTAGTGCTTATATAGGTTCATATAAGCCTTATAAACCAGTTTTGCTTGTAACTTATGAAGACGCAAAAGCGAAAAAAGCTAAGATAGAAGAAAAGGCTGCTGAGGATCTTAAAATACTGCCATAAATCAGCCCTGATTCTGGGCTAATCTAATAGAGTGAAAATGCTAAGAAATGTGAGAATTGCTTGCTTTTTTGGCAAAAACCCTTACTTTGGCGGAACATTATAGAACAAGGATTTACCCTTTATGAATAATTTCGGAAAAAACATCATTTTTTGGTTGGCCGTTGGCGTGTTGCTGGCTGTCTTGCTGAATGCTTTTCAAAGTGGACAAATGGGTGCGCTTAATCAAAAAGAAGAAGTTGCTTATAGTGATTTTATGGTTGATGCGCGTGAAGGTCGTATCGGCGATGTTTTGATTCGTGGGCAGAATATTACAGGTCACTATGCCAATGGTGGTAAAGAATTTCTGGTTACTGTTCCTAACGGTGAAAATGTAGTTGAACGTTTGGATGGTAGTGGTGTTCGGATTCAGGCTCAAGAAGCAGAAGGTGAAAAATTAAGTATCTTCTCTGTTTTGCTATCATGGTTTCCAATGCTTCTTCTCATTGGTGTTTGGATTTTCTTCATGCGTCAGATGCAAGGAAAAGGCGGCGGCGGTGCAATGGGATTTGGTCGTTCGCGCGCAAAACTTTTAACGGAAAAACATGGCCGTGTAACATTTGATGATGTAGCGGGGATTGATGAAGCTAAGCTTGAACTGGAGGAAGTTGTTGAGTTTTTAAAAGACCCGCAAAAATTCCAACGCTTGGGCGGTAAAATTCCTAAAGGGGCACTACTTGTTGGCCCACCTGGAACAGGTAAAACTTTAACCGCACGTGCTGTTGCGGGTGAAGCTGAAGTTCCATTTTTTACCATTTCTGGTTCTGACTTTGTTGAAATGTTTGTTGGTGTCGGTGCATCTCGTGTACGTGACATGTTTGAACAGGCCAAGAAAAATGCACCTTGTATTATCTTTATTGATGAAATTGATGCGGTTGGTCGCCATCGTGGTGCTGGCCTTGGCGGTGGAAATGATGAGCGTGAGCAAACCTTAAATCAACTCTTGGTTGAGATGGATGGTTTTGAAGCGAATGAAGGGGTTATCTTGATTGCGGCGACTAACCGTCCTGATGTTCTTGATCCGGCATTGCTTCGTCCTGGGCGTTTTGATCGCCAGATTGTTGTGCCATTACCCGATGTTGTAGGCCGCGAAAAAATCTTAAAAGTCCATATGAAAAAAGTGCCATTGGCACCAAACGTCAACGCAAAAGTTTTAGCACGAGGTACACCAGGATTTTCTGGAGCGGACTTGGCTAACCTTGTAAATGAAGCGGCCTTGCTGGCGGCACGTAAAGATAAACGTACCGTTATGATGGATGATTTTGAAGGCGCTAAAGATAAAATTATGATGGGCGCAGAACGTAAATCCATGGTTATGACTGAAGAAGAGAAAAAATTAACCGCTTATCATGAGGCTGGCCACGCTATTGTTGCTATCCATGAAAAAGAATCAGATCCTATTCATAAGGCGACAATTATTCCACGTGGTCGTGCGCTGGGACTTGTTATGCGTTTACCTGAGGGTGATAGAATTTCGATGTCTAAGGCTAAATTAAAAGCAGACTTATCTGTCGCCATGGGCGGACGTATTGCTGAAGAAATGATTTTTGGTGATGAGGCCGTTACGACGGGTGCCTCCAGTGATATTCAAATGGCAACCGATACAGCGCGCCGTATGGTCACCGAATGGGGTATGTCAGATAAGCTTGGTCCTCTTCGTTACACTGATAATCAGGAAGAAGTTTTCTTGGGTCATTCTGTGGCGCAAAGTAAAAACATGTCTGATGACACGGCGGCACTGGTTGACTCCGAAGTAAAAGTTATTGTCGAGAATGCTTATAAGCGCGCACAAGAAATTCTAACCAAGCACTTAGATCAACTTCATACATTGGCAAAGGCATTGCTTGAATATGAACTTTTAAGTGGTGATGAAATCAAAGACTTGTTGGCGGGTAAAAAAATTATTCGTGCTGATGATGAAGATGAGACACCTATTGATAAAGGCCCAACGTCCTCTGTTCCTACAACGGGTGGTATTGGTGGTGAGCAACCGCAAGGGGCTTAGCGTTTTTATTTCATAAAACACTTATTTTTCCTAAATGACTCCTATCCTTGTTTTTTTATTGTTTATTGAGTAAAACTTAAGCTATGACAAAAAAATATTTTGGAACAGATGGTATTCGCGGTACTGCAAACAAATACCCTATGACAGCAGAAATGGCGATGAAGGTGGCTATGGCCACGGCGCATGTCATGAAACAAGAAAATGGTGATAATATTGCGCGCGTTGTAATTGGTAAGGATACGCGGCTTTCTGGCTATATGCTGGAGCAAGCAATGGCTTCTGGCTTTGTGGCAATGGGGTTGGATATCATACGCACGGGGCCTATACCGACACCTGCTGTGGCGCGTTTAACAACTTCTTTACGGGCTGACATTGGTGTGATGATTTCTGCCTCACATAATCCTTATCAGGATAATGGCATTAAACTTTTCGGTGCAGATGGTTATAAGCTTTCTAATGCATTAGAAGCTAAAATAGAAAAAATGATTGATCAAGATCTCACACCGTTCTTACCAAATGCGGATTATATTGGTAAGGCAACGCAACTTGATGATGCATCAGGTCGTTATATAGAATATATCAAACGCAGTTTCCCTAAAGGTAAAACGCTTAATAACTTAAAGGTTGTAATTGATTGTGCGCATGGTGCTGCCTATAAAGTTGCGCCGCAAATTTTATGGGAGTTAGAGGCGGATGTCATTTCTATCGGTAATACGCCAAACGGTCGTAATATTAATGATGGTTATGGGGCAACCGCGACGGAAGCTCTGCAAGAGCGTGTTGTCGAAGAAAAAGCAAATATAGGGATTGCTCTTGATGGTGATGCAGATCGTGTGATTATTATTGATGAGAAGGGCAATAAAATTGATGGTGATCAATTGCTCGGCTTACTCGCTATTGCAAAACGTGATCAAGAGTTTTTAAAAGGTGGTGTTGTTGCGACTGTCATGTCGAATTTAGGATTGGAACGTTTTTTTGAAGAGCATGACATTGACTTTAAACGCACTCAAGTGGGTGATCGTTATGTTGTTGAAGAAATGAAGAAGAGTGGTTTTAATATTGGCGGAGAACAATCTGGACATATTGTGTTGAGTGATTTTGGAACAACAGGTGATGGTCTTTTGGCAGCATTACAAGTTCTTTCAATTGTTAGTGAAAGTGGTAAGCCAGCCAGTGAAGTTTGTCACGTGTTTGATCCTTTACCGCAATTGTTAAAAAATGTTCGATATTCTGGCGTTACACCACTTGATAAAGAGCAAGTTCAATCGGCAATTAAAATTTCAGAAGAAAAATTAAATGGGGGAGGGCGTTTGTTGGTGCGCGCTTCAGGAACAGAACCTCTCATCCGCGTTATGGCTGAAGGAGATGATAGTTCATTGGTTGAATCTGTGGTTAATGACCTTTGTTCCGTGATTGAGCAAGCTGCATAGTTTTCATAATTCAATAACAGGTTATTTTCTAACGCTTGATAACCATTTTATTGCCATTGTTTTCTTTAGTTTTAATCGCTAAAACATAGAATGATATGACGCAAGTAAACTCTTCTTTGTTGCCAAATGGCTTAAAGGACCTTTTGCCGCCGGAGGCTGAAAAGGAGGCGCATATCATCCATCTTTTGATGCAAGAATTTTCTAAATTTGGCTATGCGCGCGTTAAACCCCCCTTGGTTGAGTTTGAAGAGAGCCTATTATCGGAAGGTCCCGGGAAAGCTTTAGCACGTAATACTTTTCGTCTGATGGATCCTGTCTCTCAACGTATGATGGGGGTGCGGGCTGATACAACGGCGCAAATTGCGCGCATAT
This sequence comes from Alphaproteobacteria bacterium, assembly GCA_021775995.1. Lineage (GTDB taxonomy): Bacteria > Pseudomonadota > Alphaproteobacteria > Micavibrionales > Micavibrionaceae. Next base: position 248,558 of record JAJFGS010000003.1, read on the forward strand.
CTCAATCAAGATTGGGAGATGACCCACGTCCATTACGGCTTTCTTATGCGGCAGATGTATTAAAAATTAATGGGTCACAGTTAAGACCTGAGAGACAATTTTGCCAAGTGGGCTGTGAGATGATTGGCGTAGGTGATTACCAAGATGATGTTGAGATATGTTTGGTTGCTCTGTCTTCGATTAGTAAAACTGATATTGAAAATTTATCTATTGATTTGTCTATTCCTGTGTTGGTTGAAGAAATGTTTGCTGCTTTTGATGTCAATGAAGATGAAAAAGATATTTTGAATAAACTTCTGCAAAAACGTGATCGTGATGGGTTGGCAAGTATTGGATCTGACATCGCTAAGATTTTTATTTCATTGCTAGATACATCTGGTGTTGCGGTGGAAGCGATTGACAAATTACAAAAAATATCTATTCCAAATAAAGAGCAGAGCAGTATTGGTAAACTTGAAGAAGTTTATAAAGGTTTATCAGAAGCTTTAGAAATTTATGGTTTAAACCATATTAATATTACGATTGACCTTATTGAACGCCGAGGCTTTGATTATAAAAGTGGCATTAGTTTTACTTTGTTTTCAGCGGATGCTCGTGGGGAGTTAGGGCGTGGTGGTCGTTACTATGTTTGTGATAAGGAAGAAGCGGTCGGGTTTACTTTGTATATGGACAGTATTGTAAGGGCGAGTGCTATGACTTTTGATGAAAATAAAAAATCAGTAACCCAAGAAAGTGATTGGGTAGAGATTAAAAAATTACAAGACTCTGGATATCAAGTGTCTCGCACAAAATAAAAGATTTGAGTATTTAACCAAAGGAAAAAACTATGTCGAATGTTGCTGTGATCGGATCTCAATGGGGTGATGAAGGAAAAGGAAAAATTGTCGATGTTTTATCAAGCGAAGCGGATATGGTTGTGCGTTTCCAAGGGGGGCATAACGCAGGGCATACGCTCGTTATTGATGGTGTAACCTATAAATTACATTTGCTTCCCTCTGGCATTGTGCGTCCAGGAAAGATGTCAATTATTGGTAACGGGGTTGTGGTTGATCCGAAAGCATTGTTAGAAGAAATTGAAACGGTAAAGGGGCAGGGCGTTGATGTTAGTGAGGATAATCTGTTGCTTGCTGAAAATGCGACATTAATTTTACCTGTCCACCCTGCACTTGATATCGCGATGGAAGAGGCGCGCGGTGCAAAGAAGATTGGTACAACGGGGCGTGGTATTGGTCTTGCTTATGAAGATAAGGTTGCCCGCCGTGGAATTCGTGTTTGTGATTTGGCACATAGTGATCATTTGAAAGAACGTATTGAAAACATGTTAGACCATCATAATGTCCTATTAAAAGGTATGGGTGCAGAAGAAATGAAAGTCACCGACATTTATGATGAATTGATGGGGATGGCGGATCAAATTCTTTCTTATTCTGGTGTCGCATGGAAAGCCATTGATGACGCCGATAAAGCTGGTAAAAAGATTCTATTTGAAGGCGCACAAGGACATTTCTTGGATGTGGATCATGGAACCTATCCTTTTGTAACATCGTCCAATACGGTGGCGGCGCAGGCAGCAGCAGGTGCTGGTGTTGGTTCAAAAAAAATTGGTTATGTACTTGGGATTACCAAAGCTTATACAACGCGCGTTGGGTCTGGTCCATTCCCGACAGAGCTTCATGATGATATTGGTGAAGAAATTGGTAAAAAAGGTCATGAGTTTGGAACTTCAACAGGGCGTAAGCGCCGCTGTGGCTGGTTTGATTCCGTGCTCGTGCGTCAGGCGATTAAAACAGGCGGTATTGATGGTATTGCTCTCACTAAAATGGATGTTTTGGATGGTTTTGATGAAATTAAAGTCTGTGTTGCTTATGATTTAAATGGTGAGCGTATTGATTATCTTCCTGCTTCAACGGTGGATCAAGCCAATATCAAGCCGATTTATGAAACTATTCCAGGGTGGAAAGATACATCGCAAGGGGCACGTAGCTGGGCGGATATCCCTGCGGCGGCGGTAAAATATGTTCGTCATATTGAGGAATTGATTGAAGCGCCTGTTGCGCTACTCTCAACCAGTCCAGATCGTGATGATACAATCTTGATGCAAGATCCATTTAGAGCCTAATATTGCCGGTTTCCATAGGATTTAAGGTTGATTTACATTCGGAACAAAGCGATTTAGAATAAAAAGAGTACTTTTACCGCTTTTCTAACTCACTTTTCCCGATGATATGAGCAATACAGCAGAGTCTATAGATACCGATAAGTCCGAGAAGGATACAACATCTTCAGAAAATACCATTTCTGGGAATGATGAGATTATCTTAAACGGTGATTTCCGCATTCGTGTGGAGGAACCTCTATCTTATTTAGATAAAGGTAAAATCAGAGCTTATCGCACTATTCGTGGCAGTCGCCATGGAGCCAATTTATTTGCTCTTGTTTGTGATCGAAGTATGACACCTCGTTTTTTAAGCAAAACGAAATATATGGCTATTGTTAATCCTAATTTATGTAAGTTGGTTCAATCGGGCAAAGTTTTTTGGCCAAGCCATCAGCAAGAACGTTACTGTTTTATTTATGAGGACACAGTTGGAAATCCTTATATAAAACAAGATGAAAAAAATCCTGCTCTTGGATGGAAGCCAGAAAATGTTTTATCAAACATTGTTGCACCAATGGTTACAGTTCTAAGAGATCTTAGAAATAAAGAATTGGCACATGGCGAAATTTGGCCTGGAAACATGTTTGATGGTGGCGCAAAGCCAGGTCAAAAAATTAATTTGGGGGAGTGTCTAGCTTTACCTGCCTCATCAAACTTGCCCAGTTTGTATGAACCAATAGAACGTGCTTTGGCTGATCCTATGGGGCGCGGACCAGGTGATATTTCAGACGATCTCTATTCTTTCGGTGCGTCTTTGGCGGTGATGTTACGTTCAGAAGATCCTATGAATGGTGTGAGTGATAGTAAGGTTATTGAATGTAAAATTGAAAAAGGAAGTTACGCCACTCTATTGGGCAAAGAGCGTTTAAGTGGAGCAATACTCGAACTCTTACGAGGGCTTTTATATGATGATCCTGTGCAAAGATGGACGATTGAGGATATAGAGGCTTGGCAAGATGGAAGACGTTTAAGTCCTAAGCAGTCTCCTAAACGTGCTAAAGCAACACGGCCGATTATGTTTATGAATGAAAAATATATACGCCCGGAATTGCTGGCCAAAGATTTGTTTCTTGATCCTGATGAGGCTGCCAAATTAATTGATAATAATGAAATGGATCAGTGGGTTGAGCGTGCTATCGAGGACAAAACTATTAAAAATAGATTAGAGCAGGCTACACAAGATATTTCTGGGTATGAGCGCGGCGGTAGTTATAATAACCGTGCCACAGTTGCTGTTGCCCATGCTTTATATGCTGATTGTTGTGTCCAATATAAAGATATTCAGTTTCAACCCCAAGGCTTTGGTAAATATTTAACGTACGCCTATGTACAAAATATTGATATTGATCCCTACGTTGACGTTATAAAATACAATTTTATTACACCAGTTATTCGTGAATCCCGCTCTCTTGATAAAGGAATATTATCATCAACATTTGAGCACGCACGTAATTTTATAAAGCAGAAAGGTTTAAGCGCTGGGCTTGAGAGATGCATATATATTCTGAACCCAGAGGCTCCCTGTTTGAGTCCTATTCTTGATAAATACTATGTTCAAACAACAGCTGATATGATGAATGCTTTTGAAAGTATATGTGAAAAATCATCAAAGGCGACTATTCTCTTCGATAGGCACGTCATTTCTTTTTTATCAGTCAAGGACAGGCAAAATATTGATCCATATTTATCTGAATTGTCTTTAAATGACCCAAGAAAAAAAGCTTTAGCACAACTTAAGATTTTAGCTACTATCCAAAAAAGATTGGGTCTTGATGGCTATCCTGCAATTACACAATGGGCATTAAATAATTTTTCTTCTGTATTTGAACGTTTCCATGATAGTGAAAAAAGTAATTCTTTAAAACAGCAGGCTGAAAAAATGGCTAGAGACGGTGATTTAAAAGGCTTTGCTGCGTTATTTGATAACCCCAAATTATACGAACACGATGTTGATGCTTTTTTTCAAGCAAAAGAACATTATCAGAAGCTTGTTGATGAGCGTAATTTAATAGAGAAAGAATTGTCTAAAGGGGATCGTTATGGACGAAATACGGGACGCCAAATTGCTTCTGTTATATCAATGATTATTTCTTTTCTAATTATGATTGTTGCTGTTTATAAAGCTTTTTTAGGGGGGTAAAATGGCAAAAAAGAAAAATAATAAAAAATCGAAAAATATTAAGAAACCTAAAATTAGCTTTAAGGCACTATTTCTTTTTTTCTTAGCCATTATAGGCTGTATTTTATATTTACCTACAGCGATATTATTCATCGTTGGAATGTTACCAACCTTTGTTTCTTATATTACAGATACACAGACAGGTAAAAATAAAACATTCACAATTGGAGCTATCAATTTTTCTGGATGTTTTTATTATTTAGTTCATATTTGGAACACTTCTCATCCAATGGACGTTGCGATGAATTATTTGTCTAATCCCATGACAATTGTTGTAATTTATTCGGCTGCAGGCTTGGGCTATGTCATAAATTACGTCGCTACGGTCATTGTTTCATCTATTTTAAGGCAAAAAGGTCTTCTACGTCTTGAAAAGATTGAGGAAAGAAAAAGAAAGCTTGAAGAGAGGTGGGGTGAAAAAGTTAATGGCGAGAGACCTTTAGACGGTCAGGGGTTTTTATTGGAGAATCCAGATAATTTAGAAGAAAGTGCTTAATTCTTAATCTTTCTTTAAAGGAAATAAATGTATAATAAACCAAGGTTTACGATTTTAAGAGCATGTCTATCTTTACAGGATTGGCATGTTTTTCACATTTAGGATATATAAAAAATTTTAGTTAAATATGTTTAAAATGCCATATAAAAATATAGTGCGCTGGCAAAAAAACGACGATGGTTCAACAGCTGTCGAGTTTGCCCTTATTGGTATTCCTTTTATTCTCATGGTTATTGGAATTATTGAGATGGCATTGATGTTTGCTACGCAAAGCTTGCTGGAGTCTTCTACAGCTGAGGCCGCACGTGAGATTCGTACAGGAGCTGTTCAGCAAGGTGGCGGAGAAAGCTTATTTCAAGATGTTTTATGCGAATACGCAGATGTGTTTATTAATTGTGATGGCCTTCAATATCAAATTGTATCTGTTGATTCATTCCAAGATGCCGCAGATTTTCCTGATGCTGAATTTGATGAAGAGGGTGATCTTGAAAATCAAGGTTTTGATGCTGGAGGCGTTAGTGACGTTGTAATGATACGGATTGCCTACAAATATGCCATTAAAACGCCAATGATGCAGTTAATGTTAACAAATAATAGTGATGGTAATCGTATATTATTATCGACGGTTGTTTTACAAACCGAACCTTATGAGTTTGAAGAAGAATAAAATGATAAAAAGAATATTCAATAAGATAAAAAATTCTCGTTATTCTAAAGATGAAAGCGGTTTATCTGTTGTGGAAATGGGAATTCTTTTTCCGGTTTTACTATCAATGATGATGGCTGTTTATGATTTAGGACAAGGTATTGTTGTTAATCAAAAAACGGTAGCTGCGGCACAAATTATTGGTGATTTGGTTACGCGTGCTGAGGTTGTTGATTTTGATATGATTACTGATGTTGTTAATGCTGGAGAATTGGCATTAGCTCCTTATTCAACTGTGGCCTTTGGTTACGACATCGCAAGTATTGTATTTGATGAAGATTCTGACCCTGTCATATTATGGCGGGTCACTGAAAACATGGATCAATCGGATTCGGCTATTAATTCAACTGACGGATTGGGAGAAGAAGGTGAAGGTGTTGTTGTTGTAAGTGTAGCATATGAATATGTACCTTATTTTAGTAGCTTTGTTATTGATTCTTTTAATATGACAGAGCGTGCCTTCCTGCGAGGAAGAAAGAGTGCGACCGTTGCTTGTTTAGATTGCCCATAAAAATAAATAAAAAGGCTATAAAATGAAAATATTCAATAAAGTAAAAACAGTTAAGAAACATTTTTCAGAGTTTTTTCGTGAACAATCTGGTGTTGTTGCTGTTGCTTTTGGGATCATAATACCAGTTGTTATTGGTTCTGTTGGTTTGTCCGTCGATATGTCACAGGCATATTTGGTAAAAGCGAGATTATCTAGTGCTTTAGATGCGGCGGCTCTTGCGGCTGCAGCAACTGGTTCAGACGATGAAGGTGCAATCCAAGATAAAGTAGATGCCTTTATGGAGGCAAATTACCCTGAAGGCCGCATTGGTTCAAAAATTGCTATTGATGTTGCTTTAAACGGCGATGAGTTAACGGTGACAGCAACAGCGCGCCTTGAAACTTCTTTTATGAGAATTTTTGGTTACGATGAGATTGATGTTGATGCACAGACAATTGTTCAGCGAGAGGTTCGCGGTCTTGAGGTTGTCATGGTGCTAGATAATACGGGTTCCATGTCAACGAATGATAATATTAGTACGCTTAAAACTTCGACAACGAATTTCATCGAAATTTTATTTGCAAGTGTCGACGATCCTGAACTTGTTAAAGTAGGCTTGGTTCCTTACGCAAGTTCTGTGAACGTAGGGCCTTATGGTTTAGGGTTGGACATGCTTGGTGGTGATTATGGTGATAGCTTTGTTGTTCCTCCAGAGGATGATGAATATGAAGGTTACTTCAATGGCTTGAATCAATATACTGGTGATAACTATGGTATTGCTGAAGCTGATCTTGAATATGATACATCAGAAAAAGGACAGTGGCATGGTTGTGTGCTGGCTGAGGATAATCCATTAGATGTAGAGGACCATAGTGGACCATGGGAAATGTATCGCCATGATTATAACGGCCATGATTTCTATGCTAATAATGACTACTATAGTGACAGTAGCCCATATGATTCAACATATGCAGAAGTTTATAATGCTTATTATGGGCCTAATCTATATTGTCCTGAACAACCGATTGTGCCGTTAACAAGTGATGAAGAATTTTTATTAGATTCTGCTGATGAAATGACAGCCAGTGGTGCAACACTTGGTAACTTTGGTATGGTATGGGGCTATCGTGTCCTATCGCCAGAGCAGCCTTTTATAGAAGGTGCTGAATATAGCAATGATCAATGGGATAAGGTTGCTCTTATTATGACTGACGGTAACAATACAATGAGTAATGTATATTCCGCTTATGGACGGTCAAACGAGCATAGTCTTGATGCAGATGATCTAGATGATCGTTTTGCGGATACTTGTTCCAATATGAAGGCGGCTGGTATTTTAATCTATGCTGTCACATTTCAGGATGGTGGCGGTGATATTGATCAAGCAACCTATGATTTATTCAGAGATTGTGCCAGTGAGCCCACTAAATACCATCATGCGCCTTCTCAAGCAGACCTAGAGGAGGTATTTGAGCAAATCGCTCGTGAGCTAAGTAATCTGTATATTAAACAGTAAAAAATGGCAGAAAAGCTAGAAAAAATGCAAATAATTTACGAAATACATAAAATACTAGCTTTTTTTAACCTCACCTTAAAAAGATATGATATATTCTAGTATCTAGCGGTTCATGTTTTCGCGGCACACGTGAAAATTAAAAGGACTAAAATAAATTAAAAAGACTATTTTATAACGAAGGAGATTCTTAATGTTAAAATTACTTGCTTTAAAAAATGCTTACTTAAAAAATGAAGAAGGCGCGACAGCCATTGAATATGGTTTGATTGCTGCTGGTATTTCACTTGCTATCGTTGGTGCTGTTTATGCATTCGGTGGTGATCTGAATACTCTATTTGAAGGCTTCTCAGCTGCGTTAAACGGCGAATAAGCCTAAGCTTAATACAGCCTCTAGTGCTGTAACTTAATAATTCATAAGAAAGCCTGTAGCTTAAATAAAAAAACAGGCTTTCTTATTCCTCAAAATTTCAAATTCTAATTTTCAAATAAATAATTCTTATTTTCCGTTAACTTTACACGCTCGGATTCTAATTTCATGGTATTGGTTTTTATAATTACATTTTGTATTATCGTTGCGCTTGGGTTTGGCGCTGCGGCAGCATGGTCTGACTTTAACCGTTTAATTATTCCTAATATTTACGCTGCCCTTGTGGGCGCGGCTTTTATACCCGCTTTTCTTACCATTACTTTCCTTGCGCCAGAAGTTTCATTTTTTGGATCTTGGAAAAGCCATCTCATCGCTTTGGTTTTTATGTTTCTTGTTTCGTATAGTCTGTTTCATTTTAGAATGATTGGTGGTGGTGATGCCAAATTATTGAGCGTATTTGCTTTATGGGCGGGCGTTAAAGGCTTAATGCCATTGCTCTTTATTATGGCTGTTATGGGTGGCGTCTTAGGCGGTGTTACTCTGGTTCTTAATAAATGGAAACCCGTAAAAAACCCTCAAGAAAATAGCTGGATTGCTAGATCGCAAACAGGAGCAAAAGATGTTCCTTACGGTATCGCTATTTTTGCAGGAGCCGTCTTTTCTTTCTGGCAGGCGGGATATTTACAACCAACTGAACTGATTGCTTTGGCAATGGAAACTTTAGGATCATAAATTATGAATAAAAATATTTTAATTGTTCTTGCTGGTGGATTTCTTATTGCCGTTCTTGTGGCGGTGATGTTGCAAGCGACGTTGAGTGGCTCTAAAAAAGAACTTGATACAGAGCGCATTCAAATTTTAGTGGCAGCAAAAAATTTAGGTGTCGGTAAGGAACTTAAAGAAGGTGATTTAAAATGGCAGGACTGGCCAAAAGATACATCCTTTACTGGTGCAATTATACGTGACGGTGAACAGCCAGCGATGGAAGCCGCACATGGCAAGCTTTTACGTTCTCTTTCTCAAGGTCAGCCAGTTCATTTTTCTTTGGTTGTAGAAGATGACAAAGGTGATTTTCTCTCTGCTAATGTTGGAAAGGGAATGCGTGCCGTTGGTATTAGTGTGAAGTCTTATGCGCTTGCCGATCGTCTTATGCGCCCAGGTGATTTTGTTGATGTGATGGTGACATATAAAGTTACCGTTAATACGCGCAATAATCCGGAAGCATCCAATCTTGTTAGTAAATATGCAACAGAAACAATTCTTGAAAATATCCGTGTTTTGGCAATTGATAATAATGACACCAAGGCTGTTGATGAAGAAGAAGAGGATGGAAAATCTAAAAAGAAAAAGAAAAGCGCAAAGAAAGCAACCATAACATTAGAAGTTACACCTGATGGAGCAGAAGGATTAGTTCTAGCTGATAGAATGGGTGATATAGGTTTTGCGCTTCGTAGTATTGGGGATAATAAGCCATCAGAAACTGATTTATCAACAACGGATGTTGGTGTGAGTAAAGTCATGACAAAACTATCAACAATGACGGGTGCATCATCTGCTGTCAGAATTTATAATGGAGATCAAATGCAAGAGGTGAGGGCGCGCCAACCTCAAGACGAATCAAGCGTTGAGTTTTCTGTTGAAGAAGAAACTTTGCCCGACCAAAAAATTATTATAACTCCAGAAGCGTTAGAGCAGCTCGGGAATGAGGAATAAAAAAATGAAAAAAAGAATAGCCAATCATCTGATTATTTTTTCTTTAGGAATTTGTTGTATCAGTGCTTTTATGATGGGATCCTTAACGATCGCCAAGGCAGATAAAGCAGATGTTGCGATGCTGGGGAAGGCAAAGCCTTCGGGTGTTGTTTTGATGCTTGGTAAAGCGGACATGGTGAATATTGGTGGTGAAATTGCTGATGTGTTAATAGCAGATCCTTCAGTCGTTGACGTGATGGCAGTAAAGTCTAATCGTTTATATCTTGTTGGTTCTAAATTGGGTGATACGAATATCATGGCGTTAGACGCCGATGGTAATATTTTAAGAAAAGTAAATGTTCATGTACAAATGGATACAGAGCGTTTGCAAGCGATGATTGATGAATTATATCCAGATGAAGATATTCACATTGAAGCAATGCAAAATAGAATAGTTTTAAGTGGTAATGTGTCAACACCGGCTGTTGCAAATAAAATTGTTGACCTTGTTGGTGATTACGCTGGCACTGTGCAGGGATTAACGGAGTGGGAACATGATAAAATAATTGTCAACATGATGGGTGTGCGCGGTGAACAACAAGTCATGCTGAAAGTTAAGATTGTTGAAGCTTCCCGCAGTGCGGTTAAAAACTTAGGGTTGAATTTCCAAGCATTAGGGGCAGGTAATCCTAATAGTTTAAGTGGCTCTGTGAACAGTGCTGCGGGATTAGGTTTGAGCGCACCGCAACAATTGGGAACGGCTCTTTTGAATTATAGCTCTGGCTCATTTGGTAATTTAGCTCTCCTCGCACAAGCCTTAGAACAAGAAGGTGTTATTAACACATTGGCTGAGCCAACTTTAACAGCTATTTCTGGCGAGCAAGCTGGGTTCTTGGCTGGCGGTGAATTTCCAATTCCAACACAAATTGATAGAAATGGAAATTTAATTTACGAATTTAAACCTTTCGGTGTGTCTTTGAACTTTCGTCCTATTGTGATGTCAAAGGATCGTATTAGCCTACAGCTGACGACAGAAGTGTCGACTACTTCTTTCGAACAAAATTTGCAACTTAATGGTATTAATGTTCCAACCTTTAATGTTCGCCGTGCTGAAACAAATGTTGAATTGCCAAGTGGTGGAACATTGATGATTGCAGGTCTGATTAAATCAGATTCTATTTCTGGTTTATCTCAATTACCAGGTATTGGTGATATTCCTGTTATGGGTGATTTGATTAAATCGGATTCATTTCAACGTTCGGAATCTGAGGTATTGGTGATGATCACGCCGTTCCTTGTACAACCTTTTGCACAAAACCATGCGGCATCTATGTCCCCAACACAACAAATGCCAATGACAACACAAATAGAGCCTGATATGAATTATGGAGCAATGATCCCTAATGATACAAAATTACCTCGTTTGCCACCAGAAGAAGACATGGTCAATTTGGGCATCATGCCCTCTAATATGCCAGCTCCAGTGCGCCAACAAAGCCAAATTGCAGGATTTTTTGGTGATAATTTACGCCGTGTTTATGGTCCAGATGCGCCTGAAAACTTAATTTCGCAGACTTCTGGTTTCGGATATGTACTGGATTAGGGAGAATAAGTGATGAAAAATAATCTAATAAAAACTATAAATATTTTTGTTGCGGCTGTTACTTTGTCGGCTTGTACACAATACACCCCGTCAATGATGAACAAGTCGCAGGTGCAACTGTCAAATGCAACAATGATGGAACAGGTTTTACTGAAAGATATTAATGATAGTGTTTTATCTGCTCTTGCCGACCATTATTTGAAAAATGGGACAAGTATGCTGGATTTAACGATGACCTATAATCCAACATCAAAAAGTTTTACGGCTATGAAAGCAGTTCATAAATTGAAAGATATTAAAGAAGTCTTAAAGAAAAAAGGCGTTACAAACATAACATCGCAAACTATGGCTATACCAAATGGTGTGGCCTCCCTGATGGTTTCTTATGATATGGTACAGGCATTGGCGCCAAATGATTGTGCTCTTATGCCGGGACTGAGCAAAGAAGACACAACGCGTTTTCTAGAGGATTATAAATTTGGCTGTAGTACAGAAACGATGATAGCAAAACAGATAGCGCATCCTTTAGATCTGCAAGGAAATGGGACTTTAGGGCCGCGTGAAGCACGTCGTGAAGCTGTTATTTTAGATGGATATAGTCGAGGAGAACCGCGTGAACCATTAGACGGTGTAGAACGTGACGATTTAGCATCCGAATAACCATAATCAAGTCATAAGCTATTAATCTTTTTTGCTTATAATAAGAACAGGATATTCTTAAAAGGGCATAACAGTGAACAACGAAACAAATACATTATTACCAACCGCTTCAGTCGATTTATTCTTAAAGGATAAAGACACCAGTGAGGCTGCGAACGCGCTTGTCAATGATTGGCGTTTTGCACGTGTCACGGTGAGTGTTGAAGAAGGTACAGTAGAAACTGCAATACAAAGCTATAAAGAAACGAAATCTCCAAATCTTGTTATCATTGAAACAGATACAACAGATGAAAGTTTTACTGAAGCTTTAGGTAGGTTATCAGAACATTGTCATGAAGGAACCAGTGCCGTTATCATTGGGCCGGTTAATGATGTTGAATTATATCGTCAATTAACAACGATGGGTGTTAGCGACTATCTCGTAAGACCTGTTCCTTTGGACACTTTAAGTGAAATTATTGCCAATAGCTTGATTGATAAACTAGGGTCAAAAGGTAGTCGTTTAATTGCGGTTGTTGGTGCTAAAGGTGGTGTTGGAACTTCATCTTTAACTCAAGGATTGGCTTGGGGAATTTCAGAAACATTAAAACAAAAAACTTTTTTAATGGACGCAGCGGGCGGTTGGTCTTCTTTAAGTGTTGGGATGGGTTTTGAGCCAGCAACAACCTTGTATGAAGCTGTTCGTGCTGCAAGCAGTAAAGATGAAGATACTTTGGCGCGGATGTTTTTTCAGGCCAATGATAAACTGGCTGTTTTGGCCGCTGGTGCAGATCCTATGTTAGAAGCTTCTGTTCAGGCTCCACAATATGAAGAACTTATTGATTTGATGATGGTAAAATACCCTGTTGTCATTGTTGATCTATCTGGTGCAATTCCTTCGTTAAAGCGTACTGTTATTGATCGTGCTCATGAATTGGTTTTGGTAACAACACCAACATTATCGTCCTTAAGGGCGGCGCGTTCATTAATACAAGAAGTAAAACTTCTTAAGGATGGCGATGTATCGAACATTGACTTAATTGTGAATATGGAAGGCATGATACCGTCGAAAGAGGTACCAAAAAAAGATATTGTAGATGCCATGGATATGAAGCCCACTGTTACCTTACCTTTTGATGCAAAATTATTTGTTGGGTCAGAAAATGAAGGTAAAAAATTAACAGAACAAAAAAGTGGTACAGATATTGTTAATCTCTTACTTCCTGTTGTGCATAACGTATTAAATCATTCAGCCAACGAAGATGAAGAAACTGAAGAAACAGTAACTGGCTTTAATGGCCTAGTGAATAAAATTTTGAAAAAAGGGTAGGAATATTATGTTTGGAAAAAAACAAGATAACGTTCCTGATAGGCAAGAGAAAAAAGAAGCTTCTCCTGTTGTTGAAAAGGAGAAGGTTGAAGAAGTTGTAAAAGAGCCTGCTTCAAATGAGTCTGCTGTAGAAGAGCGTCAGGATCCACCTTTGGATTCGGAGCTAACTCCACAAGAGGCACCGCTGGATTCGAAGCCGACGCCGCAAGAGTCGTCTCTAGATTCAGAACCAACTCCACAAGAGCCGCTTTCAGAGCCAGAAGCTAAAGAAACTCAAAACAAAAAATCCAAAGAAAAATCAAAACCCAAAGAATTAAAAAGCATGGATGATGATTCTTTGCTTGATGAAGAAGAAGAAGTTCAAGAAAAAGACCCTGTTGAAGCTGAAGACTCAATGACATCTTTAAGACTTCAACGCTCTCGAAACCGTATCTGGTTGGATTTACGTGATGGTATTGATTTAAAAGCCCTCGCTAGAATGAAATCTGAAGAGGCGCGAGATGAAGTTACGTCTGCTGTTGAAGAAATTGCTCGCTTTCGTAATTTAGATTTAACACCTGTTGAATTAAAACGTATCGCTAAAGAATGTGGCGATGACATGCTTGGTTTTGGGCCATTGGAAGAATTACTCGAAATTGATGGTATTGCCGATATCATGATTAATGGGCCTGATACTATTTACATCGAGCTTGGTGGTAAAATTGAAAAAGCTGAAATTAAATTTCGTGATAATCAGCATCTAGTAACGATCTGTCAGCGTATCGTGGGGGCTATTGGTCGTCGTGTTGATGAAGCATCACCAATTTGTGATGCGCGTCTGCCAGATGGCTCACGTGTGAACGTCATTATTCCACCTTTGGCTGTTGATGGTGCCTGTATGACCATTCGTAAATTTACCAAAGATAAATTGACGCTTGAAAAACTACTTGAGTTTGGTGCCATGACGCCGAGTGCAGCTAAATTGATGATGGCAATTGGTCGTTGTCGTGTGAATGTTTTGATTTCTGGTGGTACGGGATCTGGTAAAACAACCATGTTGAACTGTTTAACACGTTATATTGAGCAGGGTGAGCGTATTATTACCTGCGAGGATGCGTGTGAGCTACAATTACAGCAACCGCATGTGGTGCGTTTAGAGACACGTCCACCAAACCTTGAGGGTGTTGGTGAGGTAACAATGCGTGACCTTGTTAAAAACTGCCTTCGTATGCGTCCTGAACGTATTATTGTGGGTGAGGTACGTGGTCCAGAAGCCTTTGATTTACTCCAGGCGATGAATACAGGGCATGATGGTTCAATGGGAACAGTCCATGCCAATAACCCTCGTGAAGCTGTTTCTCGTATGGAAAATATGATTGCGATGGGTGGGCTTAATTTACCAACTGTTGCAGTGCGTGAGCAAATTGCCTCTGCTGTAAATGTGATTGTTCAGGTGCAACGTCTGCGTGATGGTTCAAGAAAAGTGACACATATTTCTGAAATTACAGGTATGGAGGGTGATGTTATTACCATGCAAGATCTCTTTAAGTTAGAATTTGAAGGTGAGGATGAAGACGGAAAACTTATTACAAATTTAAAATCATCTGGCATGCGTCCAAAATTCTGGGATAGTGCACGACAATTTGGTGTTGAGAATTTAGTTCTTGATGCAATGGAAGAAGCATACGGATAAAATGGCTTCCATCATCATTTCCATTCTGATTTTTTTGATTATGGGCGGTATTGTAAGTGCCGTTATAATGAATAGCCAACGCGAAAAACGTAAACGTCTTATGACGGTTGTTAAAGGAACTGCAAATTTAGATAATAAAAAAACTAAATTAACAATGCAGGAACAAAAGCGTGCGGCTCTTTCTAAAAAACTTAATAATCCAGAAGATGAAAATAAAAAGAAAAAAGATACGCCAACTATAAAAGAAAAAATTATGCAGGCTGGGTTAGAGATTTCAGTCAAACAATTTTGGCTTTTTTCTTTGGTATCTTGTGTTGTAGTAACTGGCTTAGCTAAATTTATGGATGCATCAAACTTTGTAACCATTATGGCCTTTATCGTGGGATTACTTGGTGTACCAAGATTTGTTCTTAAATTTAAAATTGGCCGCCGTCAGAAGAAATTTATGGCTGATTTTCCTGATGCTTTAGAATCAATGATGCGTTTATTAAAGGCTGGTATGCCAGTCAGTGAAGCAATTAAAATGGTAGCACGTGAGTTTGAAGGTCCTATGAGTGAAGAAATGGGACGTGTTTTTGATCAACAAAAAATTGGTATTCCGCTGCCAGAAGCTATTTTAAATGCTTCCAAGCGTATGCCATTAACAGAAATGCAAATGTTTGCAACCGCCATTGCTATTCAAACACAAACGGGGTCTAGTCTATCGGAAGTGCTACAAAACCTGTCTTCGGTTATTCGATCTCGTTTTAAATTGGCACGTAAGGTCAAAGCATTGTCATCAGAAGCAAAGGCTTCAGCAATGATTATCGGTGCACTTCCTATTGTCGTGGCGACAGGTATGTATTTCATCAACCGTGAATATATTGAAGTTTTGTTTACCGATCCTACAGGAAAATTCTTATTAGGATGCGCGGTTGGTTGGATGTTTTGTGGCGTATTGGTAATGCGTCAAATGATTAACTTTAAGGTATAAAAATGTTTGGTATTACAAGTGAAGTTTTGATTGTTGTTTTTAGTGCGCTTGCGGCGGCGGCATCTTTCGTTGCTTTCGCCTTTCCGATGTTACAAAGAACTGAAAAGAAAGAGCATTATAAAAATATAATTGAAAAAAAGAAAAAAGCTTTATTTCAAAGTGCCAAAGAAGACATGGCCGATAAGAAAGGCGCTAAAAACATATCTGCAAAAGATTCTGTCGCTACCTTTTTTAAAGTGCAGCAATTAGCCGGTAAGTTTGGAGAAAAAGTTCGCGGTCGATTGATTCAAGCAGGTATTCGTAGCCCATCTGCGCCCCTTGTCTTTATTGCAACACAAATCGGTTTACCAATAGTGTTGGTTATAATGTCTATGTTGATCATGTCTGCCGGTGAAGAAGAGCTGTCAAATGGGATGCAGTTTTCTATTCTCGCTGGCGCTATGTTTTCTGGATTTTTCTTACCACGTATTATTATTAAGAATAAAGCTGATAAAAGGCAGCAGGATTTAGGTTTTACTTTTCCTGATGCGCTGGACATGATGCTGATCTGTGTTCAAGGGGGTATTGGTTTGGAGCAAACAGTTGAGCGTGTGGCCGAAGAGGTTGCCGAACACTCGCCTATTTTGGGAGAGGAGTTAGGGATTTTAAGTGCTGAAATGGCTATGTTAAACGATCGTCGTAAGGCATTGGGCGATTTTGGACGTCGTGTTGGTGGGTTTGGTAAATCTTTTGCAACGGCTCTTATTCAGGCTGAACAATATGGTACATCTGTTTCTCAGGCGTTACGGGTTATGTCGGTAGAGCTTCGTGATATTCGTATGGCGAATGCAGAACAAAAGGCGGCATCATTACCACCTAAGCTGACTGTTCCAATGATCTTATTTTTCCTTCCTGCCCTCTTTATAATTATTTTAGGGCCAGCAGGAATCGAAGCGTCTAACGCGGGTGTTGGTGGAAACTAATTATCTATATTTGATTTCAATTTAATATTTGTTTTAACTGTGGCTGACGTAATAGAAGCTTTAGCTTCTTCCACTGTTGGTTCTACTGCCGTTTTCACTTCTGCTTTTTTAACAACTTTCTTCTTTTGTGGTACGGCTTTCTTGGTAGCTTTAGTCTTCACCGTCGTTTTTTTAACGACCCTCTTCTTTTCTGGTACGATTTGCTGAGGGGCTTTAGCTTTCACTTCCGTCTTTTTAACGACCTTTTTCTTTTGTGGTACTACTTTCTTAGGAGCTTTAGCTTGTACTGCTGGTTCTCCACTAGCAGGTTTTACACTCGCGGGTTTAGCCGCTTCAGGAATTGTTATTTCTGGTTTTTTATAGGGTGGAGGAACTTGTGATCCTGATGTTTCTATAAGGGTAGCAATAATACGGCGGTTGCGTTCTAGTTCCATGCGTCTTGGTGATATCTTAATGGCACGCTCTAGTAATGACAGTGATTGATCTAAATGTCCTTGTGAGGCGAGGTTAAGAGCCAAGTTGTTTAAGATAGGAGAGGGGTCGCCTTTCCAATATTTTAAACCTTGGCGAAATGATTGTTCAGCGTTTTGATGGTCTTTTAAGGCGTCTTGTGCCGTTCCTAAAGCAAGATAACCGCGTGCATTTTTAGGGTTGATGACAGTTGCTTTAATGGCATAAGTTTTTGCACTATCGTAATCGCCTAATGATAGTTGTGTCATGGCCATTTCAGTTAATGCTTCAACATTTGGTTTTTCTGCATTTACAAAAGATTGTAGTATGCGTTGTGCTTTATTGATCTGATCATCCTCACGGAGTGCACGTGCGTAACGTGTGGCAATAATGGCATCGTTAGGGTTGCGAGAATTTATTTGTGCTAATGTGGCGATAACTTCTTGTGTATTGCCACTGGCTTCGGCTTGCGCCAACGCACTCTTCATCGCTTTATCAATTGATTCTGACTCTAATAAAGGACGAGCACTATCTTGTTTTGCAGAAGCTGTTGTTGTTGGTGCTTTTGAACCGCTGGAGGAACAAGCAACAACGAATAAAGAAGATAGGATGACAGTAAAGGAAAGGATTTTATGTATCATTATTATATGCCAGTTATAGTTGTTAAAATCATAGTCTAAATAACTATAATGTAAGTTTTATAAGAATGCTATGCTGTAAATATTGAGATATGTCTATCGGTTGCGGTTATTGGTCTCGACAACCTCATGACAGGAGTCAGGGCAGAAATAAGTACTCATTTGCCGGCAATTACCACTGGCTGCGTTACAACTGCGACGAATACGCACATATTTTTCTTTTTGTGCTCCCACAATGACATGGCGCTGCATGAGGATGTTTCCATCTTTTCCTATTACAGTAAAATGGCTAGCACCAGCTGTACGGGGAATAACGACTAATGTATCAGGCGTATCCAGTAAAACACTTATATGATTGGGATTGCCGACAACAACGCTGGCCGCTTCTTGTTCAAGTTTAACCAACTCGGATTTATCTTGTGTCATACGCATAATGGGGTAAGTCATTACTTCGTCTGATACTTCATCCGAACTTGTTGTTACAGGCATATCCATTGTTTCTGCAGAGGAGGCTATAACCTCTTCTGCAACGGCTACAGTAGAAAAGCTGATCCATAGACCTAAGGCCAAAAATATGGCTAAAGACACAGCAATGTTTTTACGAATGATCATCATGAGAACCAATAGATATATGTTTAAGAGAAAAACCGCTCTAAGTTGATGAGGCGGTCATAATTGACTTATATATTGAGTATAACCCGAAATTGGGGATAAAACACGTGTTTTCTATTCGAATTTAGCTAAATTTTAGTAGGTATTGGAAATAATGCGGAAATCATTAATCTGTGATTTTTGCTTATAATTAGAGCGACGGGCTAATTGACAGCGATAGGCCATGTCATATTTGATAGCTTCAGCCATCATTTCCTTGGCTTTGTAGTCCTCACGACCCTCTTCGACAGCGGCATAGGCACGGTCATAAAGCTCTTTTATATCGAGAAAAGACAATAGAGCATGATCGGGCTGTATAGCCTCTTGATGCTCGATATCCATGTCTTTGATTTTAAACATGGACGGATGCGTCTTTGTAGTAATTCCTGTCTGTGTTGTATCTTTTGTTTTCATAATGCCCCTTTGATAATTAACTTATATACATAAAAGATTAATAAAACGTTAAAAAAGTGAGAAATATCCATAAAAAGGACAATTATTCTGGAAAATAACATAGAAAATCCTTGCAATGGATATTTTTCATATGTATAAGGAAGACATAACTTAATACTTTGAATGTAACTTTGATGAATTTGTGGGGAACTTATTTACATGATTACACCAACGCAAATGCGCGCTGCTAGAGCAATGCTCGATGTCTCTCAAGGACATGTTGCTGAGTATTTAGGAATCGCTGCCAACACTCTTTCAAAAATTGAAAGCGGACAAAGTGATGTTTCCGTTTCTCGCAATACAGATATCCAACGTTTTTATGAACGTGAGGGTATTGAGTTTATTGAGAATGATGGTGTGCAGAGAAATGAGTATCCCATATTTTTCTTAGAAACTGAAACACATGAAGAAACGTATATTAAGTTATTAGAGAACGTATCTGAAGTATTAAAAGAATTCAAAGAACCAGAACTACTTATAATGTATGCTGATGATAAAGTGTCTAGTCCACGTGTTCATGACATGTATCGTAAAATTCGTAAGCAAGGCGTTAAAATGCGACAACTTATAGAGGAGGGAAACGAATATATTGTTGGACCTCTTGATGAGTATAGATATATACCTAAAAACTTTTTTATAAATAGAGTAACTCTGGTTTTTGGTGATCGAATTGCAAATGAAACGGCGAATGTTTTGAAGGCAATTGTTAAAGTGGATCCTATTAATGCTGAGATACAAAGAAATACATTTAATATGCTTTGGAGTATTTTAGAAAAACCAACAAGAACCGAAGCTGGTGAACGATATGACTAGCAATGATATGTCAAATAAAGAATACCGTTCTGGTTCAAGGCAATCTGCAGATAGAAATGGGTCTGCAAGTAGGAATGGGTCTTCTGTGTCAAAACCAGCTGGTGCTTTTGAAACTAATGCTTCCTATTCTCAGGCAGAAGTCGTCCCGTTAAACGATGATGAATGTGTTGTAAAGGTAAAACGTGCTGCAGGTTATAAGAATTATCGAGCTGCACGTTTTCATGTCAGTGTGGGCCAGTCTTATCATGAGGGCTCTAAGTTTGCAGCGACGATGGAATGGGCTACACAGCATTTTGATAAGATTATTATTTGTGTTAATGACACATTGCAAAGACACAACCTTATTTTTGAAGGAAAAACGCCAGAAGAAGCTTTTGAAGAGGGGTATAGGCTGGGGTCTGAGTGGGTAGAAAGAAATACACCTTATATTTCTGCTGCAATGCAAAATGTAGATAATGTCAGCAGTCTTCGTTGGGAGACATGGCATAAGCATCCCGAATTTGAGGGAGAATTAGAACACGTAAATCAGCTTTATAATAGAGATCCTTTTATTAAAGAAGAAATAGACAAGGAAGCAGAAGCTTTTTGGAAAAGACGACAAGCGTCTAATGGTCATACAGATAGTTTTAAAAAGGCACAATTTATAGCCCATTCTATTGAATATTTAAAAGAAGAATGTGCTATCTTCAGAATTATGTTTAGAGAAGAACCTCCAGCTGCAGATGTATATCCTGGATCGTCTTTGTTGCCATGTCGTTTATTTAAAGAAGATGACTCTGATTCTACACATGGTTTTACCAAAATTGAATTTAGAGCAGCACAAAATGAAAATATTATTATTAAAGGTCTAGATGACGATGAGGATGTAAGCCATGCTCTACAAAAAAAGACGGAAGCGCGAACATACTATGGTCGGAGTCAGTCTGTTGTTCCCAAATGCATAAAGAAATAATTAAAGTTTCCCCACCATAGAGCCCGCAGTCATTTATTTGACTGCGGGTTTCTTTATTTTTGACCTTATGTTTTTTGCGCCCGGCTAATTCAGATGGTTTGATTAGCTCTGATCCACTCATAAGTTGTTAAGATATTGGTTATTTTTATTTTTTACTCATTCATTTGGATTTATAATCTTACTATTGCAACGTTACAGCGTATTTTCCCTAAGATATTAACTATTTTTCAATGATGTAATGGTATTATAATAGGGTGGTTATCTCTTTGATTTTAAACAATAAAGTTGAAGAGAAAGAGGGGAAACCAAATAAATGCCAAACTATACGTTAGAATTAGAGCTTTTAGGGGTTTATA
>JAJFGS010000004.1 GCA_021775995.1 Alphaproteobacteria bacterium
AATAGGATCGCTTGATTCTATTTTTTTAGTCAAAATCAAAGTACAATATACCAGCCATTTTATTAGTTTAGTTA
Source organism: Alphaproteobacteria bacterium (assembly GCA_021775995.1). Taxonomy (GTDB): domain Bacteria; phylum Pseudomonadota; class Alphaproteobacteria; order Micavibrionales; family Micavibrionaceae. The sequence goes on from JAJFGS010000004.1 coordinate 75, forward strand.
TAAATGGTTAAAGAAAAGCTGATTTCTGGGTTTTATTTATGAGGCTGTTTTCACACAGTCTCTAAAGCCACGTGGCACCCAACTCTCAAGTTTTTGTGTCCGGGGCACCCGGCGGCAGGGATTAGTGCACTGCGGCTCCTATTTAACAAAAACCTATTTTAATGCACAAATTTAGAAAAAGCGCTGCCGCCCGGTTGAACTAACACGTTAGACATTTACTGTTTATTTAGATTCATTAAAAAGGCAAACCACCCACTTTTGTTTTTGTAATGTTCATAACCAGATTTAGCGGCGCTTGCAATCGTTGGAATAATTCCATAACCAGGTATTAAAGAGGTTAAGCCAAATCCCACGTCTAGGGTCAAGCCCCAACCACTTGGGTATTTCTTTTTCAATTCATCGAACATTGACTTATGTATTTGCTTGTGTACCGCCTCACTAAAAGCACTTTCATTAGTTAGCAGTTCCGGCTCGTCTTTCAAGTTGTTGATTAAACAAGAAACAAAGTTTCTAAAATCACTCCATAAAGAGTCTTTACGTAATTTTATAACCTGTTCAACTGACAAATCATTAAAATTCGGAGCAGCAAATTCTATTAATTTTCGCACAACAACTTCTTCATTTACACTAGAAACGTTTTTTGATTCTCTTCTAGCTTTTTGATAAAGAAGCTCACAATGTTTTGAATCAAGTACGATTGCTGATTTAAGAAGAATTGATGTAACTATATCAAAATTCAGACTTTCAATTACTAAATCTCGTAAAAAGGGATTAGTGTCAAGATTTTTAAATGCTGTCCTGTCATTAAATGAATTTATTTTTGCTAAAGACTTTGCTTCTGATGGCAACTTTGTTTGGTTTATGGTTATAATCTTTAAAAATTCGTAGGAACTAACATCAATGTCCTTAAAAATTTGAAAATAGTCAACCTTATATCTCGCAGATGAACGACCATGAAGCAAAACCCCCGTATTTCCCTTTTTTTCTTTTGTATGTGGTGTGATTGTAAAAGTAATGTTACTTTCTTTTATATCTCGCTCATATTCAATAGTTCTACTTTTCTCCGATATTGTACCTGGAGGAAAATGATTCTTGACGGCACCATCCTCAAGAATACTAGCTTGAAATGTTCCATCCTCAATTACAAGTTCATCATAGAGCAAAATAGCTTGTTTAATTCGATTTGATATTTCTTGTTCTAGGCTTGGTTCTTGGAACCAACCAACGTTGCTGCGTAGTGGGAAAAAAACTCGATTTATCATACTTTTAAATACCACTTTAATAATCGCGAAGTCTAACTACAATGTTAAATGAAAAATGTCCATGCGATTATTTGACATATATGGAAAACTTTTCCGCTGATTGCGACATTGCAATGTGAAAAGTAGAAAATGGTGCTATTTTTCCCATGTTTTTAATTGTTAACAGGATCGACAAAGACAACTTGCAAAAGAATAGCAACATTTCCATCGGAAAGCAAGAAATAATTTCACGCTAATTTGAAATATAGTCTCGCTGTGGGCTATCACGCAATTGGAACTATCAAGAGATTTAATTCCTATTCAGGCAGCATGTGATTAAGCGTGAATAAAAACAAATTAAAAAAAAATGCAAAAAGCCAAGTGTACCGACTTCATCAAAAAACAACCATCTAAAATCAAGTTTTGTCATTTATGAAAACCTGGTTGACAATGATTTACAATCCTTCTTATCTTTCAACCCATGGACGAAAAAAAGCTAATCAGAGAAATAAAAGAAGGCAATGAGTCGGCGTTTAAGGCGCTGGTTGAATCGTACAAGGATATGGTCGTCAATACTTGTTATGGATTTTTGCAGAACCAGGAGAATGCCGAAGACATTGCACAGGATGTTTTTGTTGAAGTCTATCGCTTTAGGGTTAAGCCGCTGCCTAGTACAAAGTCTGTCATTAGCAGGGCGTTTGTTTTTAAGATCCTTGTCTATTTTTCAAAAGATGTCCCAACTCATATAATCTTTTGCTTGTTACAGTTGCCTTAAACTGTCGAGAGTGTCTGTGCGCAAGAAGTTTGCGCAGCGGCTTCAACCAATGTTAGATGTTGCCGCACGATTGTCAGCCCTTTAAGGGTTTTTATCTAACCTCATACCGGCACTCCTTCAACATTTCAATGGCCTTGAGCTTACCATATTGTTTGACCCACTGTTTGAACAGCGGCGATTTACGGATTTGTTGCTGATATGCCTCTGTTATTTTCTGTATTTCCGCCGCAGAAGGCTTCTCTCCCGGCACAAGTGCATGCAGTCCATCACCTTCCACCCAGGTCATGCCATCCGGAGGAAATATATTCTCACTGCTCGCGCCCTGTTGCTGGGACTTATTGCGATTGCGTGGGCGTTTTTTCTTCTTTTTCTTACCAGACATCGTGTCCTCGCTATCCGGGCGCCAAACGTTGTGGCGAAATGATTTCACAAATATTCAATATACCGGTCTTGCATTGTGGGCAATTCAGCCCGTTGTCATCGCTGCCGGTAAAGCATGCTTCAAATGCCGATTGCGCATCTGCGAGCTTGTGTGCGGCGGCATTCAATAAACGGTTGGCTGTAGCCAGCGCCTCTGTACGGCAACCTGAAGCTAGAAAACCATAATGGCGAATTCGTTTGAACCCCGACGGAATCACGTGCAACAAAAACCGGCGAATAAACTCTTCGGCAGTTAAAGTCATCTTACCGGGATAGACATTGCCTGATTGGTATTTGTTATAGTCAAAATTAATTCTACCGCCAGATATTGAGTTTAATCGGCTATCGGAAATAGCCACCTTATGTGTGTAACGGCCAATGTATTTGACAACTACCTCCGGGCTACTAAACGGCTCTTTCATGTAGCAGAGCCAATTCTGCCAAGCAATTTTCTTCAAGAATCGGTCAAAACAAGAAGGCTCTGCAAGATAAGCCAATTCATCGGGAAAAACCAGCTTGTCCTCCCTGTAAGCTTTCCACAGCAGCTTTGCAAAGTCACGTCGTACGCGTTTGGAAACGGCTTTTGCCGGAAACAAAAACTTCTTCCGGTACGGTAGATTGACCCAACGCGAACCGTCTGAAGATAAACCACCTCCGGTGACAATGTAATGCAAATGGATGTGGTGATTCAAAGTCTGACCCCACGTGTGCAGAATGCCGATAAAGCCAAGCTTCGCCCCAAGAAAACGTGGGTCTTGCGCAAACACATTCAGCGCCTGACTCGTGCTTTTAAAGAACATATCGTAGATGAGTTCCTTATTATATAAAGCCAACTGATTAAGGCTCTCCGGCATGGTGAAAACTGTATGATAGTACGGTATGGGCAACAGCTCCCGAAGCCGGGCGGCAACCCATTTGACTTTCTGGTAAACCTGGCACTGCGGACAATGCCGGTTACGGCACGAGTCGTAATCATACCGTTTATACCCGCAGTCATTGCAGCGGTATACATGGCCGCCGAGTGCGTCAGTCCGGCATGCACGAATGGCAGAAATGACCCGTTCTTGGAAATATGACAAAGAATGAGTGGCTAAATAGCCGGCAAGATAAGTGTCGAAAATAGCTCGGAGGTTACCTTGCCGGACTGCTCTGGTGTCATTCCTACAACCCATAGTTGTCATTGAAACGCTCCCATTTCAGGTTTAACTACCTGCCGTAAACTATTGTTTATTTACAATCTGAAGCTGATTCGGCTACATCTAACTTTTGCATAAGGGGTGCAAACATACAATAAAGTTAATTTGAATAAACATAGTCAAATTCCAAAACCAAAGTAAAAGACGGAGCGCGGTTTGCGTCCCGCTTGATGCGCACGTTAGACATTGTATTATGACATTTGCTACTATTTTTGCAGAATTAGCTTTTTTGTATCTGAAAAATTATCAGTATTTAATCTATAGAAATAAATTCCATTAGGTAATTCCTTAGGCTGCCAAATTGCTTCATGAGTACCCACTGATTGAAAACCGTTTATTACGGTCTCTATTTCTTGACCTGAGACATTATAAATTTTCAATGTTATGTTGCCAGATTCATTTAGCTTATATTTTATAATTGTAACAGGGTTAAATGGATTGGGATAATTCTGTTCTAAAAAAGTAAAAGAAGTTGGTCTATAATGCTCTTGAACTAACGTAAAGTTTTGTCTGCTTCTTACCAAGATATCACTAGAGTAACTAGTTGCAAAAATTTCACCATCGTCCTTTATACTGAGTAATTTCAGTGGTATATCACTCGCCAATATTTCAACATTGAACCAAGTTTTGCCCCCATCCTTCGAACTTAGGAAATTATATCCTAAGGCTATGATAGGACGAGTGTTTTTTTCAAAAACCCATCCTGCTGGCTGAATAAAGGAATCATCGTTGATTTGTACCTTATTCCAATAGTCTCCATTATTTTCTGAATAATATAAACCGCCTCCACCGTAAGTGTTGACCAAAATTTTGTCTTCACCTAATGGTATAAACTGTGAAATTCCAAGCGGGTGCACTAATCCTCTACGGTCAATCTCAAACCCAAAAGATATTTCGTTCCACGTCTTTCCGTTATCTGTAGATCTAAAAGCGGTATCATCTGTGCCTAAAAAGATATGGTTTAATGAGCTTATCATAATCGTAGTCATATCACGAAACGTTGAAGTTCCTTCGAGTTCATCCCAAGTCGTACCATAGTCTTTTGAACAGTGAATTCCTTGACGATGTGTTACAGCATAGAGATATTCGTCGCTATTAAAAGCCAGGGCAGTAATACTTTTTGTCCCATACTCACCTGCGGGAATTTTTGAGCAGGCTATCCAACTTTGCCCAATATCAAGTGATTTATATATTCCTCCTATACCTAATTCGATGAAAATATCATCCTGCTTATTAAATGCCATTCCACCTATGCTAACAGAATTTGGAAGGCCATTAACACTCAACTTAGTCCAAGAATCACCGCTATCAATTGACCTATATACTGTATCATTCCGTGTAAACTTGAGATATAAGTCGTTATTATTTGTCTGTATCCAACTAATCCTGCCATTGTATGGCAGGATTAATTGTTTCCAATTTTGGCATTCTGAATTGCTATTTAAGACGACTATTAAATAGAATAATGTTAGGAATATTCTTATCATTTTACCTATAAGATATTTTTATAGCGAGTACAATCAACTAACGCTTTAGGGTTAAGCCGCTGCCTAGTACAAAGTCTGTCATTAGCAGGGCGTTTGTTTTTAAGATCCTTGTCTATTTTTCAAAAGATGTCCCAAC
>JAJFGS010000005.1 GCA_021775995.1 Alphaproteobacteria bacterium
AGGCACAGTTTATAACCTCTTTGGGTGCCCCCTTGTTTTCTTTCCCCGCCCCTCAACTAAGGCCTTATATATATGTGAGAATTCCTTCTGTGTACCCAAAGGGGTACCCCTAGAGGTAACCCAAAGGTGTGATAACCTTTAGTATGGGAAAATATTAGAGTGATGGCATACGGTACGGAAATCATTAGTTTTTTGTATGGGTAAATTATGAGGTGTGGAGGTGCGGAAACGCTAGGGTTTTTGTGGCTGATTTTAGGAGGGTTTTCTGTATACCCTCTATAATTATTATTATCGAAGGTAAAAAACCACCCCCTATAAATAGGGAGTGGCTCTGTGGTTGGGAAATTTTTAAGCTCTTTTAATGGCGTATTCTACTGTAGGTGAAATATCTTGTGGTTTCAGAGCAAGGTCTTCTCTTGTTTCAATTTCTTTTTCTAATCTATTTTTTAGGGCTTGTGCTTGGAGTGTATTAGGAACCGCATATAACCCTACATAAGTATCGACGATATCATTAGAAAATATAATTCCTTGAGCGTTCCATCCCTTCATTTCTTCTCTTGTTGGGTAAGTGAAGTAACTACCACTCTCTGTTGTTTGAGGTGTTCCGGCAGGTGTCCCTTTTTCCGAGTAGGAAGCAAGAGCATTTACAATCATGTCAGCCCCTTTATCTGTCATTCCTAGGTAGGTATCAAGGACAGGGGCTTTGGGATTTAGGGGAAGATAATCTGTTATCAAGATTGCGCCAGTATCAACACCGCTATTAGTTCTATGAAGAGTCCAGCCGTAAATGCTTTCATTATTGACCATAGCACGGTAAGGAATATGGACTCCCTTATAACGGGGAAGAAGACCTGTATGCATATTCCACATAAATCCTTTTTCTTCAAAAATATTTATTATTTCTTGTTTGAATATAGGAAGAATGCGGATAGAAATACCCCCGACTATTTTGTCGTCGTTTACGATATGCTTTGCAAAATCAAATCCATTTACATCATTAACTTCATAATATTCAAGACCATACCGTTTTACTAATTGCTTGTTGGTATAGAGTGCTACATTTCTATTTGAAGGGGGGGGCATTACTTCCATAAAGGGTTCAACAACATCTCTCAATAACCCTGTTTCCAAGAACCCTACTTCATTTAACTCGGGAATATCAGATTTTTGATAGTAAGGTTCACCTGTATTAAAAAGGACTGGCGTTATACCCATTTCAAGCATTTGTTGTACTAGTTTATTGAGCACTACATTCCCGACAATACCGTTTCTTATAAAGAGGGCTACTTTCATGGCTTGTAGCCTTCCACATCAGGTATAATTGTAATTTCATCCCATACAAAGTCAAAGAGAAGGCAGAAGCTATCGTTAAATTCTTTGCTATGAAGAATAAAAATATCCACTTTATCATTTCCAAAATTTAAGAAAGCGATACGATCACCATAACAATAGATGGCTTGGTCATTAAAAATCTTTTTAGGAACCCATCTATATTCGGAATGTTTACCACCAATGAAGTTGGTGTCTCCTTCTTCACAAGTCACATTGAAAGAAATGTTGTGCAAGATTGATTGCATGCGTTTTGTATGTTCTCCATACCAGTCTTGACCTAACCATTTAATGAAGTAGGCAGGGCGCGCATTCCACAATCTTATTTTGCCGCCGTTATCTTTAGCTTGCTCATAAACATCATCCATTAAGGCCCTAAAACCATCAACGCCTTTGAGATGTTTAAACCGGGCGACATCGGGGCGGATGCCTCCATCGCTGGTAAACTCAACGCCTTGAAGTTCATAGAAGCTTTTCAGAGCATCTAAAGTGCCTGTACGGGGGTTGGCTGTCTTATCTTGTTCAAGGTCAGAAATAGTGCCTGTGCCAATACCTGTTTCAGCACTGACATCTTTAAGTCCTAAGTTAAGGTGTGCTCTCGCAGAACGGAGCTGATTTGGTGAAATATCCATAAAATACCCATATTTTTTCGGTTGATACCGCTTTTTTCTATTTATTAACCATTTTTTAACCGAAAGTCAATATAAATTCGGTATTCCGAAATTATTCGGCAAATATAAACATTAGACTACAAGGAGTATCACTTATGTGGGGATTACTAAGAAAATGGGCAGGGAATGACAATCAAGGGGAAATCTCCTTTGTTGACGTGAAAGAGCTGTATGACGCGGCTTATGAAGAAAAAGCCCGAGCGAGAGTCAATTTAAAGCGTTTTAGGGGTTTAATGAGCAAAGCCATAGAAATGGATGAAGCTTATCGTGCTCAATTGGGTTTGGGGCAACATGTTCAATATGGGAGAGCGGTATGATTGAAAAATATTACAAACATATTGAACGCACTGAATATGATTTAAGGCTTCAGACGTTTTTAACCAGACTGATAAATATCAGCAATCTTAGCCCGCGTGATAAGTATCTCTATCCGTTAATGGATAAGGTTGTGTTTAAAGATTTAGAAACCGCGATGACGGCAACCATTCAGGATTTTGCCATTGAAGCTTCGAATGACAATAATGATAAGAGTGGGATTAAAGACAATGATTAACTCTTATAAAGAACAAGACCGCTTTTATGCGGATATGGGGTTTCGTCTCAAACAAATCAGGCAAGCAAAACGAGTGCCGCAGAGTGAGTTAGCACAAGCGTTAGGGCTGGTTACACAGACGGTTCAAAAATATGAAAGCGGTGAAGTTAAAATGTCACCAGATATTATTCAAAAATGTGCGTTGCTGTTTAAAGTATCCGTTGGCTATTTTTACGGAGAAGGGCACGCTCAGCAAAAATATAGCCGTGTGGGTTTAATGATTGCATCAGAGGTGATGATGTTGCCATCGGTAGAAATCCAGAAGCATCTTTTTGAATTAATAAGAAGTATTGTTAAAAGCTCAGGGCAAGATAATCGAAAGAAAGACATATAAAAATCCCGTATCACGGGAAGTCTTCATCAAAAAAACCCGTCACACGGGCAAAATGAAGCAAAAATACGTTTTTGTTTGACGGTTATTGTTTTTCTGTTTCATCCTCATTTTATGAAACAGGCAATAGCAAAAATAGACGGTGTAGAGAAACTATTTGAACAATGTTCTGTTCATAGTGCGAACGAAGAAGGGAGTTTGATCTGTCGGTATTTCCCCGTAAGACAGTGGGCTTTTTTCTTCGTTTTTTATATAAAATACGGTTGGAGCCATAGTTTATATAATATTTCTTATTTGTTTCAATGGCTTGTGTGTGCAAAAGTAAAGCACAAGCTTGTTTTTAAGATGTTCACATGCTGTGGTGGTATTCAAAATTAACAAAAGGGGAAGGCCTGTAAGGGTTTGGATAGAGAAATATGGATAAAAACACAAAGAAAAATATTATAGGCGGTATTGTAATAATAGTTATGGGGGTAATGCTTATCCATCCAGTTAGGGTGTCTCTATGTAAGGTAACAAAGTATAAGGTCTGTATCGCTATTAAAGATAGTGCGTGGGAGATTGAAGAAATACCTCAACCTGGGAGTTGGGCAACAAAGATGACAATTCGTAAATTAAAGTAAGGAGAACACCATGTCTATAGAGAGTAATTATCAAAGTCTTATCACAAGCTTCAATTTTACAAATTCCATTGCGTTACCTGATGACTTTATCACGCCTGTTAACGGTGTTTATACATTCTCTTATAATTTTCTAATAGATCAAAATTCATTATTGCTTGATGGTGATTATGATGTCTTGGAAGGAACAGAAACAGATATCCCTGAAAACCAGAACATCGAATATGATACATTTTCTACTTTAAATTCTGTGCAAAAAGATGCCTTACAAATCATAATGCATCAAAAAGCTGGTTATGATCATTCTTATTCTGCTTTTTTCTCAGATGTTACGAGCGTGTCTTTTTCTTCGGATACGCCACAAAACGCAAATATAAATTTTGGGCAGGTTGAATGGGACGCAAATAATAGCGCAAAATATGATCCTGCCTCTAGTGCTTACACCATTTCGTTTGACCCTCAATTACCGCCTGATGCCACAAACTTGAATGCTTATAGTAAACAATATGATATCGGTGCGCATGGCGATATTTGGCTCAATAGCGGTTTTGAATATGGTTGGAGTTCTGCAGAGTTGGGGTCATTACAATTTGCAACTTTATTACATGAAGTTGGTCATTCTCTTGGTCTTGTACATCCCGGTGAAAATTCTGCTATTGATAATCAAAAATACACTATCATGTCATACAACCCCTTAGATGGGATGGGTGTTTATGAAACGCTTCCTGTTCCAGGAGGTGCTGTTACGTTGGTGACGGATGCAAGTGTTCTTCCTTCTACTTTACAACTATACGATATAGCGGCTTTACAAGAAATTTATGGTAGTCGTAACTATTCTACCCGAGATACAGACACTACTTATTCAAAGGTCACAGCTTTCGCGAGTACGGCGGTCAATGATGCGTTTATCTACACAATTTGGGATGGGGGCGATAACGATACTATTGATGTTTCAGGCTATACCAATCCTCAAGGGACTATCATAGATTTACGACAAGGTGAGTTTAGTTCTGTCGGTTATAATGTAGAAGGTGGAGCCGCCATCGATAACCTAGCAATCGCCTATCACACAATTATTGAAGACGCTGTCGGGACAGCGAATGCCGACATACTTATCGGTAACGCGTGGGACAACAAACTTGAAGGAGGTCTGGGTAACGACACGCTTTACGGTGATGGGGTTGTTTATAGAGGTTATACGGGTTTTGGTGCCAAAGATGGTAATTATGAAACAGGAAGTGGTATTGCAGCATCATCAGATTTAAGCGGCATTGATGAGCTAATCGGTGGTGCGGGCAATGATAATCTTTTTGGTGGTGCGGGGAACGATATCTTACGTGGTGGCTCTGATAATGACTACATAGAGGCTGGAGCTGGTGATGACACAATCATCATTGAAAGTGGTCATGATTTTATTGATGGTGGGATTGGCTATGATCAAGTTGATTTTAGTGAATTATTAAGTTTGGGTATTCAGCTTGATTATTTTTCTGTTCAATCAAATACAACAAGCCCTGGAATACCGTCAACATTTCAAGACAGAATGCCAGATGAAACAAAGGATTTTGTGTATTCAGATATTAACTCTGTTGTGTCTGGTGACATTCAAGACGTTGAAAAAATAATACTGACAAGTGATTCAGATGTGATCACCTACAATGATTTATTTTATACTAACTTACACCGTGATAGAGATGGTTTAGAAATTGATGCTGGTGATGGAGATGATACCCTTAAAACATATAATAATAATGGGTTAGTTCTTGCTTCTGAAGGTATCTATAACGGTTCGGATAGTCTTATTAAAAATGTAGAAACAGTTGAGCTTCAACTGACTGGTGATACTACTGTATTATATAGAGATTCTTTTGGAAATTCAATTCCTCACCCATTTTCTGATATTAAAAGTGACAGTATTTATATTAGCGATTTGAGTTATGATATTGACCATGGTTTTGGTAGTTGGTCGTATGACTATCAATCATATGTGGGTACAGGAAATGGGTTAGATATAACATATAGTGGAACGGCAACCGTTTCAGATGGAACCCTTACTAACAATCTTGGGGGTGTTTTGCAACTCGCAGGTTCCCACAATGGTGACACAGTCAACCTTTCCGGGGGTAGTGCAAAGTTTTGGTCTGGTCAAGGGGACGATACAATTACCGGTTCAGGAACGGTTTTTTATTCTGGAGGTGATGATTATATTGAAGGGGGTATTCCTATTGTTCTTGCGCCTGCTATCGTCTTTGATGACATTACAATGAGCATGATTAATTATACAGCTGATGCTGGTTCAGTCTCGGGCGACTTATTCATACAAATCTCTGGGTATGGTTCTATTACAATTCCTAATCATTATTTTATATTTGGTACTGATTATGATGCACCCATTACTTTGTGGGAAGGTGATACGATTGATATGAATATTTCTGCTGCTGGCGCTGACTTTGATTTAACATCAACTCTCCCTGTAGTATACCCTGGTCGTATTTATGAAGGAAGCCCATTTGATGACGCTTTTAGTTCAGAAGATGATGTCATACAAGGCCACGGTGGTGATGATAATTTATGGGGCTTTAAAGATGGAGATCAAGTTCTGCAAGGCGGGTATGGTGATGACCATCTTGTTATTTACGATGGAGGAGAAAATTATCTTTATGGTGGTCATGGAAACGATTCTATATGGGGCGGAACAGATAGTGACAGGCTTTATGGCGGGTATGGTGATGACAATTTGATAGGTGAAGAAGGCGATGATTACTTGTATGGTGGTGATGGTGTAGATGCAATATGGGGTAAAGAAGGCGATGATCATCTATATGGCGGTAGAGGTTATAGTTATTTATATGGCGGTGAAGGGGAAGATAAATATTATTACGAAGGGGAAAGTATTTACATTAGTGAATTTGATGGCGTTGCTGGTGATTATGATAGCGTAATATTGCAGGGTGGGTCAGCTGTCTCTGATATTATTGAGGTTAGTGCGTCTGGCTTTGATGCTGTTTTTCAAATTGCTGGTGGTGGTTTTGTAACTCTAAAAGATCAGTATGCAGTTGGTGGAAATTTAGAAACAGAGGCATTCATAGTTAGTAATTTGTCAGGTACAGAAAAAATTCATGTTGATGCATCAGCTCTTGGTTATTTTTTAAGAACCTCCGTTGATGGAGGTGAATTTAATGGTACCGATAATGATGATGTCATTGTTGGGGCGAATGGTTCAGATATAATAATGACTGGTCTCAGTGATGGTTTGAGTGGTTATGGTGCAGATGTTGTTTATGCTGGACGCGGTGATGATACGATATATGGCGGTAATGGTAATGATCTATTGTATGGAGAATATGGTTCAGATACTTTTTATGGTGGCGATGGTCGTGACACAATATATGGCGGTGATGGGGATGACATTATTTATGGTGAGGGTGGAATTGATTTCATAGATGGTGGTGATGGGGCTAATCAAATCTATAGTGGCGATGGTAATGATATTATTCAAACTTATGGTTCTAGCAGCATTCTTGATGGTGGTTTAGGCGATGATTACATTCGTTCTTATGCAACAAGCGATAATGTTTATATCAATGGTGGAGAAGGGAATGATGATATTAGAACTTATGGTTCTGACAACACTATTGATGGCGGTGATGGAGACGATTTAATTATAGGCGGCGCAGGAAACGATATAATTAATGGGGATGCAAATGATGATACCCTCTCTGGTGGTGCAGGAAACGACACAATCAATGGCGGTGATGACAACGATATCCTTTTGGGGAATTCTGGTGATGACATCATAAGTGGTGATAATGGTGATGATCTTCTTAATGGAAACGTTGGCAATGATATTATTTACGGTGGTGCAGGAATAGACACTCTTTTCGGTGATGAAGGTGAGGATACTCTCTATACGGGCGCAGGAACAGGTGTTCTATGGGATACGCCACCGAGTGGATACTATACCTGGCGTATAGACGACAGTTTATTTGGTGGAAGTGGTAATGATACGCTTTACGCTGATGATGTAGACTTTAACGCAATTGTTTCAGGTGACAGTGCTGATAAGTTCTATCTTAATGGTGGTGATGGGGGTGATATTCTAAATGGTAATAATGCTGGTGCTAAGTTAGAAGGTGGTAACGGCGATGATATTGCTATTGGTGGAACAGCTGGTGCTACATTTATTTACACGTTAGGCGATGATAGTTTTACCATTACTCAAAACGCAGGATCTACGCTTAAATTAGTTGGAATAGATTTCTCAGATATAACTTTTGAGACACAAGTTAATAATGCAGCTTTATCAGCAACAACTGTAAGGCTTATTATTAACAATGATAGCACTCAGTATATTGATATTTTAGATGGACTTTTAAATGACGGTCAGGGAAATATATCAGGAAATCTCCCTTTTATTGAATTAGATGATTATCATCATTTTGATGTGTATTATAAAGATGATCCTTTGTATCAATATGCTGTAGCGACGAGTGGTGATTTTGGGAGGGGTGCAGATGTTCAGTATGGTCCTGGCCCTACATCTATTGCTTCCGATAGTAATGATTTAATCTTTGATGAAGTATCGATTGATGCCCTTGATGGAAATGATGTCATTCATGGAACAGACCAAGCAGATAATTACCAAGGTGGTGACGGTAATGATATTCTCTATGGTATGGATGGAGCTGATACATTAGATGGTGGTAATGGTGAAGATATCTTAATCGGCGGTGCTGGAAATGACACCATTAATGGTGGAGCTGGAATAGATGTTGTTGATTATTCTAATGCATCTTCTGCTGTTACAGTGAATATTCACAGTAGTACGGCATCTGATGGTGATGGTGGAACAGATACACTTTCGAATGTAGAAAATGCCATTGGTTCTGATTTCAATGATGTTCTTGTAGGGAATAACGCATATGATAACACCATTTGGGGTGGATTAGGGAATGATGACATTCAAGGAAGAAATGGAAGTGACATCTTATATGGTGAAGATGGTATAGACGTGCTTAAGGGTGGTAATGGAGATGATATCCTTTATGGCGGTGATGATACCGACATTCTTTATGGTCACGCTGGCAATGATACATTATATGGAGACGGCGGCGATGACTCGTTATATGGGCATGATGGAAATGATATTCTTTACGGCGGAACGGGTGATGACCACCTTAAAGGTTACGCAGATAATGATACCCTACATGGTGAGGATGGAGCAGATAACCTCTACGGCGATGAAGGAGATGACATTCTGAATGGTGGTGCTGGTGATGATTTGTTAGTCGGGGATGCCGATGATGATATTCTTCGTGGCGGGGATGGTACAGATAACCTTTATGGCGAAGATGGGCTAGATACCCTTATTGGCGGCTCTGGTCTTGATTTCTTGTATGGTGGCATAGATACGGATAAGGACGTATTCGGCTTTAGTGCGGATGAAGACAGCTTTGACCGTATCTATAATTTTGATCTAGCAACAGATGAGATTAATATCACAGACATGTTAACGGGCTATACGCATGGTACATCCAATATCGATGACTTTGTTCTTCTTGTCCATGCGGGTTCACGCTTTGATGTTCGTATTGATGTGGATGGTGGAGCAGATAACTTTGTGAATACCGCTCGCGTCTTGACTGATATTGATAACAGCCTTACAGCAGAAGACTTGCTCAACAGTGGCGCCTTGGTAGCTAATGAAACGTTGGTTTAGTGGTACTGTCTAGTAGAGAAAAGAAAAATGATGGCTTTAAAAGGCATGTCCTTATCATATACTAAGGAATAAAATTACATGTGGGAAACTGAAGATACTATTTGGGTGATTGCAGAAGGTTGGGCAAAGAAAAAAAATGGACTTGAGGAAGTTCAAAAGAGAATTGAACATTTTAAAGAAATAAAAGATGACAGGTTATTTGAATATTGGACAAAAGTTGGAGAAGCGGTAAAAGCATTCCAAGAAAAAGAAAAGTTAAAAACACTTCACTAGTTTTTTTTGTATTAATAATATTATTTTTTTATGAACGAGATATTTAGAATTAATCTTCGTCTTCGGTTGGTTCTTCTACTATTACAGTCCTAGAAACTCCAGGATACCCATAGCCAGAACCGCCCATAGAAGATACTCCAAGCAAGTTTTTTGTCACTTTTTTAATTTCTTTATCTTGATTGGCCATAGTTGACCATCTCCATTGTTTTTCAAATAGACTTTTCGCCACGTCACCCGAGGTATAATTACTGCCTTCAAAATTCTCTTTCATGAGGGAATATATAGCATATATCCATTATAGTTTCAATCTACCATGTAATAGTGA
>JAJFGS010000006.1 GCA_021775995.1 Alphaproteobacteria bacterium
AGCGGAAGCTTATATCTTGTCAAAAGATGAAGGCGGCCGTCATACACCATTCTTTGCGAATTATCGTCCACAGTTCTACTTCAGAACAACAGACGTAACAGGCGAGGTTATTCTTCCTGAAGGCACAGAAATGGTTATGCCTGGCGATAATTGTGAAATGACAGTGAAGTTGATCGCACCGATTGCGATGAATGAAGGCTTACGCTTTGCGATCCGTGAAGGCGGTCGTACAGTGGGCGCCGGTGTCGTTGCTAAAATTGTTAAGTAATTAAATTAATATTTAAGCCGCATTGTTGCGGCTTAATAAAAATATAGGATTTTGAAAAGGTAAAAAATTATGGACGCACAAACAATTCGTATTCGTTTGAAAGCTTTCGATCATCGTATTCTTGATACGTCAACAAGTGAAATTGTTGGTACGGCAAAACGTACGGGTGCAGGTGTTCGTGGACCAGTTCCATTACCAACACGTAAAGAGCGTTTTACTGTTCTACAGTCTCCGCATGTGAATAAAAATTCTATGGAGCATTTTGAAATGCGCACGCATAAACGTTTAATCGATATTATTGACCCAACACCACAAACTGTGGATGCGTTGATGAAATTAGATTTGGCAGCGGGTGTTGATGTTGAAATTAAAATTGGGCAGGTGGCCGCATAACGAAGAGTAATTTATAAAGCCGTAGCGAGCTTGCTCGCCTAAGGCAAACAAAAAAGTCTAAGAGGGTTTTTCGTGGTGAATTATCCTCCTCTGGAAGGAAAAAGAAGGTCTTAACAGACTTTAGGAATGTTAAACGAGATAAATATGAGAACTGGTGTATTAGCACGTAAAGAAGGAATGACACGGATCTTCACTGAAGATGGCCGTCAGGTTCCTGTGACTGTGCTTAAAATTGATAATTGCCAAGTTGTTGGCGTTCGCACGAAAGAGAAGAATGGTTATGATTCTGTTCAACTTGGTGCGGGTACAGCAAAAGTAAAACGCACGTCAAAATCGATGCGCGGTGTTTATGCTGCAGCCAAAGTTGAGCCAAAGAAAAAAGTGGCTGAATTTCGTGTCGATGCAGAAAACTTAGCTGATATTGGTACTGAGGTTGGCGCAAATCATTTTGTTGTTGGTCAAAAGGTTGATGCTTGTGCAACATCTAAAGGTAAAGGTTTCCAAGGTGGAATTAAACGCCATAACTTTGGTGGGATGCGTGCAACACATGGTGTTTCTGTTTCTCACAGAGCCTTGGGTTCAACTGGTCAATGTCAAGATCCTGGTAAAGTTTTTAAGGGTAAGAAGATGGCTGGTCAAATGGGTAATAAACGTGTGACCACACAGAATTTAGAAATTGCAGGCGTTGATCTAGAAGATAACTTGGTCTTGGTAAAAGGTTCTGTTCCTGGACCGACATCTGGTTGGGTTATGTTGACTGATGCTGTTAAGCGTGAAGTGCCTAAGGATGCGCCAAAACCTTTAGGCGTTAAGGAAGGCACTGCGAAAGCTGAAGCGCCTAAGGCTGAAGAAGCTCCTGCTGCTGAAGCCGAAACTGCAACAGAAGATAAGGCAGAAGGTTAAAACAATGAAAATAGCAGTTAAAACAATTGAAAATAAAGCCGCAGGTGACATGACGTTAGATGATGCCGTATTTGGTGTTGAGGTTCGCGCTGATGTTATTCATCAAATGGTTGTTTACCAACAAGACAAGCGTCGTGGTGGTAATGCGAAAGCGAAAGAGCGTCACGAAATTTCTGGGACTGGTAAAAAGCCACATGCTCAAAAAGGAACGGGTCGTGCACGTGCCGGTGATTTAAAACGTAATATTGATCGTGGCGGTGCTGTTGTTCATGGACCTCGCGTTCGTTCTTTTGCAACAGCTCTTCCACGCCGTATCAAAATGCTTGCGATGAAATCTGTTTTGTCTGCGAAGGCAAAAGAGGGCAAGCTGATTATTTTGGATAGCGATAAAGCAAAAGATCATAAAACAAAACCAATGGCGGCTGTGATGGCTAAAATGGGAATTGAGTCTGCGGTTATTGTTGGCGGTAAAGAGATTGATGCAAACTTTGCTCGCGCTACGGCAAACTTACCAAGAATTGATGTGTTGCCATCACAAGGGGCAAATGTTTATGACATTATGCGTCGTGACACATTGGTTCTGACAAAAGATGCGGTCAATGATTTGACTGAAAGACTGAAGGATTAAGAAAATGGCTGCCCAGAAAAAAAATACGCAGAAAAAAGAAAAAGTTGAAATCGCAGAATGGATGTATGAAATCATTCGTAAACCTGTGGTAACAGAAAAATCAGCGAATGGTTCTGCTTTCGGTCAGGTAACTTTCCGCGTGCCGATGGATGCAACGAAACCACGTATTAAAGTGGCGATTGAAACTCTTTTTAAAGTTGATGTTAAAAATGTGAATACATCTATTCAAAAAGGGAAAACAAAGCGTTTTAAAGGAATAAAAGCTTTCCGTGGCGATCAGAAAAAAGCGATCGTGACATTAAAAGAAGGTCAAACAATTGATGTAGGAACAGGTCTATAAGATCGAGTAACTTAGGAATAAGACAATGGCATTAAAAAAATATAAACCAAATACAGCAAGTACACGTCAATTGGTAACAATTGATCGCAGTGGTCTGCATAAAGGTGATCCAGAAAAAACTCTTCTTGAGGGTAAGAAGAAAAATGGTGGTCGTAACAACACAGGTCGTATTACTTGTCGTCATAAAGGTGGCGGTCACAAGCAAAAATACCGTGTGATTGATTGGAAACGTAATAAATTTGATATGAGTGCCACGGTTATCCGTTTGGAGTATGATCCAAACCGTACAGCGTTTATTGCTTTGATTGAATATACAGATGGTGAGAAAGCTTACATCTTGGCGCCTCAACGTCTTCAAGCAGGTGATAAAGTTATTGCCGGTACAAAAGTTGATATTAAGCCAGGTAATGCAATGCCTTTGAAAGGTATGCCCGTTGGAACAATTATTTACAATGTTGAGTTAAAAGCGGGCAAGGGCGGTCAAATGTGTCGTTCTGCTGGAACTTATGCTCAGCTTGTCGGTCGTGACCAAGGTTACGCTCAGGTGAAGTTGGCTTCTGGTGAGCTTCGTAAAATTCGTCAGGAATGTATCGCTTCTGTTGGTGCGGTATCTAATCCTGACCACATGAATACAAATTTGGGTAAAGCAGGACGTAAACGTTGGATGGGTGTTCGCCCAACTGTACGTGGTGTTGTGATGAACCCAGTTGACCATCCACATGGTGGTGGTGAAGGTCGTACCTCTGGTGGTCGTCATCCTGTGTCTTACTCAGGTGTGCCAACAAAAGGGTATAAAACACGTAGTAACAAATCGACGGATCAATATATTGTCCGTCGCCGTAAAAAGAAATAAGAAGGAAATAAAATATGTCACGTAGTGTATGGAAAGGCCCTTTTATTGATCGTCACCTTTTGAAAAAGGTTGAGGCGGCAAAAGAAGGCTCAATAAAAGGCGTTATTAAAACATGGTCACGCCGTTCAACAATTTTGCCACATATGATTGGCCTCACTTTTGGCGTTCATAATGGTAATAAATTTATTCCTGTTTTGGTGACAGATAATATGATCGGTCATAAATTGGGCGAATTTGCACCAACAAGAACATATAACGGACACCAAGCCGATAAAAAGGTAAGTAAATAGAATTTAGTAAGAGTGGATTAGAAAAATGGGACAGACAGCAAACGATAGACGCGTTAAAGATAATGAAGCTATGGCAATGGCTAAATATCTTCGTACATCTCCACAAAAATTGAATCTGGTTTGCCAGACAATTCGTGGCAAAGATGCGGGTAGAGCTTTAATTGATCTTGAATTTAGCGAGCGCCGCATTGCGCAGGATGTACGTAAAGTATTGCAATCAGCTATCGCAAATGCTGAAAACAATCACAATTTAGATGTTGATCGTCTTTTTGTATCCGAAGCTTTCATTGGTAAATCTATTACAATGAAACGTTTCCGTCCACGTGCGCGTGGCCGTGCTGCAAAAATCATTAAACCGTTTAGTCGTCTAACTGTTGTTGTGCGTGAGCGTGAAGATGCTGCGGCCCCTAAGAAAGCAGCATCCCCTAAAAAGGCAGCAGCAAAGAAAGTCGATGTAACAAAGCCAGCACCGAAAAAGACTGAAGCGAAGAAAACTGAAAGCAAAGCACCAGCAAAAAAGACTGAAGCTAAAACAACAAAAAAAGCGCCAGCTGAAAAAGCCGCCGCAAAAAAAGCACCGGCTAAGAAGTCGACTGCTAAGAAAAAAGATAAATAGGAGCATTTGAATATGGGTCAGAAGGTTAATCCAATTGGTATACGCGTCGGCATCAACCGTACTTGGGATTCAAGATGGTTTGATGATCGTAACTATGCTGACAAGCTAATTCAGGATCTTGAGCTACGTAAGTATGTGACAGAAAAATTGAAAGCTGCTGGTATTAGTAAAGTTGTGATTGAACGTGCCGCGAAGAATACTCGTGTTACTGTTTATACGGCGCGCCCAGGTGTGATTATCGGTAAAAAAGGAGCGGATATTGAAACGCTTCGTAAAGAACTTTCAAAACGTGCAGGTAATGATGTTGCTTTGAATATTGTAGAGGTTCGTAAACCTGATCTTGATGCCCAGTTGGTTTCAGAAGGTGTTTGCCAACAGCTTGAGCGTCGTGTGTCTTTCCGTCGTGCGATGAAACGTGCGGTTCAAAATGCATTACGTATGGGTTCACTTGGTATTCGTATCAATGTTTCTGGTCGTTTAGGTGGTGCAGATATTGCGCGTACTGAATGGTATCGTGAAGGTCGTGTGCCGCTACACACATTGCGTGCGGATATGGATTACGGTTTCTCTGAAGCCCTAACAACCTACGGTATTATCGGGGTTAAGGTTTGGCTTTATAAAGGTGATGTGATGGAACATGACCCAATGGCCAGAGATAAAAGATTGCAAGAAGCTCAAGGTGGACCAGGACAGGGCCCAAGGAAATAATTGGGGCGGACAGCAACGTAGAAGTTAATTAACATAATTTAGTTGAAAATAGAAGAAAATAACGGTATATAACAATGTTACAGCCAAAGAAGACAAAATTTAGAAAAGCCCATAAGGGTCGTATTCATGGAAATGCCAAAGGCGGCACAACTTTGAACTTCGGTTCTTGCGGTCTGAAAGCAATGAGCCCAGATCGTATTACAGCACGCCAAATTGAGGCAGCTCGTCGTGCGATTACGCGTCATATCAGACGTCAGGGTAAAGTTTTTATCCGCATATTTCCGGATGTGCCTGTATCCAAGAAACCTCTTGAGGTTCGTCAGGGTAAAGGAAAAGGTTCTGTTGAATATTGGGCGGCTCGTGTAAAGCCTGGTCGTATTATGTTTGAACTTGATGGTGTTGATATAACTATTGCACGTGAAGCGATGCAATTGGCGGCTGAAAAGTTACCGATTAAAACAAAATTTGTAACCCGTGTCGGCGAATAGAAAGTCGAGCAGGAGAAGAAAATGAAAAAAGAAGATTTAAAAGCAAAGTCCACGGACGAATTGAAAAAAATGTTATTAGAAGCTCGTAAAGAGCAATTTAATTTACGTTTTCAACATTCTGGTGGTCAGTTGGAAAATACAGCGCAAATGCGCAAAATTCGTCGCAATGTTGCGCGGATTAAAACAATGATTAATCAGCAAAAAGAAGCTGCGTAAGAAATATAAGGCCAAAAGGTTTAAAAGGAATTAGGAGAAAAACATGCCACGTCGCGTATTAGAAGGCAAAGTCGTAAGTGATAAGATGGACAAAACAGTAACTGTTTTGGTCGAACGTAACTTTATGCACCCTAAATACAAAAAATATATTAGACGCTCAGCAAAATATGCAGCGCATGATGAAAATAATACTGTGAAAGAAGGCGAGACTATCAAAATTATTGAATGTGCGCCGATTTCTAAACGTAAAAGTTGGACAGTGGTAAAAGAAGGTTCAGCCGCTCCAACAAAAGAAGAGAAAAAAGCAGCGAAAAAGGCAGCTCCTAAAAAAGTAGCGCCTAAAAAAGAAGCGGCGCCTAAGGCTGACGCAAAAGAAACTAAAGCTGTAAAGAAAGCGCCTGCTAAAAAAGCAGTTGCAAAGAAAACAACTAAAAAAGAAACAAAGAAGTAGAGATTTATCATGATCCAGATGCAATCAAATATGGAAGTAGCAGATAACTCAGGCGCACGTCGTGTTGAGTGTATCAAGGTGCTTGGGGGCTCACACCGCCGTACTGCCAATATCGGTGATGTTGTCGTCGTCTCTGTGAAAGAAGCTATTCCGCGTGGACGCGTTAAAAAAGGTACGGTTCATAAAGCTGTTATCGTGCGTTCAAAACATGGTCTTCAACGTCACAATGGTGAAAAAATTCGTTTTGATACAAATGCTTGTGTTTTGATCAGTGCTAATAAAGAGCCTGTTGGAACACGTATCTTTGGCCCTGTTACACGTGAATTACGTGGTAAAGGCTACATGAAAATTATTTCTCTAGCTGGCGAGGTGCTGTAATCATGGCGAATACAAAAATGAAAATTAAAAAGGGTGACACAGTCATCGTTAATGCCGGTAAAGACAAAGGCAAAAAAGGTGAAGTTTTAAACACTCTTCCGGGAAAGTCTCGTGTTGTTGTGCAAGGTGTAAATGTTGTTAAAAAACATACGAAGCCAACGCAAACTTCTGCTGGTGGTATCATTGAAAAAGAATTGTCAATTCACGTATCAAATGTGGCTGTGGCAGACCCTAAAACAGATAAGCCAACCCGTGTGGGTTATAAAACGCTTAAAAGCGGCAAAAAAGTCCGCGTTGCCAAGCGTTCTGGCGAAACAATTGATTCATAAGGAATTAAGATTATGAGTGACCAAGAAAAAGCTGAAAAGCAGAAAAATGTAAATGAAGCCAAAGTGCCGCCGCGTTTTAAGCAACGGTATGAAACTGTAATTCGTAAAGCGTTACAGGAGAAATACGGCTTCAAAAACGTCATGCAAACACCAAAGCTTGATAAAATTGTTATCAATATGGGTGTGTCTGAAGCGACGACTGACCGTAAGGCGGTTGATTCTGCTGCGGCTGATTTGGCTTTGATTGCTGGTCAAAAACCAATTATTACAAAAGCAAAAACGTCTAATGCCTCTTTTAAAGTGCGTGAAGGCATGGATCTTGGTTGTAAGGTCACGTTACGTGGCACACATATGTACGAATTCCTTGATCGCCTTGTGACGATTGCTTTACCACGTGTTCGTGACTTCCGCGGCATTAATGGTAAGAGTTTTGATGGTCGTGGTAATTATGCGATGGGTATTAAAGAACACATAATTTTCCCTGAGATTCAATACGACAAAGTCGATAAGATCCGTGGGATGGATATTATTATTTGTACAACCGCTTCAAACGATGATGAAGCAAAAGAATTACTTCGCGGCTTTGATTTGCCGTTTTCAAACTAACAAGAAGGAAATATTTAAGAAATGGCAAAAGTAAGTGCAATACACAGAGATTTAAAGCGTCGTAAATTGGCAAAAAGATACGCCAATAAACGTGCCGCTTTAAAAGCTGTGATAAATAATAAAGAAGTTGGAATGGAAGAGCGTTTTGCTGCTGTTCTTGATTTGGCAGATTTGCCGACTAATTCAGTACCAAGTAGAGCGCGTAATCGTTGTGCTTTAACAGGTCGTCCACGTGCTTTTCATCGTAAGTTTAAGCTTTCCCGTATTGCTATTCGGGATTTGGCATCACGTGGTGAATTGCCTGGTATTATTAAGTCGAGCTGGTAAGAGAGATTTAGAGAGGATATAAAAAATGTCTATGAGTGATCCTTTAGGAGATATGTTGACACGCATTCGTAATGCGCAGCGTGCCAATTTGCCTATAACACAGTGCCCACATTCTGGTGTGCGTCAATCTGTATGTGACGTGCTTAAAGAAGAGGGGTATATCCGCGGCTATAAAGTTGTAGAGCAGGATAATAATAAAAAAGAGATTCAGATTGAGCTTAAATATGATGAAGGCCAACCTGTTATTCGTGAATTGAAACGAATTTCAAAGCCAGGTCGTCGTGTTTACTCAAAAATTAATGATTTGCAACCGTATCATAATGGTCTTGGTATTAAGGTTATTTCTACCCCGCGTGGTGTGATGCCTGATTACAAAGCACGTAATGAAAATGTCGGTGGCGAAGTATTGTGCCAAGTCTATTAAGGCGAAGCTAAAGTTTAAGGAAAAAGAAAATGTCACGTATTGGTAAAAAACCGGTTGAAGTTCTTGAAGGTGTCACAGTTGAAGTGAATGGTCAGGATGTAAAAGCCAAAGGTGCGAAGGGTGAGTTAAGCCTTCGTATTCATGATGATGTCTCTGTGAAAATGGAAGACGGCGTGGTTGTATTTGCCCCACGTTCTACTTCATTGCATGCAAAGAAACTGTACCCAACAATGCGTACTTTAGTGAACAACATTGTTATTGGTGTGAAAGAGGGCTTCGAAAAGAAACTTGAAATTCATGGTGTTGGTTTGCGCGGTAATATGCAAGGCAATACACTTGTGATGCAACTTGGTTTTTCTCATGAGGTTCGCTTTGATATTCCGCAAGGGGTGACCGTGACTGTTGAAGAGCAAACAAAAATTACCGTTACTGGTATTGATAAGCAACTTGTTGGTCAGGTTGCTGCAAAAATTCGTGGATTTAAAAAACCTGAGCCATATAAAGGTAAAGGTATTCGTTACGTTGGTGAGTATGTTGCCCGTAAAGAAGGTAAAAAGAAATAACGTGAAACATTAATGAGGCGGAGCTGAATTTAGGTTTCCGTTATCCCGACGAAAGTCGGGATCTAGAACAAGAAAGAAAAAATTTAGTTTTTAAAAGGTTAAGGCCATGACACAAAAAAGAATGATACCATCGAAACGCCGTAAAACGGGTACCCGCGCAAAATTGCGTCGGGTTAATATTGAGCAAAACCCTAATCGTGCTATTCGTCCGCGTTTGTCCGTACACCGCACAAACAAACAAATTTATGCGCAAGTCATTGATGACATTAAAGGTGTTACGTTGGCGGCGGCATCTTCTGCAGATAAAGACGCAGGTATTAAAGCTGGTCATTCTGTGGATGCGGCAAGCAAGGTTGGAAAACTGATTGCGGAGCGTGCTGTAAAAGCTGGTGTAAAGAAAGTTCAATTTGACCGTGGTGAGTTTTTATATCACGGGCGTATTAAAGCCGTTGCTGAAAGTGCCCGCGAAGGCGGACTGGAATTTTAACGGTGATTGAGCCTCTTCGCGCCAAGAAAAAAAGAGTGCGTATGAGGGCTTTTAAAAAAGAAAGATTAATTTAAGGAGCAGTAAATAATGGCTAACCCACAAGAACAAAAGTTTGACCGTTCAAAAGAGCGCGAAGAACCAGAATTCCACGAAAAACTGGTTGCGGTAAACCGTGTGGCAAAGGTAGCAAAAGGCGGACGTCGTTTCGGTTTTGCGGCTCTTGTCGTTGTTGGTGATGGTAAGGGTCGTGTTGGCTCTGGTCATGGTAAGGCAAAGGAAGTTCCTGAAGCTATCCGTAAAGCAACTGAGCAAGCAAAGCGTAAAATGATTCGTGTGCCTCTTCGTGAAGGCCGTACAATTCACCATGATGTGAATGGTCGTGCAGGAGCTGGTAAAGTTGTTCTGCGTTCTGCCCCTGTTGGTAAAGGGGTTATTGCTGGTGGTCCGATGCGTGCTGTTTTTGACTGCTTAGGTGTTCAAGATGTTGTCGCAAAAGCTATTGGTTCTTCAAACCCATATAACATGGTTAATGCAACAATAGATGCATTGAAGAGAATGGAAAGCCCACGTCAAATTGCAACACGTCGTGGTAAAAAGGTAAGTGATATTGTGGCATCACGTGAATCTTCACATGGTGGTAAAACACCCGAAGTAACAGCTGAAGATAAAGCGTAATATAAAGGTTTAGGTTAAGGAATAAGACGATGGCTGAAGATAAAAAGACAACGACAAAGAAAGCGCCTGCTAAAAAAGCAGCCCCTAAAAAGGCAGCTTCTGGTAAAACTGTGACAGTAACACAAACTGGTTCGCCGATTGGTCGTAAAGAATACCAACGTAGTACATTGATTGGTTTGGGCTTAAACAAAATTGGCCGTACAAAAACTCTGGAAGATACACCAAGCATTCGCGGTATGATCCGTAAGGTAAATCACTTGGTTAAGGTTGAAGACGCCGCTTAAGAATTTATAAATAAGGTATAAGAAAATGAAATTGAACGATTTAAAACCAAATAATGGTGCAACACACAACACAAAACGTGTTGGTCGTGGTATTGGCTCTGGTAAAGGTAAAACTTGTGGCGTTGGCCAAAAGGGTCAAAAAGGTCGCTCTGGTGTGGCTATTAAAGGGTTTGAAGGCGGTCAAATGCCTTTATTCCAACGTTTACCAAAACGTGGATTTAATAATATTTTTGCGAAGAAATTCGCGACAGTTTCTCTTGCACGCTTACAAGAAGCTATTAATGAGAAACGAATTGATGCTGGTAAAACAATCGATCAAGACGCGCTTGTCGCGGCTAAAATCATTAAACGCACAAAAGACGGCGTTCGTGTTTTGGGTAATGGTGAGATTAAAACAAAAGTAACTTTGAATGTTGCAGGTGCAACAGCATCAGCAGTTAAGGCTGTTGAAAAAGCAGGCGGTAAACTTGATATCATTGAGAAGAAAGAGATGCCTGCTCGTAAAGTGAAGCTGAATAAGCCAGCAAAACCAAGCAAGAAAATGCTTTTAAAGGCTAAAAAGAAGAAATAACCAAGGCTGATAAGTTTTGGTGGGGAACGAAAGAGGGAGCTTCTTTAAGCTCCCTTTTTTATTGCTCTATTCTATGCTATACTCATTTCATTCAACGGCATCATTGTGTTTAAATTTCGTCATTGCGAGGAACATCGTGACGAAGTAATTCATTTAACATTATGTCTTAATACCGTAACCCCGCACTTGTTGCGGGGTCTTTGCTAAAACACGGAACAGACCCCGTAATAAATACGGGGTTACAACGGATTGCATGAACAAGTCATGCAATGACGTTGAAAAGTAAGTCTAGTTTCAGGTTTCTTTTGATATTAATAAGTTACGGCTAAAATCCTGTAAAAAGTAGACTTACATGGCAAATAAGCAAGTTTACTTTTGAAACCAGAAGAGGGGAGATACCCCCCCTCCCCAAATTCTCAGGGAGCAAACTGAGTAACTTTAATTCAATAATGTAATCAATAGGTTACGAGGCCCTTAAGGCCCCTATATTGGAGATTTCTAAGGTTCTTGTTGGGAAAGGGATGGATATCCCATCTTTGTCCAACTCTTCTTTTATGGCTTTTAATAAGTTCCATTGCACTGCAAAAAAATCATCTGTTTTGCTCCAAACGCGAACTTTTAAATCCACTGAAGATTCTCCCATATTGGCAACGGCAATCATGGGTTCTTTACCCGTTGTGGTAATAAGCAGACTTTCCTTGGCTAAAACATTTTCAATTGTTTTGATGGCTTTATTGATATCGCTATCATAACTAATGCCAATACTAATATCCTGACGACGTTGTTTATTGCGGGAGAAATTTGTAATTTCTGTTCCCCAGATTTGGCTGTTGGGGGCATAAATATATTTATTATCAGGCGTGTTCAGTTCTGTGCCAAACAGTCCCAGTGAGGTTACAGTGCCTCCTGTGCTACCGAATTCAATATAATCACCAATCTTAAAAGGGCCTAGAATTAAAAGCATGGCACCCGCAGCGACATTGCTTAATGTGCCTTGCAAAGCCAGGCCGATCGCAAGGCCTGCTGCACCTAATACAGCCAGTAGGCTGGCGGTTTGGATACCAAATTGCCCTAAAACGGCGACAAGGGATACGGCAAGAATGGTATATTTTGCAAACATACCTAAAAAAGAGGAAAGGGTTTTGTCTAGTTTTTGAATATTACGAATACGGTTTTTAACCCAATTACCCGCAATCCATCCGACTATTAAAATGGCTAAGGCACTTAAAAGGCGCATACCCCAGATAATCAAAATGTCTATATACTGGTCTAAATTAACTTCCATGATTTTTCCTTTTATATCTAGATTAGTTAAATGGGTTTTTACTGGTTCTTACTAATAAGCGAAGTGGAATGCCTTTGAAATCAAAATCATCACGTAGGCCATTCATTAAATAACGCTTGTATGTATCAGGTAGTTCTTTGGGGCGTGATACCCAAAGAGCAAAAGTTGGTGGTCGAATATTTATTTGTGTCATATATTTTAAACGGTTGGAGCGTCCTTCATAAAGCGGTGCAGGGTTTTGACTCTCTCGTGCGGACATCCAACGGTTTAGTTTTGATGTGCTGACACGTTTATTCCAAAGCTCATAAGTGTCTAAAACAGTTTGCATTAGAAAGCCAAGATTGCGGTTGTTAAGCGCGGAAATGCTGCATGATGGGATGTTTCGTACTTGACCGAGTGATGTCTCAAGCTTGTATTTAATAAGCTCGAGTGCTTCTTTTTTGGCTTCTTCACCTTTGATAAGGTCCCATTTATTGATGGCTATAATCATCGCCCGACCTTCATTGATAATATGATCTGCAATTTGTAGATCTTGTTTCTCAAAAATATTTTCTGCGTCAATAACAAGAATACAAACTTGTGCCAGGCGGATGGCGCGTAACGAATCTTCAACGGACATCTTCTCAATATTATTTTCAACTTTTGCTTTTTTGCGCATGCCTGCGGTATCAACAAGGCGAATTTTATGATCATTAAATTCCCAATCAACGGCAATCGCATCACGTGTAATGCCTGCTTCTGGGCCGACCATCACACGATTGTCATTCAACAATGCATTAACAAGTGTTGATTTACCAACATTTGGTCGACCGACAATGGCAATTTTAATTGGTTTCTCATTATCTTCTTCAATCTCGATGGCGGCAAAATCAAAATTCTCGTCACCCTCCAATTCATCTAAATTTTCAATATCAGGAAGTTGATCGTTTTCGCCCTCGATTTCGGCAAGCTCTTCTGGAAAATGCGGTTTGAAGGCATGATATAAATCTTCTATGCCATGTCCGTGCGCAGAAGAAATCGGAATAGGTTGCCCAAAACCTAGCGCGTAAGCTTCACCAATAGCGGCTTCAGTCGCTTTCTCATTCTCACATTTGTTGACGGCCAGAACGATAGGCAGTTTTTGTCCTTTTCTACGGCCTCCATTCCTTCTGAGCCATTGTGCGAAATGCTCATCGGCGGGGGTCACGCCTTCGCGTCCATCGATTATGAATAAGACGGCATCGGCCTGCGCTAAGCCTTCTTCTGTTTGTTTTCTCATACGTCCTTGAATGGAGTCGTCAAAGGCTTCTTCTAAGCCTGCTGTATCGATAATTCGTACTTTTTGGTCGATCAGAAAGCCTTCGGCTTCACGCCAATCACGGGTGACACCAGGGGTATCATCGACAATAGCCATCCTTTTCCGCGCTAAACGGTTAAAAAGGGTGGACTTGCCAACATTTGGGCGACCAATGATTGCGATTGTAAACATCCGCAACTTTTAAGGGTTTTAGCGGATGAATGCTAGTCCCCTTGAAAAAGAAAATATTAAAGCCTTATTTCGTGCTTGTAAGTTTCGGGGTGGAGTTGTAAAGTTCATCTGCGACACATTGTGGCTCTAGCATAATTGTTTGATTTAATTGTATTTTTTAAGGTTTCGCTAGCTCCAATGGAAGAATAAAAGAGGTTTTTGAAGAGTTATATCTTCATCAAACATGAAAATCTCTTATTCCGGCGCCGTATATATTAGTGAGTTGGGAAGCATTTTTATGCAAAAAAACCAGCTTTACGGTGATTTTTGGCTTTAAAGCGCTAGCGAGCGATCAGCTAAAATCGGATAAAAAAAAGTTTAACGGATAAGTGCGTTTTAAGCATGCCGTTCCTTTTGCCCCCTTTTGTCGCATGTGGGGTGTAATAAAGGATCGTTGCGGCTATTACGCCTTTGAAAGAACGGATTATATTATGTCTAAAAAAATGTTAATTGACGCAACTCATGATGAAGAAACAAGGGTTGCAGTCGTCGATGGAAACCAGTTGGTTGAATTTGATTATGAAAGCAGTGTGCGTAAACAACTAAAGGGTGGAATTTACTTAGCCAAAGTGACGCGAGTTGAGCCTTCATTGCAGGCAGCTTTTGTTAATTTTGGTGGAAACCGTCACGGTTTTTTACCTTTTTCTGAAATTCACCCAGATTATTTTCGTATTCCTGTTAGTGATCGTGAAGCGTTACTAGCCGCTCAACAGGAAGAATTGGCGAAGTTAGATCGTATGGAAGAAGAAAATGAAGATGAGGTTGAAGAAGATGGTGGGGCTGTCGTCGATGATTCTAGTGAAGACGATGAAGACGATGATGAAGATGCTGTCGTTGAAGTAGGTGGTGCAGATAAGCCAGCTGATGATGAAGATTCTGACTTGCTTGCCAAAAAAGATAAAAAAGAAAAAACAAAGAAAAAACCTGCGGCAAAGTCTAAAGCTAAGAAATCTAAAAAAGACGATGTAGAAGAAGAATCGGTTGGTAATAATAAAAGCGATGAAGAAAAAAGCGATGAAGAACTTGATGCGCAAGCTTTAGAAAAAGCACAAAGTCTTGAAAGTCCGGAAGACCAAGATGGAGACAATAAAAAGAAGCATCGTAATAACCGTGGTCGCGGTCGTAATAAGAATTATCGTGGTAAGAAACGTAGCAACATGCGGAGTAAAAAGTCC
Source organism: Alphaproteobacteria bacterium (assembly GCA_021775995.1). GTDB lineage: Bacteria > Pseudomonadota > Alphaproteobacteria > Micavibrionales > Micavibrionaceae. The sequence goes on from JAJFGS010000006.1 coordinate 14,766, forward strand.
GATGAAATTGTTGATGATGGTCATGGAGATAATGAGGGCGGTAAGCCATTTCGTTTTAATCTACGTCATCAATATAAAATTCAAGAAGTTGTTAAACGCGGTCAAATCATGCTTATACAAGTATCTAAAGAAGAGCGTGGTAATAAGGGTGCAGCCGTTACAACTTATATGTCGTTACCTGGACGTTATTGCGTTTTGATGCCTAATAGTCCGCGTGGTGGTGGTGTTAGCCGTAAGATCGGTAACTTTAAAGACCGTAAGCGTATGCGTGAAATTTTAAAAGACCTGACCATTCCAAATGGTATGTCGGTTATTTTAAGAACAGCGGGTGTTTCTCGTACGAAGGCAGAAATTAAGCGTGACTTAGATTATTTGACACGACTATGGAATACTATTCGAGAAGAAACATTAAAATCTTCTGCGCCAGCCTTGATTAACGAAGAAGGTAATTTAATAAAACGATCAATTCGTGATTTATATACGCGTGACATTGATGATGTTCTTGTCTCTGGTAAGCGGGGTTTTAAAACAGCGCGCGACTTCATGAAAATGCTGGTACCTTCGCATGTTAAAAAAGTCAAAGAATATAACGATGACCGTATCCCATTATTTCATCGCTATAATGTTGAAAAACAAATTGCTGATATTGGTGAGATTTCAGTGACTTTAAAATCTGGGGGATATTTGGTTATTAATCCAACAGAGGCTTTGGTGTCTATTGATGTAAACTCTGGTAAGGCAACAAAAGAACGTCATATTGAAGAGACGGCTCTTAAAACAAATTTAGAAGCTGCCGTAGAAGTTTCGCGCCAGTTACGTTTACGTGATTTAGGCGGTTTAGTTGTAATTGACTTTATTGATATGGAAGAGCGCCGCAATAACCGCAAAGTTGAGAACAAGTTACGTGATGCGCTGTCGTCTGATCGTGCCCGTATTCAAGTAGGACGTATATCATCTTTTGGTCTACTTGAATTGTCACGTCAACGTTTGAACCCAAGTTTGACAGAAGCGCAGTTTGAAACATGCCCACATTGTGATGGTAGTGCTGTTGTTAAAACTCTTGATTATGCTGCAATTAGTTCAATGCGTGCCTTGGAAGAAGAAGGAATAAAAGGCCGTGTTGCTGAACTTTCTTTAAATGTTCCAAATGCAGTGGCTGTTTATATTTTGAATAATAAACGACAGATGTTAGCAGATATTGAAGCGCGTTATGATTTCAAAGTACATATACGTACGGATGAAGCTTTAAAAGCTTCTGAATTCCGTCTTGACCCGATTAAGCAACGTAAAGGCAATAAGTCTTCTTCCAAAACAGAGTCAAAGGATGGAGAAGTTAAAGAGGTCGTAAATCAAAACTCTCAATCTGATTCTAACGAAGGTGAAGAAAAGCAGAAAAAAGGTCGCCGTCGTGGTCGCCGTGGTGGTCGCCGTCACAATAAGAAAAATAACACTGAAGAGTTATCTGAAAAGGATAACGGAGATGAAGTAAAAGCGGCCGACCAAACTTCAGAAAAGAAATCGTCACAAAAACCTGCTCATAAAAAACAGCATAATGATAAATCAAAATCTGATAAGGGTCCTGCGAATGCAAAGGCTACAAACAAGAATGATGTAGAAAAACAGCCTTCTCATAAAGGAAAAGAAGCTACCCCGATTAAAAAACCTTCGAATGATTCAAAGGCTTCTGTTGAAAATCATGCCAAAGTGTATGAAAAGGTCAATGAAACACCGGACAAAAAGAAAAAAGGTTGGTGGAATCGGCTTGTCGATTAAGTTTTTGATAAATATAGATATTTTTTATTTTCTGAGAATATATATAAAATTGTAGGTAATATTTAAGACCCATTAACTTCTATAATTTAACATAACTACAGAGGGCCGTTTTCTGCTTATTTTGCGGAAACCCATTAGTTATGGTGGTCTCTCTATACTTTTTTAACGGTGTTAGCTGATGTTGCAATGCCCCGCTTATGCAGCTAATGCACTGTTGAAAAGTTTTTCGTCCCTTTGACCGCCGGGTGATTTTTCCCCGGCGGTTTTTTTATGTGGCTTTTTTTTACCTTATTTTCGTGATAGGTATGATGTCTTATTACAATAATGATTAAGAAAGCCTCTCATGATACGCCGTTATTCAAGTCCCTTTTTTGCTTTAATTTTTACAATTTTGTTTTTATCTCCTGCATTTGCAGCTGATAAAGATGACGTAGAGAAACTAAGCGAAGAGAATAAGAAAAAAGTTGAAACAGAAATTAAAAAAGAAACGCCTATTACAGAATGGATTAGTTCTGAAAATGCGCTTCTAAAAAGATTGCCTAAGCAAAATCAACAGACATTTTTTATATTAAGAAATAAGCATAGCATTATTCGCGCTATTGAAACGGTACGGCGTGATGTTGGGAATGCCGTGACGGCATGCGGTAAAAATAATAAGGAGATGGATAAACCTATGCGGGCGCGTTATAAAGAATGGACAGGTAATATTGATCCTATTTTAAAAGACGCCAAAAAGTTTTTGAATGTTGAGTTGAAAGAACAAGAATCTTTTCACATTTCAGATTATCGACATATTACAAAATTAAATGATAAGGCTTATAAATTTTCGGAGAGTAAAATTAAAAAAACGCTCGTGACAACGAAAGAAGCTTGTGAAGGTCTTCTAGCCAGCATGGATGAAACGGAAGAAAATCTAATTAATATTTTACAAGATGTTTTGTTGCCTGAGGAAGTTGCTCGCGAGCGGTCTGAACAATACCAAAAAGCAAAAGAAGAAAAAGAAGCAAAAAAAGAAGCAGAAAAAAAATAATTTAGTTTCTATATAATTTTTGTAACTGGGAAATCATTAAGCCAACCAATATAAAGGCTCCTGCTTGGTGCATCGCCGCCAAGGGAATAGCAACTTGCGAGAGCAGGGTTACAATACCCAATCCAATTTGAAGCACGACCATACCTGTTAAGGTAAGGCTTCTTATACGATAGGCAAACCCCAAAACAATAATGCTTGTTATCATCGCTAGCCATCTATGGGTAAATTGAACACTGACAGGATCAATTAATATACTTATAAATGATTGCAACTCAGGGGGTATCCAATAGGGTCCCATCATCGGCCAGTTGTTGTAAACCAATCCTGCGTCAAGTCCAGCAACATACGCGCCCCATATAATAGTGATTGTTATAAAAGCCATGGTGATCCATGCGTGGCGTCTAAGGCAGAAAGAAGATGTTTCTTGGACTTTGTTTTTTAAACTGAATGCTAACCATAAAAGATAGGCAAAAATGATGAAGGCTAATACAAGATGGGCTGCCAATCTGAAATGGCTGACGGAGGGACGATCAATCAGACCGCTTTTAACCATATACCAGCCCATGAGGCCCTGAAGACCGCCAAGTATTAAGCCGATAAAGAGCTTTAATTTATAGCCTTGTGGAATTAGTTTCTTTATCCAAAAGTAAAAAAGAGGGATAGCATAGGCAGCACCAATCAGTCGCCCCCAAAGGCGGTGTAACCATTCCCAAAAGAAAATGTTTTTAAACTCGGTTAAATTCATGCCGATGTTTTTCTTCTGAAATTCTGGGCTTTCTTGATAAAGGGCGAATACTCTGTTCCATTCTGCCTCGTTTAGTGGAGGAAGGGTGCCAATGAGGGGGCGCCATTCCACCATGCTTAGGCCGCTTTCCGTCAGGCGTGTTACGGCGCCGATTACCGCCATGGCGAAAACCATAAAGGCCACACCAAACAGCCAGAAATAAAGGGCACGGTTTTGAAGCATGGCCAGAACTATATAACATCTTGACATCGTTTCAATATTTCTTTTGACTGCCCTGATGATTAATCTTGGTTTGGTTTTCGGCCTGACGGCCCTATATTTTACTGTTATTTTGGCAGTGGTGGTGTATTCCCGCTTTGTCCAGACGAAGAGATTACTCCCTGATTTAGATGAATTTTTTCTTGCCGGAAAAAAACTAAGCCCAATTATTTTAGCGGCTACTTTTGCGGCCTCCTATTTTAGTACATGGACGGTGTTGGGTTTACCCGGCATGGTTTATGCGCAAGGTATGGGGGCACTCTATTTTGTATATATAATTGATTTAGTCGGTTTATTCGCTGTCCTTTGGCTGGGGCCTAAATTTATGGCTTATGCTCAGGAACATCGTGTGTTTTCTCCCGTAGAAGTGATTAGTGCTGCTTATAGCTCCAGAAAGCTTGGCATTTTATTATCCGTTATTTTTATTGTATTTTTGATGCCTTATATTTCCTTGCAATTGGTTGGTGTTGGAAAATTTATCGAAGGGTATACCGCGGGGCAGGTTAATTATGTAACGAGTGTCGGATCTATGTTGGTGATTGTCCTCATTTATCTGTTTCTTGGCGGTATGCGCGCTGTGGCTTATACGGATATTATTCAGATGGTCGCTATCTTGATTGGGGTTGGCTTTGGGCTGCATTATCTTTTGATGCAAAATGACTTATCTTATTTTTCTTTGGTGTCAGAAAGCGGCAAGAGCCTGCCTGATATTTTTAGTGCACCGGGACCTTTTGGTGTTTGGACATTACCGATGGTTATATCGACAGGTTTGGTGTCGGTGGGTATTTTGTTTCAACCGCATTTGTTGACCCGTACCATGATGGCCTCTAAGGGTCGTGATATTAAAATTTTGGTGTTCTCAACCTTGACTGTACGAATTGTAATGTCTTTCTTTTCTATTGGTCTTGTGTTGGCGGCTTATAAATTGCTGGGACCCGAACTTGAATCAAATGCCATGATGGGACATATTTTTGAAATGATGGCATCAACAGGGACGATGGGTTTGGTATTGTCTACACTTATGCTTATGGGGGCACTTGGGGCAGCTATGTCAACCGCTGATTCTTTATTGATTTCTATCGGACAAGTTGCGACGCGGGACATTGTTCGTCCGAATATCAAGGTGCAACCTCACACTCAAATTTTAATTTCCAAAGGTATTATGTTGTTGGTTTTGGTATTGGCTTTTCTTACGGGGTTAAACCCGCCTAAAATTATGGTGGATCTTGGAATCTACTCTGGTGCAGGTTGTGCGCTGCTTATTCCGACTATTTTATGCTTCCGTTGGAAATGTCGTTCTTTGACGGCTTCTTTTGTTTCTATTTTGGTGGGGCTGGTGAGTTTGATAGCTTTGGCAGGATATAAATTTGCGACAGGTGATACTTTATTCGGTATGCATGCAGGTTTTGTACCTTTGGTCTTGTCTTTTGCGCTGTATTTTTCTATTTCTTTATTTACTTATGAGCGCGATGGAAAAAAATAAACACAAAACAGACGTTATTATTATAGGCGCAGGGCCTGTGGGGCTTTTTGCTGTCTTTGAACTGGGCTTACTGGATATGCAGGCGCATCTGGTGGATATTCTGGATCGTCCAGGCGGACAATGTGCGGAGCTTTATCCTGAAAAGCCGATTTATGATATTCCGGGCTTTCCTGTTATTACGGGTCAGGAACTCACCGATAATTTGATGAAACAGATTGAACCTTTCGAACCTGTTTTTCATTTACAGCAGATGGCTGAGAGTTTAACCAAGCTGGATAATGGCAATTGGGAACTTACGACAGATGAAGGAACAACTTTAGAAGCGCCCGTTATTGTGATTGCAGCAGGTGGTGGTTCTTTTACACCAAAGAAACCTAATATTCCAGACTTAGAAGATTATGAAGGCAAGTCTCTCTTTTATGCTGTGAGGAAGATGGACCAGTTTAAAGATAAAAATATTTTAATTGCCGGCGGTGGCGATAGTGCGCTGGATTGGTGTTTGAATTTACAGCCCATTGCAAAATCAATGCAGCTTGTTCGTCGTCGTCCTGATTTTCGCGCCGCACCTGACAGTGTGTCCAAGATGCGAAAATTGGAAGAGGCAGGTAAAATGAAAAGCTATGTTGGTAATCTGAAAGAACTTCATGGTGAAGGTGGGCAACTTCATAGTGTGACTGTTCAAGCGAAGGGAGAAGAGCTTTATACAATTGAATGCGATACTTTGCTTGCCTTTTATGGTTTGACCATGAAGCTTGGGCCAATTGCGAACTTTGGGTTGAACTTGCATGAAAATCTTATTCCTGTAGACACTGAAAAATTTGAGACCGATACAACGGGTATTTTCTCTATCGGGGATATCAATAGCTATGCAGGGAAATTAAAACTTATCTTGTCAGGCTTTCATGAATCCGCTCTTATGGCGCAACAAGCGTTCCGTTATGTGTATCCTGATAAAAAATTACGTTTTCAATACACAACCTCTTCATCAAGCCTGCAAGAAAAGCTTGGTGTTGATAATAAGGCGGCATAGAGTTTTAATATGGCATCATTTGATATTATAACTGTTGTTGGCTTGGCCTACCGAAAGACATGGTCAGAAATTGGTTATTTAGTACCCATGGCAGCCATTCCTTTTTTGGTTAAACTTGCTTGTTTTACTGCGCTATCAACTTTTATTAAAAGTGATAGCCTTTGGTTTACAGCAATTATATTGCTTCCAGCCTTTTTTCTTGAAGGTTGGTTGCTAAGCCATTGGGCAAGGACTGTGATGACGGGGACGCATCGTTGGCCGTTTCGTCCGAGTGGTGATGATGATCAAGATATGATGGAGTTGCAGTCACGGGGTAATGGCGTTATGGCTGGGACAATCGCTTATGTTTTGATCAATTTTTTAATTGCAGGATATTACGCTTTTTTACTTCCATACTTTCCTGAAAATATGGACCCACAAAATGCAGATCCGCGTTTTGCCGTTGTTGGTGTTATTATGATGACAACGGCATTACTTTTATTCCGCTTTTTATGGCTTTATATTCCTTTGTCCGCCAATTTGCCATTAGGAGAGATATTAAAAAAATTAGAACCAACGCGCCTAACATTTCATATGATAGGCGTTTGGTTGGTTTGTGCTGTTCCTGCTTTTTTGGCGTTACAGTTATTAGGGGAAGCCCTGTTAGGTATTTCGGGACAAGCGGAAGGTAATGCTTTTGTTGATACTGGATTTTTAATTTTTCGCCTTATCATTGATATGATAAAAAACTTAATTTGTACGGCAGGCATGGCCTATGTGTTTTTGGCATTGTTTAAAACAAATAAAGCATGAAAATTTTTGTTACAGATATAGGTGGTAAAGAGCATGAGCTAGAAGCTTTAGAGGGCTGGCGTGTGATGGAAATTATCAAGGATTACGGTTTACCGTTAAAGGCCGAATGCGGCGGTGCGTGTTGTTGCGCCACTTGCCACGTTTATGTTGATGAAGCGTGGTTGCCTAAGTTGCATGGGATGCAGGATGAAGAAGAAGATATGCTGGATGAAGCAATTGATATTCAGGATAATTCTCGTCTGTCTTGTCAGCTATTGATGAGCGAAGAATTGGATGGTCTTAAAGTCACCATCGCCCCTGGGACGGAACTATAATTTTAAGTTAACAAAAACTTAATCACTGAATCGTGAATTCTGCATCATAGAATTTGCTGTCTGCAGGGCTGATAATTTCTTTTTTAGCCACATAGACAGAGTGGAGCGAGCCATCAATTTCTTGTTCCCAAAAATCTAAAAAATTAAACAACTTTGGAAATTTGGGGGCGAGATCATAATGTTGCCAGATAAATTCCTGTAGAACTCTTGGGTGATCGGGCAAATGATAGTATATCTGGGCTGTGGTCAGACGGAAGCCCTGAAGCTGGATCGTTAATTCGCAGTTATTATTGTGCAAATCAGTCATACCCACGATTATACCATAGATTTTGTTACAAAAACATTACTAGGGGCGGTTTTTTGCTGGTTTTTAGAGAAAAAGTTATTATTTTACAATGATTTAGTCATCATGCCTACAAGCTGATCACGTGTCTTGTTCCTTAAGGTGTATTGTTATAAACAAAATAAGCTTTCCAAAAATTCTTAAAGAGGAACATATGATTATCAAGGCAGACAACAAACAAGCCGCTGAAAAACTTAAAGCTTTAAAAACTTTAATGGTTGAAAATGGCGCATGGTTTCATGACAGGCTGACTGTTATTATTTCTGGCAGCGACGTAAGAGTAGAGATGACTGGGCCAACGGTACACAAAATGCCTATTCTTCAAGTTCTGGAAGACTTGTTGGTTCCTTACCATGCAGCGAACATGACAGTTAAAGATAATCTTTTATACTGTGATCCAAATCTCGATATTCTCTCTCCTGTTCAGGCTGAGATTATTCAACATGTGATTGATTTTTTTAATTTAACAAAAAAGATAAGTGCCTACCAAGAACAATGGATAGCTCCAAAATACAAACAAGCTCCTGCGTTATTTGAACCTTTATTCGCTGCTAAAAGTGAAATGGTTGCAGAGACAAAAATAGCTGACTTTGTCAGAGGAGAAGCGGGATCTATGTCAGAGGAGGAGTTTTTGTGCTGGTGCTTTTTTCAATCTCGTTTTATCGGTAAGGGAGATGAATCAGGTAAAATGAATTTATACGTCATGCCGATTATTGATTTTTTAAACCACGATTATCGCGGGTCTTCTTTTGCTTTCAAAGATGGTTCTTTGCTTGTCAAAAATGTCCAACCATTTTCTGGGCGGTGTGAATGTTATGCTGCTTATGGGCGTTATGACACACTTGATTTATTTTTGTCCTATGGTTTCATCGATACTAATATTCCCTATACTGTTTCTGTTCCTATGGAGATCAAGGTTTTTGATTCCTGTCTATTGAAAATAGAAAACCGTGGTATTCACCGAACAAATCAGAGGGTGCCATCCAAGCTAAGTGATTTAAAAGGTATTCTACCGAAGTTGCGGAAACAGGATGACGGTACTTTCTCTATTCCACATTTGTTGATTCCAGCGACAACGATGCCTCATTCGATGCGCCGTGTTTTGCATGCTCTTATTACAACGATCATGGAAAATGATTCATCGCCAGAATTAATTGTTGATAATGTCTATCGTTTGGAAAAAGAAATTATCAATACAAATGTTCAATTTTATGAAGATGTTTTAGAGAAAATCCAAGATATGGAAGCTCCTAAACATTTGAAGGATGAAGTGGTTTTGGTAGCGACGACGCAGCTGAATAAATTATATAAATATCCCTATCAAAATGATTTTTTTTAAATCTTACGACCCATAAATACAGGGCTTGATGAACTGTGTAACTATTTTGCCGTATATTTTACACAAAAATAGGTCTGGAAGCGGTTTTCCGCTGGTTTTTTAATGTTGAATCTTCTTGAAAATTTTTGATTTCTTATGCTATAACACATCAGCTCTGGAATCAGGGTTTTAGCATGCTCATGGTGAGGTGCTAATTTTACTAACGAAATCAAACTCTTAGAGGAGAATAAAAATGAAATTTCGTCCATTACATGATCGAGTTTTACTGCGTCGCATAGAGCAGGAAGCTAAAACAGCTGGTGGGATTATTATTCCAGATACAGCACAAGAAAAACCTATGGAAGGTGAAATCGTTGCCGTCGGAACGGGACACGTTAATGACAATGGTGATGTACGCCCGCTAGATGTGAAATCTGGTGATCGCGTCATTTTCTCAAAATGGGCTGGTACGGAAGTACAAGTCGATGGTGAAGAGCTTATGGTAATGAAAGAATCCGATATTATCGGTGTCATTGCTGCCTAACCAATATTTTAATGAATGAATGCTGTAGCGGGCTTGCCCGCTTGAGGCAAAATTGACAAGTAAAGGAGAAAACCCAATGTCAGCTAAAGATGTAAGATTCCACGAGGATGCTCGTGATGAAATGATGAAAGGCGTTGATATTATTGCTAACGCTGTAAAAGTAACATTAGGACCAAAAGGTCGTAACGTTGTGATCCAAAAATCTTTTGGTGCACCACGTACGACCAAGGATGGTGTTTCTGTTGCCAAAGAAATTGAACTTAAAAACCCTCGCCAAAATATTGGTGCACAGCTTATTCGTGAAGTGGCTTCGAAAGCTGTTGAACATGCTGGTGATGGTACAACAACCGCAACAGTATTGGCGCAATCAATTGCTCGTGAAGGTATGAAAGCTGTTTCTGCTGGTCGTAACCCAATGGATTTGAAACGTGGTATTGAAGCCGCTGTTATTGCCGTTGTTGAAGATCTTAAGAAACGTGCGAAAGATGTTAAAACTAACGAAGAGATTAAACAAGTCGGTACAATCTCTGCCAATGGCGATACTGAAATTGGTGATATGTTGGCCGAAGCGATGGAAAAAGTGGGTAATGAAGGTGTTATCACAGTTGAAGAAGCTAAATCTTTACACAACGAACTTGAAGTTGTTGAAGGTATGCAATTTGACCGTGGTTATTTGTCTCCTTACTTTATTACAAACCCAGACAAGATGACTTGTGAATTAGAAAATCCATACATTCTTTTCCATGAATCAAAATTGGGTAACCTACAAGCAATGCTTCCTATTCTAGAAGCTGTTGTTCAATCAGGTCGTCCATTATTGATTGTGGCTGAAGATGTTGAAGGTGAAGCTCTTGCAACTTTGGTTGTGAACAAGCTACGTGGTGGTTTGAAAGTTGCCGCTGTTAAGGCTCCTGGATTTGGTGATCGTCGTAAGGCGATGATTGAAGACATGGCTATCTTGACTGGTGGACAAGTTGTTTCTGAAGAATTGGGCGTTAAGCTTGAGACGGTAACAATCGATATGCTTGGTACAGCGAAGAAAGTTCAAATTACAAAAGACGAAACAACAATCATTGATGGTGCTGGCGATAAAGGAAACATTGATTCACGTGTTTCACAAATTAAAGCACAAATTGAAGAAACATCTTCTGATTACGATAAAGAAAAACTACAAGAGCGCTTGGCTAAATTGGCTGGTGGTGTTGCTGTTCTTCGTATTGGTGGTGCGACTGAAGTTGAAGTGAAAGAACGTAAAGATCGTGTTGATGATGCTATGCATGCAACACGTGCCGCTGTTGAAGAAGGTGTTATCGCAGGTGGCGGTACGGCTCTTCTTTATGCTTCAAAAGCATTGGATGGTATGAAGATTGATAATGAAGACCAACAAGTTGGTGTTGAAATTATCAAACGCGCTCTTCAAGCACCAATTCGTCAGATTGTTGAAAATGCAGGTTCTGAAGGGTCTATCATTGTCGGTAAATTGTTGGAAGATAATAATGACAAGCAAGGTTTCGATGCACAGAACGACAACTACGTTGATATGATCAAAATGGGTATCATTGACCCTGTAAAAGTTGTTCGTATTGCTCTGCAAGATGCGGCCTCTGTTGCCGGTCTGATGATTACAACCGAAGCTGTTGTGACTGACTCGGAAGATGAGTCTAGTGCAGCTGGTGGCGGTATGCCTGATATGGGCGGCATGGGTGGAATGGGCGGTATGCCTGGTATGATGTAATTCATCTATCCATTACTAAGGAATTTAAAAAGGCTGGAAACTTTCCAGCCTTTTTTTTGTAACCTTTACTAAATCAAAGTAACTTCTTGTTAAAATTATTTGATTTAAGTTATAATACCCTATGGGAAATCGGGGACAAAATTTAAAGGAACAGATCGGTAATAACCTCATTGGTGTAGTTATTTTGGGGCTAGGAGCCTTGGCATTGATTATGGTGGGTTATCTAGCTTATCAAAAACTCTATTCTTCTGATGTTTCGGATAAAGTTCAACAAAATGATGTTGATCTCTTTAAGAAAGCAGGGAGGGTGGCCAATCGTGCGGCGGGAGAAAAGCCAACCTCTGAAAAAACTACATATAAACGTCAAAAATCTATATCTGAGAAAGAAATTTCAGGAGCATGGCAAGCACGTCTTAAAAATGAGAAAGCTTTGCTAGAGATGAAAAAGGGAAAATATAGATTAATTATTATTCCTAATAAGGCGTCAAAGAAACGATATTATTCAAACGGTGATTATAAAATTCAAGATGGTATTGTCATGTTGATGCCCGATTTAAATAGAGGGCCACCTGAAAGTGAAACATTTAAGTATTCAGTTTTAACACGTAGCAAGATGCCGCTAATGGCTGTGAAATATAAAGGAAAACTTATTTGGCAGGTGCCTCCGCGAGATATAAAAATTTACGTTCCACCTTATCATCCTGTTTTAAATCGAGCAGAAGACAAGATTGTGGTATGGAGCGTTTTAGAATAAGCTTTATTTATGCCTGAGTTACCCGAAGTTGAAACTGTAATGCGCGGCCTTGCGCCTGTTATGCTGAACAATAAGGTCAGTAAAGTTAAATTATATCGTAAAGATTTGCGCGTGCCTTTCCCCAAAAATATGGAAGGGGAACTGGCAGGATTGTCCATTGTGTCATTAAAGCGCCGTGCAAAATATATATTGGTTTATTTTGATGGTGGGCTTATTTTGTCTGTTCATCTTGGTATGTCAGGAAGGATTTTGATTAATCCTAAAAACAATAAATATGACCTAAAAAAACACGACCATATGGTTATAACGCTGCAAGATGGTGTACAAATTATTTATAATGATCCACGCCGCTTTGGTATGGTTTTTATTTTAAAAGCGAGTGAATTGGAAACTCATGCTGCTTTTAGGCATTTGGGTCCTGAACCATTAGGCAATGAATTTTCCGCTCCTTATTTGGTAGAATCTTTTAAAAATAAGAAAGCATCGATCAAGCAAGCACTTCTTGATCAACGTATGGTTGTGGGGGTAGGAAATATTTATGCAAGTGAGGCACTGTATCAATCTAATATAAATCCACAAAAGCTAGCGGGGGAGATTACGGCCAAGAAAGCGGAAGAGTTGGTTATTGCAACTCGTGATGTTTTAAGAAGGGCAATCAATGCTGGCGGCAGTACATTAAAAGATTACCGTCATACAGACGGCGGATTGGGTTATTTTCAACATAACTTTCAGGTTTATGACCAAGAGGGAAAGGCTTGTCCTGACTGTAATTGCAATATTGATAAAACTGGCGGCATAAAACGCATCGTTCAATCGGGTCGTTCAACATTTTATTGCCCCAGCAAGCAGAAGTAGGGTACAACAGATAGATGAGAATATTACATTATTATCTAATTATATTGGCTGCTATCTCTTTGGTAGTGTGGGTAGACAAATCTTATGCTGCCGACCCAGAATTTTTTGAAAGTTTGTACGATATTCCTGTTATGTCAGGACTGACTGAAGTTAAGGATATGAGTTTGAGCTTTGATAAGGCTGAAGGGCGTATTGCCTATGCGACGGCAATAGGTGAAAATATTAATGAATCGAATGTTCTGACTTTTTATAGTGAGGCTTTGAGTCAGATGGGTTGGCATAAAATTGCTCCCAATATATTTACCCGCGAGCAAGAAAAGCTAGAAATTTTTCTTGAAAAATCAAAGACTTCCGAGCTTGTTAAGTTTTCGATTAGCCCCGCCACCCAATAGAGGAAAAAATTCCTCTATTTTGCTAGTTTGTTTATCTTGACATTGGGAGGTGAGATGCGTAAAACACACAGATCCTAAGCACTTACATAGGTATTTGGAGATTGGTTTTTCCGCACTTAAGCGGTAATTGTAAAGAATTTAACGTCCTTCACATTTATGTGTTTGGTATATATTAAGAGAAGAAAAGAGTTTAAACATGGCTAATCATGCTTCTGCCCTAAAACGTATTCGTCGTAACGCTCGTCGTGCTGATATAAATGGTGCGCGCCGTGGTCGTATTCGTACATTTATTAAAAAGATTGAGCTTGCGTTAACTGCTGGTGATACAAAGGCAGCAGAGGAAGCATTGAAAAATGCCCAACCTGAAATTCAACGTGGTGTTGCAAAAGGTATTATGCCTAAGAATACGGCAGCAAGAAAAATATCTCGTTTAAGCGCACGTATTAAGGCTGCCAAAAATTAAAATAATCCTTTTAAAGCACATCTTAATCTGACGCGCTTTTTTATATGATAAATAGATATCATCAAACCTGACATAAATTTTATGCCAGGTTTTTTTATAAAATTACGAGTCAAGAAAAATAAAATTTCTTTTTTTATTTTTTGTATGAATCACCATTGACCAGGAAAAAAAATTGTTTAATGTCATCTTAGTTATTCACAAGCAAACACAAAAGTACTTGCAATAAGTTGTGAATAATTTGGGGGAATTTTCCCGTTTGATTGGTTGGTTTTTTTTACATCAATCATGATCTTGTAAAAGATCAAAATTATTTATTTAGTTTCTAAAAATTAAATAACTGATGTGAGGAAAAAACTTAAAATATTTAAAATTTTCATTTTTGAATTTAAGTTCTAACCTTTTTAAAAAATTACTATTTAACTATTGAGAACACAAAAAAATAAAACTTTGTGATGGATTTTTGTTGCTTTTTTAAAGCACATACTTTTAACATTTGTGAACTGGAGAATATAAAGAAGATGACTGATAATGAAACGGGTCTAGCTGTTAACTTAAAAGAAGTACAAAAAGATTACAGTGCGGAGACTTTGACGCCGAGTAAAGAAATCACAGCGATATGGAAGCAAGTTTATAAAGCTTTACGTAGCGAGTTTGGCGAGGCTGTATTTCGTAGTTGGTTAAAGTCTTTGACGCTCCAGGCGCAATACCATGGGACTTTAGAGGTCTCTGTACCGACACGTTTTATGAAGGATTGGATCCAAACACATTACGCAAAGCGTATTTTAGAGATGTGTGTAGAAAAAAGCTCAGATATTAAACGTCTTGAAATAGTTGTCGTTCAAGGAGCTATGCATGAAGATGATGAAGCTTCATCGAAAAATAAAAAAGCAAATGAAAATTCAAAACAGACGCCAGAGAAATTTGAAATTGCGTCCCCTTTAGATCAGAGATTTACATTTGATAGTTTTGTCGTTGGTAAGCCAAATGCTTTAGCACATGCTGCCGCACGTCGTGTTGTTGAAAGTGCAGCGGTTCCTTTTAATCCTCTTTTTATATATGGTGGTGTTGGTCTAGGTAAAACACATTTGATGCACGCTATTGCTTGGATGATTGGTGATCAATCGCCAGAAAAGCAAGTCATGTATTTGAGTGCTGAAAAATTTATGTATCAGTTTGTAAAGGCTTTGCGTTCAAATGAAACGATGGCGTTTAAAGAATTTTTTCGCTCAGTCGATGTGTTGATGATTGATGATATTCAGTTTATTGCCGGTAAAGAGTCTACGCAGGAAGAATTTTTCCATACATTTAACGCATTGGTAGATCAGAATAAACAAATTATTATCTCTGCCGATAAAGCGCCTAGTGATCTTGTAGGTATTGAAGAACGCCTTCGTTCCCGTTTGGCATGGGGTTTGGTTGCGGATATTCAGCCGAGTACATATGATTTACGCTTGGGTATTGTTCAAGCTAAACGTGATCAATTAGAAGCTGATGTGCCTGATTCTGTTCTTGAGTTTCTTGCTCTTAAGGTAACTTCTAATATTCGTGAACTTGAAGGGGCTTTAAATCGTATTGTGGCTCATGCTGAAGTGTCTAAAAATGCTATTACGCTGGAAACTACTCAGGAAGTGCTTCAAGATCTCCTTCGTTCTCATGATCGTCGTATTACAATTGATGAAATTCAACGTAAGGTCGCTGAACATTACAATATCCGCTTATCTGATATGCATTCTGCTCGCCGTGCACGCCAAGTTGCGCGTCCGCGTCAGGTGGCTATGTATTTGGCTAAACAGCTGACGGCACGCTCATTGCCTGAAATTGGTCGTAAATTTGGTGGCCGTGATCATACAACTGTTATGCATGCGGTGCGTAAGATTGAAGAACTTTCTAATGATGATGCATCATTTGCCCAAGATATTGAGATTCTTCGTCGTGCGTTAACGGGGTGATGTAGGGAGCCTGTTTAACAGGATATTATTTAAAATTATCTTCTTTAAAAGCAGGATCTTGTGTCCTGCTTTTTATATGGGAAAACTGTCAGAAAAACCAATAAAACCCTTGGTGAACAAGGCGTTTATGGTATAGTCCGACTCATATTCCAATAAATTTTTAAAAACGGACAACCTTATGAAATTTACCATTGATCGTGCTGCCCTTCTTCGCTCTTTAAATCATGTGCAAAGTGCTGTGGAGAAGCGCAATACTATTCCTATTCTTTCAAATGTATTGATGAAGGCTGAGGATGGTGTTTTGAGCCTGTCTACAACGGATATGGACATGGAGATCAATGAATCAGTAGCCGCTCAAGTGAAGGAGACAGGAGCGACGACAGCTCCTGCAGGTACTTTATTTGATATTGTTAAAAAATTGCCTGATGATAGTGAAGTTGAGATCATTCTGGATGATTCAGGGAATCAGATGAATGTGAAATCAGGGCGCTCAAATTTTAAACTTTCTTGCTTACCCGTCGCCGATTTTCCAGAATTAAATCAAGGCGAAATGCCAACAAGCTTTACAGTTCCTGCTAATGATCTGCGTGCCCTTATTGACCGCACGAAATTTGCAATGAGTACGGAAGAAACGCGTTATTATCTGAATGGTATCTATATTCATGCTGCTGAAAACGAGGGCGTAAAAGTATTACGTGCTGTGGCAACAGATGGTCATCGTTTGGCACGTTTTGAAATGCCTTTACCAAGTGGTGCTGAAAATATGCTAGGTGTTATTTTGCCGCGTAAGGCTGTTGCAGAATTGCGGAAGCTTGTTGAAGAAGCTGGCGATGTTATTCAAATTGGCTTGTCTGAAAGCAAAATACGCTTTAATTTTGATCACATTGTTTTGACATCTAAATTAATTGATGGAACTTTCCCCGATTATCAACGTGTTATTCCACAAGGGAATGACAAGATTATTGAGGTAAATCCGAAATCTTTTTCATCCGCTATTGATCGTGTATCAACCATTTCTGATGGCAAGTCTCGCGCATTAAAAATTACGTTGGAAGGCAAGACAATGACATTGTCGGCAAATTCACCTGAAAGTGGTAGTGCAACGGAGGATTTGGAAATTAATGGGAATGATAATATGGAGATCGGCTTTAATGCCCGTTATCTCATGGATATTACATCACAAATCGAAGGTGACGGCTGTCGATTAACTTTGGCTGATTCTGCTAGCCCGACAATCATTGAAGATACAGGTGATGCCTCATCACTCTATGTGTTGATGCCCCTTCGGGTTTAATTTTAATCGTTAGCTTATATAGCTTGATGCTTTATAGAAGATCGCTGTCATAATGGTAGATATAAAATCAAAGATTTTTACAAAAAACTTAGGTCTTTTGAGTTTGGCAGTTGGTTTTCTTTGTCTTGGCACTTATCTATTGGTTAATGGTGGATGCAGGATGCGGACGAGTAAATATTCAAGTATGAGAGATGGCTCAGAGCAGTGGGTTATTAATAATTGTGCAGATATTTCTGCTTTGATATCTATAGGGCTAGCTTTTTTGTTATGCTCTTATTTTGTTTTCAGACGTTTAAAAAAGAATAAAGAAATAGCTTCTTAAGGAGATAAATAAACTCCGTGACCTTAGTGCCCTTAGTGGTTACACTACTCTATGTCCTATCTAACACAATTAATGCTTCAAAATTTTAGATGTTACGAACAGGCTCGGCTTGAAGGTGTTGCCTCAGGGTTGGTTATCTTATCTGGTCCAAATGGGGCGGGTAAGACGAATATCTTGGAGGCTATTTCTCTTTTAACGCCAGGTCGTGGTATTCGCGGTGTAAGCGCAATGGATATGCAGCGTTACGGTAGTGTTCAAGGTTGGGGCATATCTGCTAAAGTTGATACCAACGGCGGTGATGTAACATTAGGTACTGGGCTTGATTTTGAGGCTGGTCGTCGCATGGTGCGTATCAATGGCGTTACTGCAAAATCTCAAACAGCTTTATCGGATTATTTAGCTTGTTTGTGGCTTACACCGCAAATGGATAGGCTTTTTATTGATGGAGCAAGTGGGCGAAGACGATTTTTAGACAGGCTCATTTTTACTTTTGATAGTGGGCATTCTGGACGTGTCACTCGTTTTGAAAATGCTATGCGGCAACGTAGTAAATTATTACAAGATGAGCAGGCTGATTCAAGTTGGTTGAATAGTTTAGAGTCGCAGATGGCTGAAACTGGTGTTGCAATTGCGGCGGCAAGGTTAGATTTTGTTAGACGGTTACAAGATTCTTGTGATCGTGCTGATGAGGGGGAGGAAAAGTTCTTTCCTAAAGCTAAAATAAGAGCATGTGGCACAATAGAGGAATTACTACAAAATACACCTGCTGTAGAGGTTGAAAAACTGTTTGTTTACCAATTGCTGCAATCTCGGGATCGGGACGCTATCGTCGGCGGTGCTAGCACGGGACCACATAAGAGTGACTTGTCGGTTATTTATGCCGTAAAAGATATTGAGGCAGCGCAATGTTCAACAGGCGAACAAAAAGCCTTATTGATTGGTTTGGTTTTGGCACATAGCCGTTTGATGGCGGCAGAGCGTGGCGCACCACCTGTATTATTATTGGATGAGGTAGCCGCCCATTTGGATGAAAGCAGACGCGAGGCTTTGTTTGAACGGTTACAAAACTTAGGGGGGCAAGTTTGGATGACGGGAACGGATGAGATATTGTTCAGTTCTATTGCTAAAAAAGCTCAATTTTTTAACGTCGAATCAGCCCAAATTTATGCCCAAAAAATCCATGAAGCAGCTTAGCTAAATCTAGCCAAAAAACCCAAAAATTAAGCGTTATATTTGTGAAAAAAACAGGGTTTTTACTGTTATTTTCGTTGGTCAAATGCTATAAAGAGCCATTCATTAAAAAGCGCAGAAATCTTGGGGTTTTAGAGGGCTTTTTAAGTTAAAAAACGGAAAAATAATTATGAGTGAAACGGCCAAAAAAATGACAAATAATCTACAGGGTGAGCATCAAGCAGAAATTGACGCTTATGGTGCGGATTCGATTAAAGTTCTTCGAGGCTTAGAAGCGGTTCGTAAGCGCCCTGGAATGTATATTGGTGACACGGATGATGGGTCGGGTTTGCACCATATGGTGTATGAGGTTGTCGATAATGCTATTGATGAATCTTTGGCGGGGCATTGTGACCGCGTTGATGTGATTTTAAATGCTGATGGTTCTGCAACGATTAAAGATAACGGGCGTGGTATACCAGTAGACGAGCATCCGGAAGAAAAAGTTTCTGCGGCACAAGTCATTATGACCCAGCTTCACGCAGGCGGTAAATTTGATCAAAACTCCTATAAAGTATCTGGTGGTTTGCACGGTGTGGGTGTTTCTGTTGTAAACGCACTTTCTGAACATTTGGATTTAACAATACGTCGCGATGGTAAAGAGTGGACAATGCGTTTTACGCACGGTGATGCGGGCGAGGATTTAAAAGCTGTTCGAGATTTAGAAAAAGATGAGCGTAATGGAACTGAGGTAACATTCTTACCTTCTAGCGAAACCTTTACAATGGTTGAATTTGATTTTGCAACGCTTGAAGATCGCTTGAGAGAGCTCGCTTTCTTGAATTCTGGCGTTAATATTTATTTGACTGATGCGCGTGGTGAAGAGGATAAGGTGTCTCATCTTCATTATGAGGGTGGTATTGAAAGTTTTGTTGGATATTTAAATCGTTCTAAAAAAACAATTATTAAAGATACAATTTCTTTTTCTAACTTTGATGAAGCGAGTGGGACAACGGTTGAGGCTGCGCTTGAATGGACGGATGCCTATCATGAAACAATGCTTTGTTTTACAAATAATATTCCACAACGTGATGGTGGTACGCATTTGGCGGGCTTCCGTTCGGCACTAACGCGTATTATTTCTAAATATGCCGATGAAAAAGGTATTACGAAGAAAGAAAAAGTAAAGCTTACTGGTGACGATATGCGTGAAGGGCTAACCTGCGTATTATCTGTGAAGGTGCCTGATCCTAAATTTTCGTCACAAACGAAAGATAAATTGGTGTCTTCTGAGGTTCGCCCTGTGGTTGAGGCGGCGATGGCAGAAAGTTTTGGAACATGGCTTGAGGAAAATCCGGGTGATGGAAAAGTTATTGTTGGTAAGATCGTTGAGGCGGCTACTGCGCGTGAAGCGGCGCGTAAAGCTCGTGATTTAACCCGTCGTAAGGGTATCATGGATATTTCTAATTTGCCGGGTAAGTTGGCAGATTGTCAGTCCAAAGATCCGGCAGATTCTGAAATTTTTATTGTTGAGGGGGATTCTGCGGGTGGTTCTGCCAAGCAAGCAAGGTCACGCCGCACGCAGGCGATATTACCGCTTCGTGGTAAAATTTTAAATACCGAGCGTGCGCGTTTTGATAAAATGCTTGGTTCTGAACAAATTGGAACACTTATCACCGCACTGGGGACGGGGATAGGTCCTGAAGAATTTTCTATTGATAAAATTCGTTATCATAAAATTGTTATCATGACCGATGCGGACGTCGATGGATCACATATTCGGACTCTTCTTTTGACTTTCTTTTTCCGTTACATGCCGGAGGTTATTGAAGAGGGTTATCTTTATATTGCACAACCGCCACTTTATAAAGTGAAGCGCGGTGGTGGCGGGGAACGTTACCTAAAAGATGACTTAGAGATGGAGCAATTTTTAATTGAATCTGCGTTAGGGGATATGAAACTACGTTCCAGTGATGGGTCAGATCGATCAGGTAATGATTTGCGTGACTTACTGGAACAGGTTAGTCCTCTTAGAGGTCGTATAGAAACATTGGCGCGTAAAACAGGAAACCGCGATGTTATTGAACAAGCGGCTATTATTGGCGCATTTGCTGAACGTATTTATGATGATGCGGATGTAGGACAAAAGGCAGCTGATGTGCTGGCGGAGCGAATGAATGCGCTCGCTGTTAAAAATGAGAATACTTGGTGTTGTGAATTTACGCCTGTTGGTGGTTACGTTTTAACTCGTATGGTGCGTGGTGTCAAAGAAACCTTACGTATTTCTGCGGATCAAATTCGTTCCCCTGATTCACGTGCACTTAATAAATCACGTAAAGTTCTGGAAGAAAATTTCTTTAATACGGCTGAAATTATGGTGGGCGATAAGCTTGGCGCTCGTGTTTCGGGCCCCGCTGGTTTCTTTTTATCTGTGATGGAGCTTGGTAAAAAGGGCCTCCAAATGCAACGCTATAAGGGTCTCGGTGAAATGAACCCTGAACAGCTTTGGGAAACGACACTTGATCCAGAAGCGCGTATTTTATTGCAGGTGCAGGTGAAAGATGCAGAAAAAGCGTCAGAGCTGTTCTCAACGCTGATGGGTGATGTTGTTGAACCGCGCCGCGAATTCATTCAAGAAAATGCGTTGAAAGCGCAGGTTGATATTTGATAGGTATGAAATATTTTTTTTTAATATCGTTATCAGTCTTAAGCTGTTTTTTTTCGTTTCGAGCGCAGGCGTATGAATTTAAATATGATTGGTGTGATTTTAAATATTATTCGGATAAAGAGCCAATTCATATTTTTCCAGAACAAATTGGGATACCTGCTATCGCACAGTTTCATTACGAAGATTATAATATTGATGTAGTTTGTCAATTTAACAATACTCATATTATCCCTGATAAAAAGCAAATATGTAATAATAGAAAAAATTCTCTAAAAGAAGTTTCAGAAGAGGCGAAATTAATCAATTGCTTACCTAAAAGAAATAAAAATGGTATAGGTGCCATAGTGCTTTCTGAAATACCATACAAAAATAATAAAGGTAATTTTCTAAATACTGAATTTATTTTTATCAGTCATCGAAATAGTTTTTCATTAAATTTAACTGATTTTTCTTTATCAGAAAAAGATCGAATTGACGTTTGGAAAAATGCTATTGAAAAAGTTGAATGGGTTGGTGATGAATGACCTCAATAGCTCAAAATTTATCGGAACTTGTTGGCTCTGCCTTTGCGGCGCAGGATTTGCCTCGAGAATTAGGACAGGTAAGGGTGTCTGATCGTCCTGATTTGGCACAGTTTCAATGTAATGGGGCGATGGCAGCGGCAAAACAAGCGAAGAAAAATCCGCGTGAAGTCGCTCAAGCCATTGTTGATGCCTTGTCCTCTAATGATATTTTTTCAAAAATTGAGATTGCTGGCCCAGGTTTTATTAATTTAAATATCACCGATGAATATTTACAAGATTATTTAACTAATTTAGAAAATTTTGGTGTTGAGCCAACAGATGAGGATAGAAAAATTATCCTTGATTATGGTGGCCCTAACATTGCCAAGGCCATGCACGTTGGTCATTTACGGGCGGCAATTATTGGTGATGCGGTGCGTCGTATAATGAATTTTAAAGGCTATAAAACTCTTGGAGATGTTCATATGGGCGATTGGGGTACGCATATGGGGATGTTGATTGGTGATTATATCCGTGAAGATGAACAAAACATTGTTTTGAACGCAGATATGAATGATTCTAATGCGGTTCAAAAACTTATGGATGATTTCGCTGTGCGTTACCCGAAAGCTTCAGGTGCGGCAAAAGAAAACCCAGAACTTATGCAAGAAGCACGAGATATCACAGTAAAACTGCAAGATAAGGCCGAGCCTTATTATTCTATTTGGCAGAAAATTCGTTCCATATCCGTTGAGGGTATGAAAAAAACATATGCGCATTTAGGCGTTGAATTTGACCTTTGGAAAGGTGAGGCCGATGTTCATGACTATATTGCGCCTATGGTTGATGATTTAAAGGCAAAGAAGCTTGCTTATACCAGTGAGGGCGCGTGCGTGATTGATGTTACAGATGATCAAGATAAAAAAGAAATTCCGCCGCTTATTTTAAAAAAATCTGATGGCGGTGTCATGTATGGTACAACAGATTGTGCGACGATTGTTGAACGGATGAAGCTCTATAGTCCAGCAAAGATGATTTATATTGTTGATCAGCGTCAGTCCTTACATTTTCAGCAAGTTTTTCGTGCTGTGCGCAAAGCAGATATTGTAAATGATAATGTTGAGTTAACACATGCAGGCTTTGGTACAATGAATGGTACCGATGGGAAGCCATTTAAGACTCGTGAGGGTGGAGTTATGCGTCTTGAAGACCTTATTGCTATGGCTATTGATAAGGCAACCGTTCGTTTGAACGAAGCAAACTTGGCTACAGATATGGATGATGCGGAGCGTACTGATGTTGCTTATAAAGTTGCTATTGCAGCTATTAAATTTGCTGACTTACAAAATCAACGTCAATCCGACTATATTTTTGATTTAGATCGTTTAACGAGTTTCGAGGGTAAGACAGGACCATATTTACTGTATCAAACTGTACGAATTAAATCTTTGCTGAAGAAAGCTGAAGCGCAAAATATTAAATTTGAAAATGCAGCACTTATTATTCAAGAAGAAGATAGAAATTTAGCTTTATTACTGGGTGAATTTTCAGATGCGCTAAATCTTTCTATTCAAAACTATGCGCCGCATTATTTGTGTGAGTATATACACAAGTTGGCGCAATCTTTTAGTTCCTTTTATGGCAATTGCCATATATTGTCGGAGGAAAATGAGGATTTACGTTCTAGTCGTTTATTGCTCTGTCATAAAACGGCAAATCAGTTGGAGAAAGCTTTGGAATTATTAGGGATTTTCGTTCCGATAAGAATGTGATACATTTTAGATTCTTAATAGGAATTTTCATCCATGTTTGTCGAATTTTTTAATTTACCTAAATCAACACCCATACGCGCCTTAACTTCTGGATATATTTTGGCTTTGGTTATTATTGCCTGTATGTCGTTAATTATTCATTATGGCATTGGGGAGATTATAAAACAGCAAAATAATCGAGATGTGGTGTTTGCTAGCCGTCAATTAAAGCTTATTCCTTTAATTTCTTTAAATATCAGAAATTATATTGAAACTAAAAATGAAACTGTAAAGCAAAAGACCCTTGAGGATATTGAAATGCTAAGAAGTGCGCATATGCAGCTTTTTAGAGATGGTGTAGAAATACCGAAAGGTAAATCAAAAACATTTTATTCTGTTCAAGTGGAAGAATCTCAAAAAAGGGCAATGAAGGATATTGATTCTTTTATTCTACATTCTGAAAGTTTTTTTAATTCTACATCTGAACTTGCTAATAAAAATAACAAACATTTTCAATCGATTCATGCTTTGATGCAGGGGTCGTTATTACAAAATGTAGACTCCGTAAATATTGCTTATGAGGCCGAGAGTTTAGAATATATAAGGCGTTTACAGGTCTATCAGTATATCGCGCTTATTATAATTTTAATTACTTTGTTGTTAGAGGCATTATTAATCTTTATGCCTTTGGTTAAAAGGGTTCGAATATATGCCGATAAGTTAGAGGATCTCGCTAGAACTGATAGTTTAACAGGCATTGATAATCGGCGTTCTATCATAGAAAAAGGCTTAAAAGAAGTAGGGCGGTCAAAGCGCTATCAAAAACCATTTTCTGTTGCGTTGCTGGATATTGATCATTTTAAAGTTATTAATGATGAACATGGGCATGTTTCTGGCGATATGGTTTTAAAAGAGGTTGTTCAAACAATTGCTGATTCTATTAGATTGGAAGATGAACTTGGTAGGTATGGAGGGGAAGAGTTTATAATTCTTTTGCCTGCTACGGCAAAAGAAGATGCTCATACAGTAATGGAACGGGTACGTAAAACAATTGAGATTAAAGAATTTAGAGTAAGGTCGGGACAATATATAAAAGTAACAATTAGCATCGGTGTTACAGAAGTAAATATTGAAGAAGAAAGTACGATAGACTCCGCTATTCGTAGAGCGGATGTTGTGTTGTATAAAGCTAAAGAAGCGGGTCGAAATAAAATTGAAATTTTTAATTAACGCAAAGCTATCTTTTTTGTCATTTTAGGTTTTCGTCCTCGTTTTTGTGGGCGAACGGTACGACCTATTTTTTGTTCAATTCCATCTAAAAATAAAGATGACCCACGTGGGCGGCCTGTTTGCAGGTGTAGTTGAATTTGATTTATTTCATCTGTATCCATCGGGCGTGATAAATATTCTTCCCAATTGTGAATGGCATGAAAGGAATGAAATTGCTTAATAAAGTCAGAGTGCTTGTTGATTTTAATACGGCCTTTTGCACTACTCCATAAATAATTTTCTGGTCGTGGTGTAAGCTTTAAAGTAACAGGAAGCGTTTCAATATAACGTGCAGCACGAAGCGAATGTTGTTCATCCATTGCGTAAGAGAAGAAACGGTCTTGAAATAAATGTCCGCGCCAATTTTTAATACTATTAATGTGGTTTGTATAACGTCGGTGTGCCTCACCAATGGCTCTGGCTAGAAGTTCAGCCTCTTTAGGTTCTGCTAGAAGATGAATTTGATTGGGGAGCAAGCAATAGCTATATAGTAATACATTAAACCGTTCACAAGATTTAGTTAAAATATCTATATAAGTTTGATAGTCTGCCTTTTTAAAAAAGATAAATTCTCCACGGTTGCCGCGTTGGGTAATGTGGTGAGCAGTGTTTTCAATTACGATGCGTGCTTGACGAGCCATAGATCAATTAGAATCTGATTTGAGGTAGATGTCAAGTATGGTGTCCCCGATATTACCGAGCGAGAAGGACATGGTAAAAAATATAGTATTCGTTACCACTTTCTTCTTGGAAGCATCCAGTTTCTTTCATACAAAGTGGCTGTACTGGTGTGCAGTCATCGTCGGAAGAATGCCCAGTAAGAATGTCTGATTCGGCACCGCTAATAAAAGTTCCGATATATTTGTCATCAGCATTTTCAAAAATGTTTCCATTGTCAATAGGGGTAGAGGAGAAGTCATGGTCAAGTATGCTATTTATATTTTCGCATATTGTTTTGCTAATGTCTGGTAGCAATATAATCAAATCAGCCCCACTTAGAGCTGTCTCTTCGCCTATCCCCCCTACATATACTCCGCTATCAAAAAACCAGTCTAAAGATGTAGTATTTGATGGAGGAGAGATGTAGCTAACCTTACCTCCTTCATCTTCAAAAATATGACAGGATAAATCCACAGGAGAATTAGGGTTGGAATATCCTGTTACGACGGCATTATCAAAGCTAATTTCACTTTCACTACATCCGTTACGACGGACGCGGTCAACGGCACCTTCAACAAGGCGGGCGTAATTTAATATTTCTTGTGCGGCAATTTTGGCTTGTTGTTTGGTAAGGTTTCCGGTGCCTTGGCTTGCACCACGAGAAAAAGCATACATTAAGGCACCAAAAAGAAATATGCCAAGCATAATAACGATAAAAATATTACCGTTTTGATTTTTAGTTTTTTGAGTGTTATTCGGTGGCATCAGGTGCTTCTTTACCATCAGATTTGAACAAAGCTTTCCGTAGTAATTTGCCTGCATCTTGAAGAGTTTTTTCAGCAGCAGATCCCAATTTTTTTGCTACGGGTGCTACAATGTTTTCACTTGTTTTTATTGTATCGCTTTCTGTTTTTTCCTCAGGTGTTTCTTTATTTAAAGTATGCCAGCTTATGGCTTCTTTTTCCTGGGTTGGGATGACGGGGTCTGGTGTTTGCGCTGGAGCAGGCGTATCTTGTTCAACAGGTGGAGGAGCTTTTTGAGGTTCACTCAGGGCGCGTATTGCTTCTTGAGCTTCGAGTGGGTGTTGTTGTGCATGGAGTTCACTTAAAGCAGTAATTCCTTGATCTATAGGGTCGTCATAGGATTTGACACCAAGTGCCATACCGTCAACCAATGATTTAATTTCATCTGGGGTTTCTAGAGCAACATCAGCTTTGGTGGCGGTCCAGTCTTTGTTAAATAGAGCATCACGAAGTCTTGTTATTTTATCTGAATTTTTTATCAGATATTCATCAACTTCTGGCAATGCTAAATAGCGCGTAACACGCATTGCTTTGGCAAACCCTGGATTGGAGTAAAAAATATTTGTATCGATTACATCCGTAGCAAAAGAAATAATGGCTTCACCTTCTTTCAGGTCTTTTAAATCATCGTAATCGGCCCTTGTTCCTAGATCTATTTGTGCTTGTTGTGTATCCCTATAAGATCCAGTTGACATGCCGCCAGATAGTTGCATGCTTGAGACTTTCGCGATGAAATCTTTTCCAATTTGGTTTTCAAAAAATTCACGCGTTTGTGTTGGATCTTGTAACTTACCAAAAATTTTGATGTTACAGTTGGCTGTGATAGAGCGCGCTTCTTCTTTTACACGTTTTTCCATCGCTTGAAGATCTTGCGCGGAGAAAATAAGACAGAAACCTAATGAGCGTGCTTGTGCAGCCATCACTGCCATACCTTGCGCCGTATAATATCCTACTTCGTCAAAAACAACCATAAAAGGTGTTGATGATTGCGTTGGTTTATTTTCAATGACCGAGGTGCTTTCTCCTTCTAAGGTGGAACCAAGCGTTGATCCCATCATTCCCTTAATGGTGGCCGCAACAATTTTACCTAAATTTGCTGTTTCATCACCAGATTTTTCTAAGGCTGGGATAAGAACAATTAAAATACGACGGTTTAAGACAACATCCACCATATCAATGTCGGCAGCAGAGGTATCAAAAATATAACCATAGTCATCACCAAGAGATTGTAGTGCACGGGTAAATTGCATGGTTAAATAACCGTGTTGCTGTCTAACTGTTGTTGTATCCACCATGGGTTGATCGGGACCGACGGGTTTTTCTTTTCCTTCATCATCAAAAGCATCAGGAATAAAGCCAGGCAGCGTGTCAAGATAACCAACGAGACCTTCACGAATCTTTTCAGGAATAGCTTCATCGCGTGAAAGTTTTATAACATAATTTAGTCCTAAATAGTTTCTAATTGAACTGACAGAAAGTGGAAAATCTTGGTTATCACGCTTCCATGTTAGAGCGGGCATGAGTGAGCTGAGTAATGATACCGCACGTTCTTTCCACATGGCGTTGTCGCCTTCTGCTTCTGGCATAAGCGAAATTAACATTTGTGTTAGATAGGAGGCTGATCCACTAGAAAAAGGATTCATTGTATTGGACGGTGCCCGCGCGTCACTGTTTCCCGTCATGTAGTTTAAAACCAAAAGATCATCATCACGGCCTAAACGACGAATGAGCGAGGATAGGGATGACCAAAGATCTGTGTCTGCTTTACCATCAACATAAACGAAGCCAGAACCCCATGATAAAGAGCTTGTTACAAATGATTTAAGTCCTTCTGTTTTACCAGAGCCTGTCGTTCCCAGATAAAGGATATGTGTACGAGCATCAGAATTACTATACCAAATTTGTTGTTTTGTTCTTTGATGGTTTCCGATAAACAAAATACCTTCGGCTTGCCCTGTTTTGCCAGCGTTCATATTCTTTTTATCTATGTAAGGTGCACCAATAGGAAGCTTTCCAGGAAGGCTTCTATCCCTTGTTTTCAACCACCAAAAAAAGAGGAGGTAAATGATAAGAATGATATCTGAATATAGATATGTGTTAGGAAAGGAAAAAAACAAACCAATGCCAAACACGCATGTTGTAAGAGCGTAAGTCGGTTTTTGTAAGGCAGCACCAAAGCGGACATAAAGAGGCCTAACATCGCGGGCGATGAAGTGCTTCCCATATCCATATTTTTCTCTATCTAATGACATGCTTTATTTGTTTTTGTTAAAAAAGTTATAATCCGTTTAAAAAATCATCGGCAGATAAAGGAACCCCTGTTTGTGATAGAGGATCATTGTCTGACGAAAGGCTTTGTGAGGTATTACTGCCTAAATTATTTATTTTATTAGGGAGTTGATTGGTCATGTAAATATAAAGTGCAATTACGACCAAAAATCCTATAAAAAGAAATAGCCATTTGTTACTTCTTTTCGTATTGCTGTTAGAATCGTGTGTCGTATTGTTATTAACTGGGCTATCGTTACTGTTTTTATTGATACCTTCCGGTCTTTGAAGAGCCTTTGACGCATGGATAAGAGCGTCAAGAGCTTGTTCTTTATCGTTAAAAGGAGCAATTGTTTCTGCAGTTCCCTTTTTAGCTTTAAGAATAAGGTTGTACGCATTGTCATTTTTAGTTTGTTTAATTTCAAAAGAGGCTGTTCCAATTTTATCTAGTTCCATGCGCCAAACAATAGGCTCTATAGCATTAGGTAGAGATAAAATTAGATGTTTGTCGACCACTTCTGCTGAAGATGTAAGGTCTTTTTTGTTAAATAATCCCATTTATAAATTCCTTGTTTATGCTTGTTTTAGTTTTTTAATCCCACGTTTATTTGATGATTTACTATAGTCTAATTTTGGGATTGGTCGTGAGTTCCCATCATTCATATAACTTTCAATTGCTGTTACCGCATCATGTACTTTCGGTTTAGGGATTGGACGTTGCGCTCTTTTTTCTGCCTTGAAATGAGCCATGGCTCCAATCGCTTCAATATGATTTGATTGGCGTCCTAAATTGTTTAAAGGATACCAAAGTTCTCTATCATATGCGCGGAGCCATACAAATTGGGAAGGAGATAAAACCCCCCCCTCATCTCTTGCGGTTAATAAGCCTCGTAATAAAGCAGTCGTTTCCCATGCATGTTGATTACATTTTTTTAAGACACTCATTGATAATTCTTTGTTATTTAAGACCTGTCTGGCTTCTTTTAAAAGTCCTTTTTCTTTGCCTAGTTTTAATCCGCTTTTATGTGACCAACAGTGTGCTAATCGACCAAGCATTCTATCGGCATCTTCTCTTTTCCTTGATGCTTTTAAACAGCAGGCGGCTAATATAATTTGTTTGTAAGGAGCTAAATTTTTAGTGCCTTTCCACCGTGATCCTAACTGGCGTGAAAATGCTTTGAAGGCTATATTTTTATTCATTTTATTATCAATGAAAGGGACTTGATAATAGGCTAGCCATTCTTCAGGCCCTAATGCTTCTGCAAAAGCAGGTAGTTCTGCAGGCACATCTGATCCAGGAGGGCGAGGAGGTTGGTCTGAAGGGTTAAAATTAATAAATGGGGAAATGATTGGAAAATTTTTGGCTTGAAATTTTATAAACCGGTCTAAATTAAATATTTCTGTGTATTGTGTACCTGGTCCACGAGTGTAAGTCCAAAAGCCGATAATGCCTATTATTCCAACGACAACCCATTTTAAGGGGTAGAGGGCTATACGTGTAATATCTCCTATTCTTGATGCGTCTAATGTTTCTCGCGGGATAGTTGAAATATAATCGCGTAATTGTTCTACGTTTATAACTTCGCCGCTGGGTAATGCTACACTATAGGATTCTACCGTAAACAGAGTTATTAACCATAATTCTATATATCTTACCCATCGTATAAAACCTAGAGTTTCAGGCATATAATTGCGATATACAAAATAAAGACTTATCAAGATTATTGCGTTGATAACCACCCAGCTTAATAACTGTTCTGTAGCACCTTCCTGTTTGCCATCGGACATATAAAAATAACCTTTTTTCAATAAGTTAGGAAAAAATGACTTAACACCCTAATTTATCAGAAAAAAGGTAAGAACGCCAATTTTTAGCACTGTGTCGTAGTTCTTATCATCAATCTTGTGATTTCTGTTTTTTCAGGTTTTTCTGGGTTATAATCTTGTTATATCAAGAGTTTTGTCTTGCATCGTCAGTGCAATAAAGCTAATAAAGCAATTCGATTGGTATGGCTTATATAGGCCGCAATAGCTCAGTTGGTAGAGCAGTTGATTTGTAATCATCAGGCCCCGGGTTCAAATCCTGGTTGCGGCACCATTTTTTCCTATTTTTTGATGTAGATAAAATCTTAGGGCTTTAATTTCACAGGAAATATAGCTGGTGTGGTTTTAACAATATCTAATATCGAAGCAGTTCTTAATAAAGTGGTAATAAGGCCAGTTCTTTTAAAGGGTTTATGGCTTATGCTGTTTCAAAATCCGTTGGCTTAGGACAACCATATAAAGCAGGACAAAGAAGTAGAGATAGAGTTCTTCTACTTCACTGGCGCGTTGGAAAATTCTGACATCGAAAAACATTTTACTTATTTTATGACTGAATTTCGCGAGGGTATAAATGATGGCTGTGATGCTCAGAATGGCTGGTGGGTAAATAATTATAAATTTTTTAGGTAACCATTCCATTTTAAATCGGTACAGAAGGGGGATAATCAGGCCGCCGACAATGATTCCGATTTCGAGGAGAAGTCTTGGTTTTTGGTTAAACCATTTCGATGTGTTGTGTAGATTCATCTCACCCTGATAATTGAGAGCTTTCCATGATTCTGGTGTTTGCCAGTGGAAGATCATTTGTCCCCAGCTTACTTCTTCGGCGGCGACATAGAAGCTACCAAAGGCTGCAGCGGCAATCCATAGTTTTAACCAGATATTGGTTGTTCGTTCCATTGATAACAGGATTTTGCAGGCCAGTCCGAAAACCATGATTAACATTACGATTTGTAGCCATTCATGTAGACCACCCTCATAATGTATTTTTATAAGTAAATCATGGGGGAGTAAGGTTTCCGCACTAAGTTGACCAATCATCCATATGATTGGAAACCAGAACCAGAATATTGGTTTGATAGTCTGTTCAGTCATTATTGTATTCTTCCATGATTTTCTCTGCAATTTGGTGAGGATATAAGGCGTATGAGCAGTGGCAATATTTAACGATATAGTTTTGGTTGGTTCAAGCATTTTTATATGTTGCAAGATTGGGTTTTATGAGTTTTTCTGTAAAGGATTAACTATTTTTCAATGATGTAATGGTATTATAATAGGGTGGTTATCTCTTTGATTTTAAACAATAAAGTTGAAGAGAAAGAGGGGAAACCAAATAAATGCCAAACTATACGTTAGAATTAGAGCTTTTAGGGGTTTATA
>JAJFGS010000007.1 GCA_021775995.1 Alphaproteobacteria bacterium
ACATGAATATACGCTATACCATCCGCTTACTGGAGCAGGTCAATCACAGCCGTGCTTTGGTAATAGAAAAGGGTAAGGCCCTCGGCGTTATTACCATGTATGACCTGGTGATGCATTACATGGATGATAGTACCGCATAACCTCCTGAGAAAAGTTAGCGAGTGGCTGCAAGCACCACCATTTTCCATAGTGAATAGGATAATGGGCGGTACAAAAAGTGCTCTATGAAGTGATAACCTTTAGCATGGGAAAATATTTAATTTTATAAAAAAAGTTCTTGACCGCCATGATTATGTGTCTATAAGTCTAGACCTATGGACATACAAGACGCACTCATAGCTTTTGATGCTCTCTCACAGGAAACCCGCCTGAAGGCGTTTCGTTTGCTTGTTCAGTGCGGCGCAGATGGTGCGGCAGCTGGTACGCTTAGCGAACAATTAGGAATTCCTCATAACAGCCTTTCATTTCATCTCTCTCATATGAGCAATGCCGGATTGATTTTATCCCGCAAAGAAGGGCGATCCGTTATCTATACGGTAGATTTTGCAGTTTTTCAGGATTTGATCCGCTTCATGGTCGACGATTGCTGTAGCACAGAAATTGCAAAAACCAGAGACAGTAAAACAGAGGGATGCTCAACAGTGATTGAACTTTCAGAGTTAGCAGGATGTTGCAAAAAATGATGTTTATAAGCAGCGCCTGCACAATAACGAACCAAGCCTATTTAAAAAGGCCGAGTATACGATTCAGCGTGAGTCTTAACCCATTAGGGGTAATCAAAAAATTCTATTCTATTCCAGCGGTTTTAAAAACCGCTTTTTTTGTACCTAAAAACAGAATTAACAATTTTAAAACCATTCATAACTTTAAACCAAAGGAGAATATTATGAAGAAAACTTTATATACATTTATAGCGCTTGTGGTACTGGCTCTGCCTTTACAGGCACAAGCTGGAACCAACATCCAAATTGTCGGTTCATCTACAGTCTATCCTTTCGTAACGGTCACCGCCGAGGAATTTGGCAACAACACAGACTTCAACACGCCAATTGTTGAATCAACTGGTACAGGCGGTGGATTTAAACTTTTTTGCGCAGGAGCAGGAGAAATGCATCCGGATATTTCCAACGCTTCACGAGCCATCAAACAAAGTGAAGAAAAACTTTGTGCAAAAAACGGCGTAAAAGACATCACAGAAATCAAGCTGGGTTATGATGGCATCGTTTTAGCAAACTCTAAAAAAGCTGACCGTTATAGTTTATCTAAAGAGCAAATATTTTTAGCTCTAGCCAAAAAAGTTCCTGTAGACGGAAAGCTTGTAGATAATCCAAATCAAAATTGGAGCGATGTTGATGCATCACTGCCCAATGTAAAAATTGAGGTTTACGGTCCGCCAACAACATCTGGTACGCGCGATGCTTTTTCTGAACTTGTCATGGAGAAGGCTTGTAAAGATTTACCAGCGTTCAAGGCAGCTTTTCCTGACAAAAAAGTCCGCAAAAAATCCTGCCACCTCCTGCGTGAAGATGGCCGTTATATCGAAGCGGGTGAAAACGATAATTTGATTGTTCAAAAACTCCAAAGCAATCCACAAGCACTGGGTATCTTTGGTTTTAGCTTTCTCGATCAAAGTGGAGACATCGTTCAAGGCAGTATAGTCGGTGGTATTGAGCCAACTTTTGACAATATCTCAAACGGCTCATACGGCATCTCACGTTCACTCTACGTATACCTAAAAAATGCCCATATCGGTAAAACTGCGGGCTTTAAAGAATTTGCAACAGAGCTAATCAGTGATGAAGCGGCTGGTGAATTTGGTTACCTGTCTGAGAAGGGCTTAATCCCTCTTCCTGCAGAAGAACTGAAAACCATGCAACAACGCATTACTAAATTAACGCAATAAGAAATGAATAGATACACATATCAAAAAGGAAAAAACTATGTTTAAGAAAACTCTACTTCTCTCATCGGCAGTTGCACTAGTAACGACAACAAGCCCGGCAATGGCGACGGAGAAAATGTCGATGGAGGCCATACAAGCTCATCTTATGCAGCTTTCATCTCAAGTTCAAAATCTGTCAAAGGTTGTTGAGCAGCAAAGTAAGACGATCAAGAAGCAAGACGCGCAAATTACGCAGCAAAAAACTCAATTGCAAGAGCAAGGTAACGAACAGGCTGCTGTTGCGGAGACACTGTCTAATATCACACCAGCTGCTGGTGGTGAGGGAAGCAATGTCAAAATTACCATGACCCCGATGCCAAAAATTGAATCAGCTGACGGCAAATACTCTTTCCAACCGTTTGGCCGTGTCCATCTTGATGCTACAGCTTTTGATGATGACAAAAAAGATCATGCCAGCAATGCCAATTTCCGTCGTACAAGGCTTGGTGTGAAAGGTAAGCTTGGTGAGGATTTCGAGTATAAGTCCGAAATCGACTTCGCCGAAGAAGGCGTAGCTTTCAAAGAGGTTTCATTGACCTATACAGGCATTGATGCCGCCGATGTTAAGGTTGGACACCATAAACCGTCTTTTGGTTTGGAGAACAATACCAGTTCAAATTATATCTCTTTTATTGAGCGCGCTGCGCCAACCAACGCTTTCACAAGAGGCGAGCTGATCGGTCTCAATGTTTTGGGTGGCAGTGATAACTGGTCTCTTGCAGCGGGCGTGTTCAATGAAGATGCCGGAAACGACGATACCGGTGATGACGAAGACATCTCGGTTGATGTACGTGGTTCGGTCAATGTTCTGGGGTTCACCCCTAATACGGGCGACAATGTTTTACATCTAGGTGGTGGTATCAGTCACCGTTACCCAACGGGCGCAGTACGCTTTAGTGCCAAGCCAGCTGGTGATGGTGATCGCGTTATTGACACAGGCGCTTTTGCAGCTGTCGATAGTGTTCATGTTTACGGCGCCGAAGCGGCTGGTGTTTTTGGTCCGGTTAGTTTCCAAGGTGAATATTTCAAAACAGATGTAAGTCGTGAAAATGGCATGCCGGATGCTGAGTTTGATGGTTATTATGCGCAGGCTGGTGTTTTCTTGACCGGTGAATCGCGTCCTTATAAAGGCAAAGTTGGTAATTTCAGCCGCGTGAAACCCAAAAATCCATTTAGCCTGAAAAACGGTGGTTGGGGTGCTTGGGAACTTGTAGCACGCCATTCAAACACGGACCTTAATGATATGGGCAGCGGTATTATGGGCGGTGAACTTGAACAAACAAGCGGCGGTGTGAACTGGCACTTAACAGATCGTATTCGTGTGATGGGGAATGTCGTCGCCGTAGATACGGACAGTAATGCCGTGGTCGCAGACGATAGTCCAACAGTGTATAACGTTCGTGCCCAGTGGGATTTCTAAATAATTTTACCTTATTGGGTGAAATAGCTGCTTTGATTAAGAATAAAACGAAAAAACGATGGCAAAATTTGAGAAACTGATAAAGGCCAGTTTACTGGCTTGTACAATGCTTTCCGTTCTTGTGACTGGGCTGATTGTGCTGTCTGTTTTTTCTGAAACCTTACGTTTTTTTTCTCACATTCCTTTAAGCGATTTTTTCTTTGGCACCGAATGGAGTCCGCAAATGGCGATGCGGGATGATCAAGCTGGTAGCTCAGGAACATTCGGCGCTGTCCCTATTTTTATGGGCACCTTTCTTGTCACGCTCATTGCTATGGCTGTTGCCACACCGCTTGGACTTTACGCTGCCATTTTCCTATCTGTCTATGCTAGCCCAAGATTTAAAGCTTGGGCTAAGCCTATACTCGAAATTTTAGCGGGTGTGCCTTCGGTTGTTTACGGCTATTTCGCTGTGATTACTTTAGCGCCCATTTTACGTGCAGGTGGAGAAATGGTTGGTCTATCTATTGCTTCGGAAAGTGCTCTAACAGCTGGAACAGTAATGGGCATTATGATTACACCTTACGTGATGTCCTTGTCTGAAGATGTCATAAGTTCTGTGCCTAAATCTTTAAGCTTTGGTTCTTTGGCCATAGGTGCAACGCAGTCCGAAACCATTAAAAAAGTTATCCTTCCTGCTGCTCTACCCGGCATCGTCAGCGCCCTTCTTCTCGGTGTCTCCCGCGGTGTTGGTGAAACCATGGTGGTTGTTATGGCCGCAGGCTTAGCCGCCAATCTTACACTCAATCCACTAGAGTCAGTAACCACAGCCACGGTGCAGATTGTAACCTTGCTCGTCGGCGATCATGAGTTTGATAGCGACAAAACGCTTGCCGCCTTTGCTCTCGGGTTTTCACTCTTTTTCATGACGTTACTTTTAAATATAGCGGCTCTAATAATCGTAAAAAGATATCGAGAACAATATGATTAAAATTTTTGAAAGACGCACACGCATTGCCATGAACCGGGTTAAAAAGAAAAAGAGCCCGTTTATTTACAAATCCTATAGTAAAAAGCCTAAGCATAAATGGCTTAGGAAACGCAATGCGCAAGAGCAACGTTTCAAACGCACTGGTGTTTTTTGTATCCTGATTGCATTTTTCTTCCTTGCAAGTTTGGTCTGGAACATTTTCTCAAACGGTTATTCGGCCTTTACCGAAGCACAAATAAACTTACCTGTAGAATTTCAAGCCGAGCTTATTGAAGATGATGCTTACAGAAAAATCATTCAAAACTCGCTTTTAGAGCTGTTCCCTGGAATTGAAGACAGAAAAGAAAAAAGAGAACTGTTTTCTCTGATAAGCCGCAACGCCCCTCACATTCTTGAAAAAATTGTAGAAGAAGACCCTACAGTTATAGGCAGGAAATCAATGGTTTGGATTCCCGCATCCAGTGCCGTAAGTATTTTTTACAAACAGCACTTATATGAACAGGCAAAAAGGAGCGGTAAAATATCGACGTCTCAAGTGGCGTGGGTTACCGATCTGGCCAGAACACAAAACATGCGGCTCAAATTTAATGCAACCTTCTTTAAAAATGGAGATTCAAGAGAGGCAGAACAAGCTGGTGTCTTGGCGAGTACAATCGGCTCCTTCATGACCATCCTAGTTTGTATTGCTATGGCGTTTCCTTTGGGCGTTGCTACGGCAATTTATCTTGAGGAATTTGCCCGCAAAAGCTGGTTCACCGATTTTATTGAGATCAACATCAATAACCTGGCCGCCGTACCTTCCATTATTTTTGGTTTGTTAGGGTTGTCGATTTATCTAAATATTTTTGGGCTGCCGCGTTCATCATCATTGGTTGGTGGTATGGTGCTGGCGCTTCTCATTCTGCCGGTGATTGTGATTGCTACCCGCAATGCTTTACAAGCTGTGCCGCCCTCTATCCGCTATGCAGCCGCAGCGCTCGGCGCGACGCCAACGCAAGTCGTGTTTCACCACACCTTGATTTATGCCCTTCCTGGCATTATGACGGGTGTGATATTGAGTATCGCTCGTGCATTTGGAGAAACCGCGCCGCTTCTTATGATCGGTATGGTGGCTTTCATTGCCGATGTTCCAAAAACATTTACAGACCCGGCAACGACCTTGCCTGTTCAAGTTTATCTATGGGCCAATAATCCAGAACTTGGTTTCGTAGAAAAGACAGCAGCAGCCATTATGGTTCTGCTCACATTTATGGTGTTAATTAACTTATTGGCGATCTATATAAGACGCCGCTTTGAAATAAAATGGTGAAAAATATGAATGCAGAGAAAAAGAAAACTGAAAACGTTGCCGAGTGTGGCTTAGAAAATATTCGTATGAAAACACAAAACTTAAGTGTGTTTTATAATAACGATCAGGCTTTGCATGATATAAATCTCGATATTGCCTGCAACAAAGTCACCGCTCTTATCGGACCGTCCGGTTGTGGTAAATCAACGTTCATGCGTTGCTTGAACCGTATGAATGATTACGTAGAGGGTTGCCGTGTTACTGGTAAAGTCCGGCTTGATGGTTTCAATATCTATAAAGACAACGTTGATACTATTCTTTTACGCCAAAAAGTCGGAATGGTTTTTCAAAAACCAAACCCTTTTCCAAAGTCCATTTATGAGAATGTGGCTTATGGTCCCAAAATTCATCATTTAATTGAGAACAAAGATGAGCTGGATGCGTTGGTTGAAAAAACTCTGAAACGTGTGGGGCTTTGGGACGAGGTTGCAGATCGGCTTTCTGCGCCCGGCACATCACTTTCTGGTGGGCAGCAGCAGCGCTTATGTATTGCGCGTGCAATTGCAACCAAGCCTGAAGTCGTCCTTATGGATGAGCCATGTTCCGCTCTTGACCCTATTGCTACGGCGCGCATTGAAGAGTTAATCGCTGAGCTGGAGCAAAAATTTACCATCGTGATTATTACGCACTCTATGCAACAAGCAGAACGTGTTTCAGATCACACGGCCTTCTTTCATATGGGGCATATTATTGAGGCCGGAGATACACAGAAAATTTTTAACGATCCAGAACACCAGAAAACAAAAGATTATATTGGTGGCAAGTTTGGTTAAAAAAATTCTTGTTCTTTGTACAGGAAACTCCTGCCGGTCTATTATGGCTGAAGCTCTGATTAATCATCTGGGGGGCGGAAGCTACGAAGCGGTAAGTGCTGGCAGCTTTCCAACCGGTGAAGTTCACCCGAAATCTATCGTAATATTGGAACGTCACGGTATTGATCCCGGCACACCACGCAGTAAATCGTGGGATGAGTTTACCGATACGCATTTTGACCTCGTAATCACCGTTTGCGATCGGGCCGCAAACGAAACATGCCCTGTTTTCCCCGGCATACCAAAAAAACTTCATTGGAGCACACCAGACCCAGCTAAAGCGCAAGGTAGCGAAGAGAAAATAAACGCCGCCTTTGATGAAGCCTTCCTTATGCTAAAAACCCGCATAGAAAGTTTAATCAATGATAAAATCTGAACAATTTGACCTTCCCCGACGGTTGGCCGCAGAAGGGCTTGGTACCGCATTTTTGGTTATGTCTGTTGTAGGTTCCGGCATTATGGGCGAGCAGCTTGCGGGTGGAAATGAAGGGCTAGTTCTACTCGTAAATACACTGGCCACAGGTGCGACCCTCACAACGCTCATTTTAATTTTTAGTGCAATATCTGGTGCGCATTTTAATCCTGTCGTCAGCCTGTCCTTCGCCCTGCAACGCCAATTATCATGGAAAGATTTTTCAGCGTACACCATTGTGCAAATAATGGGCGGCATATGTGGAACAATGATGGTGCATATAATGTTCAACCTGCCCCTTATCACAGAAGCAACGCATGCGCGCACAGGGGCTGGGATATGGATAGGAGAAATCATAGCCACTTTCGCGCTTATAGCTACAATTATCGGATGCCTTCGCACGAGAGCAGAAGCATTGCCCTACGCCGTCGGCCTCATCATTATGGCCGGATATTGGTACACCTCTTCCACCTCTTTCGCCAATCCTGCTGTAACTATTGCTCGTGCTTTAAGCAATACATTTTCAGGGATTAGGCCAGAGGATGTTCCTACATTTATTGCGGCACAAATTGTTGGGGCAGTTCTTGCAACAATCATGTTCAGATGGATTTGGTCTGTCAAATAAAAGAGCCCGACCTGTTCTCAGTATTTCTATTAAAAAACATGACCGTGAGAGAAGGTAGCAGTAGACTGCACACACCACCATTTAGTCTGCCTTTTTCCGCATTCTCTATGAAATTCTGAAAAGGTAAACGCTATTTACCATAGTGTAATGTGATAACCCTCTTAGTACGGAAACTCCGATAACTTCCATTATCGTGGTCAAACCTAGAGTTATTCTCTATAAGTAATTTAGGGTATAAATGATAATGAAGGCATTAACTTGCATATTTCCAATCCTAAGGTTGCCCTCATCATTAGAGTTGGAGATGTTATTAATTGTTCTTATTGCTTAAAGAAAGAATATTTTGTTCATAAAAAGTAGTAAGAAGTGCCGTAGCTTCATCTTGGTTATCATATCCTTCTAAATCATCGAATGTTATCTTCTGACCATCATTTAATTTTCCGATCAATTGCGCCTGCGTTGCAGAAACAGCAATAGATTCCCCATGAACTGCTAAATTAAATTCTCCATTTGAAGATTTAGTGATAGCGAGTTTGATCTGTTCAGGTCTAGAAAGAATAGCGCCGCCCTTGAGTACGGCGACCAAGTCTTCATCTTCTTGCACACTTATACTTTCAATTTCTTCATGGGTTGGTGTTGAAAAATAAGCGGCCATCCAAGCAGAAAAATCATCGGATTGGATTGATGAAATTATATTGTCTCTAACAACGTTTTGTGTTGATTGCCCTATTGCAAAAGAGGCGCTGTTGGTATCGAGCATCTCTCCTAAAAAGCGTTTATTTAGGTTCTCATTCTCTTCTAGATGTTGGGCATATTCACTCAGTATTTCTGAAAGCTTAGGGCCAAGAAATCCGACAGAGAATGTCATCGCTTCTTCAATTGTTTTACCTTCATGCCCAAAAAATGGAGGCATGTAAATTACATCACCAGTTGTGACCTCAAAAGTTTCACCTTTAAAACCGTTTTGAAGAAGTTTCATATCTGGAT
Source organism: Alphaproteobacteria bacterium (assembly GCA_021775995.1). Classification (GTDB taxonomy): domain Bacteria; phylum Pseudomonadota; class Alphaproteobacteria; order Micavibrionales; family Micavibrionaceae. The sequence goes on from JAJFGS010000007.1 coordinate 8,517, forward strand.
TATCAATATAACAATCATCATCAATTTGCTCAGCACTTATTTTCCATGCGCGTTTGCCAATGCCTTGCACCAAGAAGGTATGATAACTATCTGTATGAGGCCCAACACTACCGCCAGGAACAGAAAAACTGACCATAATATCATCTAGTAACCAGCGTGGAGAAAATTGAAAGTATGGAAGGAGTTGAGCGGTGTTTGTATGGTACTGCTCAACATTTTGGACGAGTAGGCTCCAATTTTTATCACCTATCGTATCAAAGCGATCCTTATTAAAGGGGCCATGCTCACATGCCCACTCATCACCTTCTGCATTATTTGTGATGATACGAGATTTAATTTCTTCTTCTAGCGCAAGACCAGCCAGAGTATCGCCGTCAACAAGGTTTTCAATGACATCAGGCGGTATATAATTGCGGACAATGAAGGGTTTTTTACCCCAGTAATTTTTGTAAAAGTCTTCTGGAGTTGGAAATGTGTCTAATATCATAAAAAATTAACCTAATAACTTGCGACAGTCACCTTTTTCAATGCTCGATTGTTTACGTCTTATATGATCGTTTTCTTGTACACTTAATGGGGTATCATCAGATGATAGTTTTTTAACGCTCATCACTTTGAATTCTAGAACATCCGTTGCCCCAATGAGTTCAGCTGTAATTTCTTGTTCGCCTATTTTATCACGTTTACCACGTGGCTTATTCGGGGCGGCCCATAAAGGCTCGTTCCATTTAAGGGTATCACCCATTTGAGGGGTAGCGCATGGTTCCCATTCTTGTGTTTTAGCCATGTCATTTATCTCCTTATGTGGTGTTAGGGTTAAGATATGGACAATATAGTAACAAGTGCCAGTCTGCTAAGAAATTAATGAGACACAAATATATAGTTTAATATTAAAAAACATTCCCTTTTGCACGGTTTATATGCCATAAGCTCCCGATACATGAAATGAGAACCACCATAAACTTATGTTAAACATTACTGATCTTAGTTATCAAATTGGTCCCCGCACAATTATCGAGAATGGTAATGTTTGTGTTGTAGATGGATGGCGTGTGGGCGTAATCGGCCTTAACGGCGCGGGTAAATCGACATTATTCAAGCTGATCTCTGGAGAGTTACAGGCTGATGGTGGTTCGGTCAGCATCAGCGCTGGTCAAAATATGGGCATGGTGCGTCAGGATATGCCAGAAACGGATGCACCGTTATTGGATGTTGTTTTGGCAGCCAATGAAGAAATGGCTGATCTTTGGCATCGCGCTGGAACTGAAACAGATGGTAATAAAATTGCAGAAATTTACCAACGCTTAGATGATATTGACGCGTACAGTGCTCCTGCAAAAGCGTCGATGCTTTTAACGGGACTTGGATTTAAAGAAGAAGAGCTTCAGATGCCTTTTTCTTCTTTTAGTGGGGGGTGGCGTATGCGGGTGGCACTGGCCGCGGCACTTTTCGTTGAACCTGAAATTTTATTACTCGATGAACCGACCAACCACTTGGATTTAGAAGCTATTATGTGGTTAGAAACGTATTTATTAGATTACCGTCATACGTTAATGATTATTTCGCATGACCGTGAGCTTCTTAATAAATGTATTGATCACGTTATTCACGTCGACAAAATGCACCTCACTTTATCAACGGGAAATTATGATACTTTTGAGCGTGAGAGAGCTTTAGCAGCCAGTCTACAGCAAAAAATGCATGAAAAACAGATGGCGGCACGGGAACATATGCAGGCCTTCGTTGACCGTTTTAAAGCACAAGCCAGTAAAGCACGACAAGCACAAAGCCGTATGAAGGCACTCGAAAAAATGAATATTGTTGATGCAGTTATTGCCAGTCGTACGATACAATTTGTATTTCCAAACCCACAACAAATCGCCTCCCCGATGATTTCAATCAACCATGCAAATGTTGGTTATGATGAAGGAAAACCAATTTTAAAAAATATTCACCGTAGCATTGATAATGATGATCGTATTGCTTTGTTAGGTGCAAATGGTGAAGGTAAATCAACATTAATGAAGCTTGTTGCTGATCGCCTTGGTGTAATGGGTGGAGAAATTGTACGGTCAAATAAATTAAAAATTGGATATTTTTCTCAACATCAAACAGAAGAGCTTGATGTTAACTCCACGCCGTATCATGAAATGTTTTCTCTGTTTCAAAAGAAAAACGGTGGGGCGCAAGAGCATCTCGTTCGCGCAAAACTTGGCGCATTTGGCTTTTCTCGTGATTTGGCCGACAATAAAATTGGTGCTTTAAGTGGCGGCGAAAAAGCACGTCTGTTATTTGCTTTTATGAGCTTTGATGCGCCGCATCTTCTCTTACTTGATGAGCCAACAAATCATTTGGATATTGATGCGCGTGAGGCACTGGTACAGGCGCTTAACGCCTATGAGGGCGCGATTGTGATTGTAAGTCACGATCCCAACATGGTGGAGCGCGTGGCAGATCGCCTGTGGTTGATTAAAGATGGGGCCTGCCATGATTTTGAAGGTGATCTTGAAGACTATCGTAAATTTACCATTCAAGCTCGCCGTGATGAACGTAAAGAGGGGCGGAAGAAAAAAAATAGGAATGTTGCCGCGCCTGTGGAAAGTTCAACGACAAAGAACCCTCAAGCTATTACCAAACTTGAAAAGAAAATTGCAAAGCTAGAGGTTCAAAAAACTGAGCTTGAAACACTGATGAGCGCAGAAGGTTTTTATACGCAATCTCAAAATGAAATTACGAAAGAGCAAGATAATTATAAAAAAATGGTTGAAGATTTAGAAGCGTTGGAAACAGAATGGTTTCAAATTCAAAACCACTAAAACATTATTAGAAAGAATAACATGAAACTTATTGCTCTTAACCTACCGCGTAATTTTGACGAACAATCATTGGCTGAGCTCTTCAAAACCTATGGTAATATCAAATCTTGTACTCTTGTTCTTAACGAAGATACTGGCAAATCCAAAGGTTTTGGTTTTGTAGAAATGGCGCTCGACCATGAAGGTGAGACCGCCATTGAGAAACTTCATGGTAGTAAGGTTGGCAATAATAAGATTCGAGTTAAACAGGCTGATCAAACCTTATAGTTGTGATGTTTTAAGAATATGCTAGCGAGTTTGTACGTGCAAATCTTTCATTAATGATTTAGAGGGAAAAGTTATCGATTGACTGCAAGCGCCACCATTTTTCTGGTTTTTCTTATATTTACTACACTTTGACAAGGGTGAAACCACGTCGCACCGTAGATTTTCATTCCTCATCTGCAAGTTTGAACGGATTATTCAAAAAATTATGCTTCATAAAATATAGAAGGATTAAGGCTTTCAATATTTTCGAGCAGAACAAGGAAATTTTGTTCTGATGCGGTATTTGAATTTTTATCCAACACAGAAATTTCTAAGCCATTATCTGTTTTGTTAGAAAATATAAATTCGTGCAGAGCACAGGGTAAATCACTTAACCCTTCAAGAATGTCGCTTATATCAAGCCTGTCTTCTTTTGTATCAAAATCCCGTATGACATCCTGACCTTCAGAATTTCTATCGAAAACAAAAATATCATATCCATCCCCGCCATAAAGAACATCGTCTCCTTTGCCGCCATAAAGTGTGTCGTTGCCGTCAAATCCAATCAGTAAATCATCTTGATCGGTTCCGTTAATAATATTATCTCCGTCGTCGCCCCCTTGACGATTTTTCATTACAAATAAATCATCTTGTAGATATGTGATGTCTGTATTCCGCATAATGATATCGCTTAAGCTTGTGTCTTTAATGATGTTGATAATATCTTCATCCAGACGATCTTCGTACCAGAAGCTGTCACCATCGCGCAGGCGTTCAAATTGATTGGCAATAATGACGTGGAATGTTTCACCAACAATGCCGTCTTTATAAGGAGCCTCGATTAGTCCACCAACCCAAAGATCAAGATTGCTTATATCCCCGTAAAGTGCTTCTAGTTTGCTTGCTATTTCGGCATTACCTGTGAGGTCTTCAAAACTTTCAATAGTATTTAAACCATAGGCTTCACGTATTTCGTTAAAATCAGGCAATCCATGATCACGCCCCCTTTGGATATTAAGCGATACTAGATCAAAGCCACCGGCTCCTGGTGGTCCAAATAGGAAATTACGTACATCGTCAATGATTTGGGCATCAATATGTTGAGAATAGGAAGTTCCCATACCTCTTATAATTTCATCAATGCCGCCTTGCATGATGATATCAGGACGGAAAAAGGCTTGCTGTAAGGTCATGTGCCCTAAATTTGATTCATCACCATTTTCCTGCATGCGGTAAATGTCAGACGATAACATCGTATGACCAACGCGAAAGGCTGCGGTTGCAAATTCAGTTGCAATTTGCGGGTTAATTGAACTGTCGTAACCTTGATAGTCACTTAGGGCGTTTTCTCCTAAAAGAGCCGGTAAAAATTCATCATAGGTAATATGTTGTATTTCGGCTTCAATTATCGCTTTTGCTTTTTGGTAAAGTTCTTCTGCAGAATCGTGAGGATATTTTTTAGCCAATCGATCTACCCATGAATTATGTTCTCTTACAAAAATTGTATGCATAGATGTTAAGCCAACATTCTCATTGGCGCGTATATCACCAGCAAGAAATTCTGGACCATGCTCACCATTGATCGTGGGTAAGAGGTTCTCTTCACTTACTTTTAATTTTCCGCCTTCTCCTTTTAGGGCGGCTTCCTTGTCAGCCGTTGATCCATATACGTTTGAGGCATCAATAAAGGCAGTAATTTTGTTGACCTGAAGGCGTGGGTTGTCTGTGCCTGTTCCGCTTCCGTCGGCATAACCAGAGCGTGTAAAAGCTATTTGTTGTTCTCCGGTTCCATACGGGTCAAAATATATATCGCCCCTTGGAACATCAATATTATAAGATTCATGTCCCTCTTGGGTTAGGTTAATATCATGGTCAAGGAATTGACCCCACACCCACAAAAAATTTGATAGGTTTGAATGGTTGTAAATATCACCATTTTGAGAAAATATTTTGTTACTAATATCGCGCGGGTTTGGAAGATCCAAATCATTTGGGCTTGAAAAACTATCTCCATATTCATATCCAGAAATGGTTATAAATGAACTACTGCTTTGGCCGTAATCTGAGTGCAATGGATTGTTATTGCTTCCATCAATGGTGCGTTCTTGAAAATCATCCCACTGGTCATCTTGTTCCTTTTTATGATTGTGTCTTTTATGATGATTAAATCCACGATGTTTAATAGTGATATGTGATATAAAGGATTTTAAATGATCAAATGATCTGTGAAATGACTTTTCGTATTTATCGCTATCATTTTTAGAAAAACGATTATCTTCTAAAAAAGAAAATTTTGCGCTAAAGCCGTCAAAATTAAATGAGGTTTTAGAATGAGACTCATGAAAATCTGAAATTTGCTTGAATGCCTTTGATCGACCATGTTTCATCATTCTGCTCGCTTGATATTAAATAATGATGTAGAATGCTTTATTTTTATGGCAAATTCAAGAATTATCTTTTTGTACTTAAAAATATAGTAAAAACAGCGAGTTAGAAGTTGATATCTGAAAATGATGGTGGTACAAAGCTGAATTAGTGTATGAGAATAGTTAAAGCGTGACTATACGCACCACCATTTTTCCATAGTGAATGGGATAACAGATGATACGATCTTTTTTTGATAGCATACGTGACATGATCCCAATCATCGTTGTTATTGCTTTTTTTCAAATTATTGTTTTACAGCAACCTTTTCCTAATCCAGGACAAATTTTGTTTGGTCTGCTTGCTGTTGTATTAGGGCTGACCTTATTTGTGCAGGGATTAAATTTAAGTTTGTTTCCTGTTGGGGAAGGACTGGCCGAGGCCTTTGCTAAACGCGGTAGTGTATTTTGGTTAATCCTGTTTGCTTTTGCCTTAGGATTTGGCACAACAGTGGCCGAGCCCGCCTTGATTGCTGTATCAGCTGAAGCTGCCAAAGTAACGGCAGCTGCTCATCTCATTGAAAGCTCTCCACAGGCGCAGGATTCCTATGCTAACGGCTTGCGCTATACGGTGGCTATTTCTGTTGGTCTAGCGCTTGTTGTTGGTGTCGTTAGAATCATTAAAGGTTGGCCAGTACACTGGGTTATTATCGGCGGCTATCTTATTATTGTTACCCTAACTCAATTTGCGCCACAGGAAATTATTGGCGTTGCTTATGATTCAGGCGGGGTAACAACTTCAACAATAACTGTCCCCCTAGTGACTGCGCTGGGAATCGGGTTGTCGACAGTTATCAAAGGACGTAATCCTATGATTGATGGGTTTGGGCTGATTGCCTTTGCTAGCCTATTTCCCATTGGCTTTGTCCTTGTATACGGAATGGTGATGTAGAAAATGTTAGAGACGTTACTTCTTACTTTTAGTTCAACAATTCGGGATGTGATGCCAATTATCATCCTGCTGTTTTTCTTCCAATATATTGTTCTACGCAAGCCTATCCGGAACCTAAAAAAAGTAATAATTGGTTTTATTTACATTGTGGCTGGGTTAGCCCTGTTCCTTGTTGGCCTTGAGCAAGCGCTTTTCCCTTTAGGGGAGGTCATGGCAAAACAACTAACAGCACAGGAATTTATTACTAACGGGTTGGACAAGATACCCAGCTGGAAGGATTACTACTGGGTTTATATTTTTGCAGCTTCTATCGGTTTTTCAACGACTATTGCGGAACCCTCCTTGATAGCCGTTTCGATTAAAGCCAAAGAGATGTCTGGTGGTGCTATTGGTACTTGGGGCCTACGTCTAGCAGTTGCAGTAGGAGTTGCAGTCAGTATCTCACTTGGCGCCTTCCGTATTGTAACGGGAACCCCGCTACACTATTATATGATGGTTGGCTATATTATCGTTATTTTCCAAACGTTTTTTGCGCCAAAATGGCTGGTACCATTGGCTTACGATTCTGGTGGGGTGACAACCTCAACAGTTACGGTTCCTCTGGTCACAGCGTTGGGTCTAGGCCTTGCTTCAACAGTGCCAGGTCGTAGCGTTTTGATTGACGGGTTTGGTTTAATTGCTCTGGCGAGCTTATTTCCCATGATAACAGTCATGGGGTATGCTCAAATTTCAGAATACCTAGGAAAAGTAAAAAAGAAGAAAGTTCAATTATCACAAAAGAAAGGTGACTAGCTATGGATTTTAAACTAATCGTCGCTCTTGTTTCGGATGACCATACCGACAAGGTTATTCAAAAAGCAAGAGAGATGGGTGCAACAGGAGCCTCTGTTATTACCAGTGGTCGCGGCGAAGGACTCACCCCCCAAAAAACGTTTTTAGGTCTGACTTTTGAAGGTCAAATTGATATGATTTTATTTATCGTTGAGCGGCATTTAAGTCGAGATATCTTGGAGGCAATTGCCGAAACGGGTCATTTTGATACAGAATCTGGCTCTGGAGTTGCTATGCAACTAGATATTGAAGATGCGGTCGGCCTAAAAGCACAATTGAAAACTATAGAAAATGAAATCGAGGATCAGCTATGAGTGACAACGACAAAAAAAAGTATATCAAAGTACGGGATGTTATGACCCCACAACTAGAGACAATTGATGGGCTTGCAACAGTTGCTGAAGCTATTCAAAGCATGAAAGAAAAAAACTATGGCGCTTTGATTGTCGATAAACGAGATGAAAGTGATGAATATGGTTTTATTACCGTTCAGGGGATAGCTCGAAAAGTTATTGAGCATGATCTTGCACCAGAGCGTGTTCATGTCTATGAAATTATGCGCAAACCAGTTCTCAGTGTTCATGCCGACATGAATATACGCTATACCATCCGCTTACTGGAGCAGGTCAATCACAGCCGTGCTTTGGTAATAGAAAAGGGTAAGGCCCTCGGCGTTATTACCATGTATGACCTGGTGATGCATTACATGGATGATAGTACCGCATAAC
>JAJFGS010000008.1 GCA_021775995.1 Alphaproteobacteria bacterium
TAGTTGACCATCTCCATTGTTTTTCAAATAGACTTTTCGCCACGTCACCCGAGGTATAATTACTGCCTTCAAAATTCTCTTTCATGAGGGAATATATAGCATATATCCATTATAGTTTCAATCTACCATGTAATAGTGACAAATATTCACTAAAAAGGATTTTAGTTTTATAGGTGTGCTAAAGCTATAAGATTGAAATTATTATAAAAATCACTTTTTGTTTTCTGTTTTATATTGATAGTTAGCAAAGTCCTCAAACACCAAGTCATTTTTTAAAACATCATAAATGATTTTTAATAGCTTACGTGACGTAAGCCCTATTTAGAGAAAAGTTAGCAGTAGACTGCAAACACCACCATTTTTCAGATTCCGTCTGTTTAGAAAAATTATGTCCACAAGTCCCGCAATAGGCGGTTTTTTTACAGGCACATTTATGAGTGTTGTATAACTGCCGATTCAATATTATTATCATGCCGTTTGGAGGAACCGCAGATGCCGTTTCTAAATTTTATAGATCGCATTATTCGCCGTAGTCATCCTCGGGAGCATGATGATCATAGCGTTGTTGGTGATCAAACGTATCGTTTACGTATCTGGATCAGAACAAAGTTATGGGCGCAGGTGCTCATTGGCTTGGTGCTGGGTATTGTCACAGGCAGCATGCTTGGACCTGACCTTGATTTAATGCCGCGGGAACTTGCATTGACTATTAGCGATTGGCTGGTTTTACCAGGCAAGATTTTTATGGGGTTGATTTCCATTTCACTCGTAACGTTGGTTTTTGCTTCCATTGTTCAAGGTATTACAAGGCCAAAAAGTGGAGCACAGTTGGCCACAATCGGTAGTAGGCTCGGGCTGCTCATTATTTTTACAACAACATTAGCAGCCTCTGTTGGCATAGTGTTGGCGCGATGGTTGCAGCCGGGTTCGTATGTCAAGATGTTTCAAGCCGAGGCCGATGATGTTGTTTTGCCCAAACAGGAAATTGCTTTGAACAGTTTGCCAGAGTTTTTGACAAAGCTGATCCCGACAAACCCGCTGGACGCCTTTGCTCAAGCTGATATGATGGCAGTCGTGATTCTGGCTTTATTGTTTGGATTTGCTTGTCGCCAGTCCAATCAGGAGAAGATTAAAATCTTCCTTGGCTTTTTGGAAGGCATGCTAGAAATTGTCATGCTTATGGTACGCTGGGCTATGATGCTTACACCTTATGCGGTGTTCGGGCTGATGGCTAAACTGGTCACGGAAGTTGGGTTTTCGACCCTACTGGGACTTTCAATGTATGTGATGACAGTTCTTATTGGCCTGGCCATTCTACTGCTGGTTTATCTGATCTTTATAGCAACGTTGGGCAAGTTGAATCCTTTTACATTTCTAAAAACAATTGCTCCGGTGCAGCTTTTGGCCTTTTCAACATCCAGTTCTGCTGCTGTGATGCCACTTTCAATTGAAACAGCGACTCAAAAACTTGAAGTACCAGGCAATGTTGCAGACCTGGTTATTCCTTTGGGAGCAACCGTAAACATGGCGGGTACAGCACTTTATCAAGCGGTAGCTATTATTTTTCTGGCTCAAATGTTTGATATAAGCCTGAGTATTGGCGAACAAATTGCCCTTGTGATGACACTGGTTTTAACTTCGGTAGGTGCACCTGGAACACCGGGAGTTAGTATTGCTATTCTGGCGACTGTGGCAGCCAAATTTGGCATTCCAGTATCGGGTATGGTTTTGATTATTGGTGTAGACAGAATTCTTGATATGTGCCGGACGGTGGTGAATGTTACGGGTGACCTGACAGCAGCTGTTTTATTGCGTAATGTTGGAGCGTCCTCGGAACAGATTCAGGCTATTTCGTTAGGAAATTCTGATGAATAAAAAACTTATTCTGATGGGGGTATTTATTGTTGGCCTTGGAACCTTGGGCACAATAATATATACGCTTGCAGATGATATACCAACAATTTCGCCCAGAGGTCATCAAGCGATTAAAGCAAAAATAGTCAGCAATGATCCCAAACGGTTTACAATCAACGTGAAAAGTTTGAGGAATTTAGGGGTGAATGAAGATGCTCTAACTTTTGCTTTATATGTGAGCCAGCGCCTCCCGCCGCAATGTGGAAATTTTCTACATTTAAGTCTCAAGTATGATAAGCCTAAGAAATATCAGCGGGTTTTTGATCTTTCGAAGAACAACGATGTTTTAAGAGCTATCAACACGCATAAATGTATTGTGATTAAAAATACGTCAGCCCAATAAACGGATAAAAATAAGCACCATGCAGAGAAAAGTTAGCAGTAGACTGCAAACACCACCATTTTTCCATAGTGAATGGGATAACAGATGATACGATCTTTTTTTGATAGCATACGTGACATGATCCCAATCATCGTTGTTATTGCTTTTTTTCAAATTATTGTTTTACAGCAGCCTTTTCCTAATCCAGGACAAATTTTGTTTGGTCTGTTCGCTGTTGTATTAGGGCTGACCTTATTTGTGCAGGGATTGAATTTAAGTCTGTTTCCTGTCGGAGAAGGACTAGCTCAGGCTTTTGCCAAGCGCGGCAGTGTATTTTGGTTAATTCTGTTTGCTTTTGCCTTAGGATTTGGCACAACAGTGGCCGAGCCCGCCTTGATTGCTGTATCAGCTGAAGCTGCCAAAGTAACGGCAGCTGCTCATCTCATTGAAAGCTCTCCACAGGCGCAGGATTCCTATGCTAACGG
>JAJFGS010000009.1 GCA_021775995.1 Alphaproteobacteria bacterium
CTTGACGTCGTCCCCACCTTCCTCCGGCTTAACACCGGCAGTCTCGCATGAGTGCCCAACTAAATGCTGGCAACATACGATAGGGGTTGCGCTCGTTGCTGGACTTAACCAAACATCTCACGACACGAGCTGACGACAGCCGTGCAGCACCTGTACATCGTCCGGCCGAACCGAAGACAATCATCTCTGAAAGTCCCGACGAGTATGTCAAGTGTAGGTAAGGTTCTTCGCGTTGCTTCGAATTAAACAACATGCTCCACCGCTTGTGCGGGTCCCCGTCAATTCCTTTGAGTTTTAATCTTGCGACCGTACTCCCCAGGCGGTGTGCTTAGTGCGTTAGCTGCGTCACCGAATCCTATGGACCCGACAACTAGCACACATCGTTTACGGCATGGACTACCAGGGTATCTAATCCTGTTTGCTACCCATGCTTTCGTATCTCAGCGTCAGTTCCCGTCCAGTTGACCGCCTACGCCACTGGTGTTCCTCCGAATATCTGCGAATTTCACCTCTACACTCGGAATTCCGTCAACCCCTCCGGGACTCTAGACAGAGAGTTTCAAAAGCAATTCCTGGGTTGAGCCCAGGGATTTCACTTCTGACTTTTCTGTCCGCCTACATACGCTTTACGCCCAATGATTCCGAACAACGCTCGCTCCATTCGTATTACCGCGGCTGCTGGCACGAATTTAGCCGGAGCTTCTTCTGATGGTACCGTCATTATCTTCGCATCTGAAAGAATTTTACAACCCTAAGGCCTTCTTCATTCACGCGGCATGGCTGCGTCAGAGTTTCCTCCATTGCGCAATATTCCTCACTGCTGCCTCCCGTAGGAGTCTGGACCGTGTCTCAGTTCCAGTGTGGCTGATCATCCTCTAAGACCAGCTATAGATCGTAGGCTTGGTAGGCTTTTACCCTACCAACTACCTAATCTAGCGCGGGCTTATCCTTCGGCGATAAATCTTTGGACCGGAGTCATTATAAGGTATTAGCGTAAATTTCTCTACGTTATTCCTTACCGAAATGTAAATTCCCACGTGTTACGCACCCGTGCGCCACTCACCCGAAGGTTCGTTCGACTTGCATGTGTTAGGCCTGCCGCCAGCGTTCGTTCTGAGCCAGGATCAAACTCTCAAGTTTGATCTCAAACTCAAATCATTTTTCATTGAAATTGAAGCATCCTTGGACACTCCAATAAATCTGAAAATGATTTAAGTAGTGCAAGGACCTGCTTGCTTTTTTGTTTTGTTCATACTTTTGTAAATAAGCCAAACCAGTAAACTGGAGGGCTCGTAAACTCAAGTAATCCCATCACGTAACTATTGTAAGTTAGTATGATACATAGAACAAACAGGTCTTTAAGTTTGCTTCAGTGATTTTGGCGAACCAAAACCCATCAGCTTTTTAAATGTGTTCAACATTATAATCATGACAAAAGTCACGACCACAAGCCCTGCTGTCTGTGTATCTCTTTTTTCTATTCACGATGTTCAAAAACCGCAACCACTAAATCGTCATATCCGCAAGCGGAAGGACAAAGCCCCAGACAACAAAAACGGCTGTCTAGGCCGTGGTAAAATCAAGTATAAAACCTGAAAAATAAATCTTTAACGATGGAGGGACATTAGCCCACTTAGAACCCATTCGTCAAATATTATATCGAACCCTAGAAAACTAGGCGTTTTTAGAGGATCCCGACATAAAAAAGCGCGAACTACTCCGCGCTTGTGAGAGGGGTTATATACTGAATGAATTCCCTCTGTAAACCCTTTTTTTAACTTTTTCCTAACTTTTTTCAAAAAACTTCAAAAAAGCTTAATTTCAGCGGGTTCTCTTTACAATAAACGGGGATTCTACAGTGCAATAAACATAGCCCCCACCATCAAGTATTATCGAAATAAATACTTCATATCAGGGTTATCACGACGCCAAATCGCAAAATCTATAAAATAATGATGCACATTAATAAATACGATAAAAACATACATAAACATCTCAACACCCATTAATTCGGAATCATAAGATACAAAACTATCCAAAGAGACTGGAATTAAGTAAAAAAACAGCCCCCCCAACATAATAGCCATCCCAAAGAAGTTCCTCATGTTGCGTGCGGCGTCTTTCTGAAATTGCTCTGTTGAACCAGCTTGGTTCGTAGCTTTATCTTTTTCATACTGCATTTTCCAAACAAATAATAAGTACTGCAAACTATGAAGAGCTGGAAAAAAGTAAATCATAACAGGATGCAGATACACTAACTTTAACCACACATAGCTCGCGCAAATATAAGCGGTAATACCATTGATACATATTTGTTTTTCTACAATGCCTTTACGCAGTAAAATTACCGCACTCACCAAAGAAGATATGATGCAGGCCGCAACACTTGCTTTGAAAAACAGTGGTGGAACGGCAAAGCTTTCATACGGAATACCGTATGAAAAATTCTCATAAATACCGCGATTGCTAAAACTCCAAAAGCAGATCCAACATAAATAAGCATTCCACAGTAATATTTTCTTTTGAAGATTCGTATAAAATATTTTTTGTCTGACTGATAAAATCATCAGAATACCATAGCCCTGCTTCACATAGTGCCATCCCACAAGGAACAGCATAATATTTGTCGCATACCCCAACATCTTGTGATCTTCTTGGATAATACCAACCAATAAAAAATCAATAAGTATGAGTGGTGCAATAAAACCTGAAATCAACAATCTAATTTTGCGTGGTATCGACGCCTCGTGATCTCTAACTTTCTTATAAAAACCCTTATATAAAAGTTGGTAGGAATGCATGAAGTGTGGGTAATTAATAACAAACGCCAAAGCAAATGCGGCCATAGCTATTTCATGAGTGACTGTTAAATTTTTAAACAGAACCAATGGAAAAAATAAAAGCGTTATACCACCAACAAATAAAAAATCCCCAAACGGCGTTGTCATGGCATATTGTTTATCATCATTATTAATAAACAATGCAGCAGGGCTAAACTTTTCAAGAGTGTTAGATAAAACAGATATCATTACAAGATGGTATAATGATTTTATGTGTAAGCCAATTTAATAAAGCCCAAACACTATAACAATCCAGACTCTCGAAGCTGATTCTCTAACTCTGGCTCAATCTCTTCACGTTGGTTGTTACCTAAATAAATTCCGCGATCTTTGGGAACAGCCGCCCCTTCGAAATAACGCCAGCCTTGAAAAGGTCTTTTAGGTGTAGAATAGGTTTGAATAATGTCAGGCTCCACAATAATCATACATTGAGTCCCCTTTTCGGCGGTTTCAACCATGTCAAAGCCTATAATTTTTTGACGACATTGAATTTTGTTTTTAATGACACGGTAAATTGAACCACCGTTTAAAATCTCATCGGCGCGCTTGGCTTTATAGCGCGTCCAAACAGCATTGGCAGGAACACCATGATAATCAAACACGTTGTCCTGCTGAATCTCTAGAAATTGATCCAGATCATCCACCCCAACAACAAGTTTTATCATATTTAAAGCCATATCTATCTCCTACCGCATTCCCTAAACCGACGCAACATTACCATAACAGTAAAATCCACAGCCTTAACCTATTGATACCATTTAATGATTCACAGCCCTTACATACGAATGTATACTTATAGTTGAATTAATTTAAGTGGTTCAACCTATGCGCTTCGCCTTATTAGCTTTCGGTTTCCTTACCCTCCTCCCTTCATTCGTTCACGCCAATGAAACAGAATTAATCATGCCCACTACTGCCGATCCGTGGAAAGATGTTGCCTCTCATAACACAGACATCGCTCCTAAACACATATCTTTGAATGATTTGGAAGACATCATTAAACCCACTCTTCCAAAAGACATAGAATCTAAATCTAAAATAGAAATTTTATACTCATCACGTATTGTCGATGAGCTAAAACAATATGGGTATGATTTATTTCAAAACACTCCCTCAAATCCAAAAGATAAATTTTCTATCCCAGCTGGTTCTATCCAAGATAATTATATTTTAAGTGCGGGTGACCAACTTAATATTATCATGCGCGGTCAAACCAACAGTCGGCAAAACTATGAAATTGATAATCAAGGACTGCTCATCATTGAAAATCTTGCCCCTATTACCGCCGCAGGACGCCGCCTAAAGGATATTAAAGAAGATTTGAACACGGCCATCACACCGCTTCACAACTCACAAATATTTGTGTCCCTTGCCAGCGTTCGCCAAATTGGTGTTTTGGTTGTAGGACACGTCAACAAACCAGGCAGGCAGAACCTAACATCTTTTAATACGGTTTTAGATGTACTCACTGAATCTGGCGGCGTACAAAAAACAGGCTCTTTGCGACAAATTAAATTAGTCCGTAAAGGAAAAAGTTATATCATTGACCTCTATCAACTTCTCATGGCCAGCACAACAGGATCAGATAAGCTTCTTCAAGATAGTGATCGTATTATTGTGCCCCCAATTGGTCCGACCTTAGCTATATCAGGTAGCGTTAAGCGCCCTGCTATCTATGAAATTCGCAAAGGAGAAAAGATCAGCACGCATCAAGCTCTTGGCCTTGCTGGTGGCGTCATGACTCCAGGGCAAAATCGTTATATGAAGCTTGAATACACATCAAACGGTGAAGAAATTGTTCAGGATATCTCTACGCCTAAAAACCGTATTTTTGGCGATGGCTCAATTTTAATGGTTGCGCAAAGCAAACAAAAACGAAGCAGTTCTATAACACTCTCTGGTTCGACACGCCAACCGGGCACTCATGATTTAAAAAAATCAAAAACACTTTCAGGGCTTATTAAGAATGAAAAAGTTTTAGGCAAAAACATTTATCCTTTAATTGGTGTGATTGAACGTCGCGATGCCGAAGAATTAACACAATCACTTATACCGTTTTCTCCTCAACAGGTTTTAAAGAAAAAATTTGATCAAAAATTATCTGAAGGTGATGCCGTTCGTTTATTTTCAATTGAACAAATCCGAAATTTAAATTCAGACACCCCTCTGTTACAAAAAGTTTCTACAAAAGAAACTATCATTGAAGACCCTGTCCTTATTTCTTTTCTAAAAGAACGTAGCATCTTTGTCCGTGGCGCAGTTCGCCAAGCAGGTGCTTACCCCGTCACTGACGGCACGACTTTAAAAAACATTCTGTCCGTTGCTGGTGGCATTGCTTTAGAAGGAAATGCTGAAGATATTGAACTTGCCTCCCGTCATAATGGTCGCCGCATTGTCAATACATCCATTGAAGACCCTGCAAATATTATATTAGAGTCTGGCGACACAGTGCGTGTTAATCAAAAATTTCATAAAATTACAACCAAAACTGTTTCAATTTCTGGTGAAGTCAATCATCCTGGAAACTATGACCTTATGGCAGGAGATACTCTTTCTGACCTTATTAATCGAGCAGGTGGGCTAACCGACCAAGCCTACCCTGATGCGGCAATCTTCAGCCGCGCCAATGAACGTAAGCGCGAAGAAATGCGCTATAAAGCACAAGCTCAAGATTTAGAACTTAAACTTGCCGCAAGCATGCAATCATTAGACGATAATAAAAAACCAGATATGAACCAAGTCAGTGCAACACAAAGTTTAATTGCACAATTAAAAAAAGCAGAAGCTATTGGCCGCATTACTGTTGAAGCAGATCCTGCAACATTAAGCGCAAACCCAGATCAAAATATCCTTCTTGAAAAAGGGGATAGAATTTTTATTCCTAAACGTCCGTTAACCGTGCGCGTGGCTGGTGAAGTCCTCTCCCCTGCTGCATTGCAATTTCGCACCAATAAAACGCCTCTTGATTACGTTCGCGAGGCAGGTGGCACAAGCTATTACGCAGATCAAGACCGTACCTTTGTTATCTATCCAGATGGCAGCGCACAACCTTTAAATGTTAGCAGTTGGAACCACAGTGCGGCGATGATACCGCCAGGTTCAACGATTATCGTGCCACGTGATCCCAAGCCTTTTGATTTTCTGGATACGGCAGGTCGCGTCAGCCAGATGATTGCCAATCTCGCTATCTCAGGATTATATATTGAAGCCATTGGCGATGACTAACTTCTTGTTTTCAATTATCACCGTTACAAAAAATAATTTATCTGGTCTTCAAAAAACAAAAGATAGTATTGAATTACAAACTTTTGAAAATTATGAATGGATTATCATTGATGGAAATTCAAATGATGGAACCAAGGATTTTCTAGAAACAACAAAATCTTATTATATAACCGAGCTTGATAGCGGCATCTATAATGCCATGAACAAAGGCATCGATCGTGCAAACGGTCAATATTTGTTATTTTTAAATGCGGGAGATGCCTTAGAAAACAAAAATACACTTTTTGAAATACAACAACGTATTCAAAATCAAAACTATGACTTTATCTATGGCGACTCCGTTGAGAGTAATAAAGAAAATTTATTTTTTAAACGAAGTAGGCCACATTTTAAAATCACCGATGGTATGTTTACCCATCATCAAGCCATGATTTATAATCGAGAGATATTGAAAAACATAAAATATAATGAAGACTATAAAATAGCGGCAGATTATGATCTAACATGGCGTGTTATAGAGAAATCAACAAACTTTCTATATCTGCCCTTCCCTGTTTGTATCTTTGAAGCCGGTGGCGTGTCACAACAACAGGTTTTAAAGGGGCGCACCGAACAATTTAAAATTCGTAACGCTCACAATGTGTCTTTATTGAAAAACAGCTTTATTTTTCTGATGCAAACTCTTGCTTATCTTTTAAGAAAAATTTTTCCGAAGCTTTATTGGTTGTTAAAAAGGCATTAACCATCTTGTAATAATCACGCCGTGATAGAGCAAAATCTAACCCTGCCTTTCCATCCAAAAACCCAAGTTTATAAACATAGCTATGAAGAAAAGCGATTATACCACGGCAAGGTATCTTTCTAAAACTACGTTTTAAAAATTCACGCACAATACTATCTTCTGTTGGGTATGCATTATTTTTAATCATACCCGCTTCCCATTTGGCATAGCGTAAATGCCGTTTTTCCCAGCCCTTTTTATCTTCGTAAGCAAAATGTTTTAAAGGCTTATGTAACTGCCCTATCTTTTCGTTTTGATACTGTTTTTTTAAGATGGGTTGATAATGACCTTCTATTTCCCCCATACAAAAATGACCTAAATCTTTTACAACAGGAAATTCAATTTTATTTTTATCAAACAAAACTAACTTATTATTTTTTAAGCCATGATGAAGTGTTTTACCTTCCCATTGATATTGACCTTGAACAAAATAACCTGCCTTCTCAAAACGAAGGCGTCTTATCTCTTCAATTAATTCTGGCGTTACCTCTTCATCAGCATCAACAAAGAAAATATAATCATATTTTGTCTTAATGTAGTCCAAACAATATTGACGTTTCTTAGGATAGCCACCTTTCCAGCGAAAAGTTTCAACGCGTGCGCCAAGTTTGCTGGCCTTAATGATAGTATTGTCTGAACTTCCAGAATCCACCACAATCACTTCGTCAAAACATTGTAAGGCCTTTAAACATCTCGGCAGATTCTCCGATTCATTTAATGTTGCAACGATTACACTAACTTTAATCAAAATCACCCTCATTTTTACGTGATAATGACCAGGCCAAAAACCCAAAGAAAAAACCTAAAGCACAGCTTATAAAAAATATAAGCGGTTTATTCGGCCACGTTGGTTTGGGACTAGAGCTCGCAGGTTCTACAACAATTGCTGCATAGGCTTCATCTAAATTTGCCAGCATTTTAATATGTTCTTGTTGCATCAAAAGATTGGTAATACCTTTGCGGTGATCAGGGTTCACCGTCTTGGCTAAAGAATTCTCTAAATAATCAATCCGACTTTGTGATTGATGCCTGCGATCTCGCCTGATCATTTGATCTGCAACAAGATGAATTTTGCGAAGTAAGGCCGTTGCAAATTCAGGGTTAGGGTGATGATAACTCATCTTTCGCAAGGGTGTTGCACCCAAAGGGTCAACACGCAAAGTTTTTTCCAAATAAACAGCTAACTCTTCTGATGTCTTTATATCCTTTTTTAATGTTTTATTGATACCACTTAAGACATTACTATCTTTCATTAAAATAACAGAGGCAGACGGACCACGAAGTGTATGTATAAATCGATAAAAATCAGTTGAAGCTCCCTCTTGATCTTTCGGTCGCCAAAATGGTAACGCCGCAATACGGTCATATTGAACTTTTGAAGCATAATCCCCCAAAGCATAACCATCTGCAGGGGCAACAATCATTGTGGCTTTGTATTTTGGTGTTACTGATATAATAAAAATGAAACTTGCCGCAAGGCATAAAGAAACACCAATTAAAATGTAAACTCTTGCCTGCCAAAAACGATGTAATAACTCTTTTAGGCTTATTTCTTTCTCACTCATGTACTGTGAACTCTCTCTAATAAATCAGCCCAACTTTGCAGGGATTTGGTTGGATGATAAGTTTGAGCGGCTTGTAAAGCTCCCTCCTGCGCCGAAAACCATAAATCCCCATCATGCCTAAATTGATAAATTGCCTCTGCCAAAGCCTGTCCGTCATTTGGGGGCACGACGACGCCAGAATTATATTTTTGAATAACATTTGATATTTCACAGTTTATTGGTCCCGCAAAAATAGTCGGCCGCCCAACTGTTAGCCCTGAGTAAAATTTACAAGGAACCAACATACCTTGAGCCTCATCACGCATCGTCACAAGATGCAAATCACCGCTTTCCATGACTTGTTTTAATTTTTCAATGGGCTGGAATGGAATAAATTTTATATTCTCCAAACCACGCCTAGAACGCTCTTTGGCTAAAATAGAATGTGCGTGCTTATCGCCAACAAAAACAAACTCAATCTCTTTGTGTTCCGATAATATTTCTGCGGCCTGAATAACATTACGCATAGGATGGGCACGCCCTATCGTCCCCGCATACAAGATTCTAAATTTTGGTGAATCGTCACGAAACATTTCTTCTGGTTTTTTAGCAATAGCACTAATTTTATCAGGTAAATTAATATAATTCCCTCCACTTGACGGAGCAATCACTTCAAAATCTGCCCAATTGGGAATAAAATTAATTTTATTTGGGGTAATTTTTTTCTTCTTTAACCTTTTGCTCATACATTCGCCAATCACAACAATACGATTACATTTGCGCAAACTACGAACCGATATTCTATCCAAAATACTATTAATAATTGAAGGTATTTTTATTTTGAGCGATACAAATAAGTCAGGATACATATCCTGACACCAATGCACATGTTTAGATTTTTTAACGCTAGAAACAATCCTACCCAATACAACCAACATTGGTGGATCAGTCATTGTCAGCACAACATCATATTTAGGAAGCTTAAGCGCTCCTATCAACAAACGTAGCCATATCCAGCTATATCCGAATATATTTTTAGCCGTTACTTTCGTTTGTATAATATGATGATCAATTAACTTTGAAGGACGATCATCTTTTATATTGGAAACACTAAGAACCGTTACTCTCCACCCATTTTCAGTTAAGGCGCGCGCCAAATCTTGCAGCATACGACCCGTTGCCCCGCCCATAGGAGGATAAACACGGTTTATCAAAAGAATAGACGGCTTACTCATACTTTATTAACACAGTCCTTGCTCTGGCATCTTACTTGCGCATCTATGACCAGAATTAAAGTAAGAATAAACCCATAGTCCAACGATTTGTAAGACGCATAAAGCAATATTGGTATCATAAATGGCCATATCAAGGCATTCCCCTTTACGGGTTCAATAAAGACCAGTCGTACTGCTTTTTCAAATATAAAAAACAAATATATCAATGTTAACCCAAGACCAACAAGACCTGTTTTCAATAACATATAGGTAATAAGACTATGAGTGTAGCTAACGTTAAGTCCACCAACAGCTGGTGAAGCAAAATGCGCACCCCACCCATGCCCAAATAATAAAGAAAATGGGCTCTCCATCGCGACCTGCCAAACCGCCAACCATTCTTGATGGCGCATATTCAAACCAACCTGCGAGGTCTTAACGGATATGCTTTCAATTATGTCTATTAATTGGGGTGAAAAAATAAATCCTATAATAACGATAACGACCAAAGGCCACAGCATTTTCATAGGCGATTTTATGAAACCTAAACCAAAGATAATTATTACACTCATCCCTATGGCTAAAAATGATGCCCGTTGAAAATCAACATACATGGCGGCCATTGGTAAAATAGCCATAAGCATTGATCCAATAACAATCATAAAACTTTTTATATTTAAAATATTTTTTAAATACTGAATTACTTTATTTAGAAAATAAAGTGCACAAAATAACACAAGAGGTGAATTGGCCAGATAAAGTAATTCTTCACGTTTGCTAAAAAAAGAAAAATCTAAAAACAAAACGCGGATTGAAAAAAATATTCCTATAAACAGAACGCTTACCAGAAATAAATTATAATATTTTTTATCCCTCGAAATAAATGGTATTAAAAATAATGGCAGGCACAAAAATATAAAGCCAACTATATCCCTTAAAATTATTGCTGTATCCTCATTATTAAGCACCCCAATTAAAACAGGGATTGAAAATCCATACAGAAATAAAACAAGTAGGGTCAATTTCCATTTAGGTTGCTTTATTAATAAAGAAAAATTTAGAAATGATTGATACGTTCCTTTTATGCCCAAAGCCAAAAGAAATAAAATAAAAATAAAACCTTCTATAACACCTGGATTATCGGGTGTAGGGGAACTTAATACCCCATAAATGAAAAGAGCACTAATAAAGAAAAATAATCGATAATCATTAAATATAAACTGCCCATATTTAATTAACCACACGGTAAACCTCATAAAGCATATGAATGGCTATAATAATAAAAACTTCCATGGAAGGAGCTTAACGTTAGTTATAAAAAAAACAAACGGGAAATATTTTTATTCCCCGTTAATAATAAAACTAATTTGTAAAATGAATTAATAGATACTATCAAAGACTCTTTCTGGCGACGTTAGGCCGTCTTTATCTCTGACATACACTCGTTTTCTTTTCTTCTTAATAACAACAGATTCAACATCTTCAGAATCTTCATCGACTTCTTCAACGCCCTTTCCTTGAAAACGGCTTGTATAACGGTTGGTCTTTTCCTCTATGCTTCCGACATTAACAACGGCTCTTTCTCTTTCCTCTGCTCTTTTCTTTTTTTTCTTTTTTGCTTCCACTGCATTTTTCTTTGCTCTTTTAACAGCTTTTGCCTGCTTATCCCGTACCTGCTGAGGCGTTAAGGACAGAGAATATCCACCTTTTTTACCACCTAAACTATATGGTCTTTGAACAGAACTTGACTTAATTCTAGCCTGCTTAGCACCACTCGTCATACTTTTAATGCTTATGGGACCTGAACCATAAGCTGATCCTGATCTAGAATTATAAATTGTATTTTCATTATTTTTATTAGACTGCTTACTATTATAAATAGAGCTGTCTTGAGCTTGAACGGGCAAGCCAAAACAAAAAATTAATATCAAAAAACATGATAAAAAACGCATCTTAAATCCCTTATATTTCAACCAATTATAGCATTTGTACGCATAAAAGGAAAATTTAAGCACAAATCGAAGAAATTCCTAACAGAAACTTAACCATTTTTTAATGCTTAATAGGCATTATAAAACTGAAATTTTCAATTAGTCATATAAAAAGAGTATACTTAATCCATAAGGAGAAAAACAATGCAGGTTAACATACAAGAGCTTATCAGTGAGACAGGGATTGATGAAAAAATCTATCCTGGAAAACGCATGGTAAAACAATATATGCAGCCTGGTGAATTTAAAAGCCACTGTGTGGTTTTTGATTGGCGCACAGAACTCTTGCGGGTGGAATTGAAAGCGGGTTTATCTGGTAAATCCCTTGATCTAAAAGATCTTAAAAAATACCCAGTCAGCTACCAGGCACCAACTTTTATCGAACTTGTTGCTGAAAACGATGATAAGGAAGAGGAAGAAGAAGGTTCAAAAGGTAAATCCGGTGGTGGTGGTAAAAAACCAGCTATGAAAAAACTAGAAGACTCTGAATTATCTTTAAGTGCCTTTGATAAAGTCACAACAGGTAAAGTTTCAGAAATGGCTGAAATCAAAAAATTTGTTGTTATGGGCAAAGAATTAGCACAAGAAGCCTATGCTCAAGCCTTCGAAAACTTTAAAACCCAACTTCACCAAGTCAAAGTTATGGCGATGGACATCATGAAAGATGTCGGAAATATGATCAAAAAGGCTACACCTGGCGGCGGTCTAGAAGCAAAAGGGGATGAAAGCGTTAAATATAAATATGATACAGAAAAGACAGCCAGCCTATTTGGTGGAATGTCGCCTGGATAAACACAAAATTAAAAAAATTCTATCCTTCAATAGATAAAAATCAGTGGCTTTGTAAAAAGTCACTGATTTTTTGTATAGTTGTTTGGCTTTATTTTCTGACAAGGCGCAAGCGACCCAAAATTTAATGGGAGTATTTTAATACTTTAGAAGTGAAGCAACGATGTCAGAAAATTAATGCAAATGACTATATAATCGTTTAAGAAGGAAGAAGTTTTATAAAGGTAAAATTCATTATGAATTCAGACGATAACAAAAATGATGATAAAAACGATAATATCGTGTCCTTCAAGATACCTCGTAAAAAACAAGGTATTGATAATGGCGACTTCAAACCTGCACCTGAACCGCTTATCAATATGCCCCCTTATACAAAATACTTATTGGGTATCTTAATAGGAATACATCTGGTTGTTACTTTCCTGCTGACCAGTGATCAAACACAATGGATGTTTATAAATTTAGGGTTTATCCCAGGACGTTTTACAGGTGCCGCCCTGTTTGAACCCCTTTCTTTAATGACGCCCTTAACAAATATGTTTCTTCACGGTGGATGGCTTCACTTAGGAATGAATAGCATCATGTTATTAGCCTTCGGCAGTGGCATTGAAAAATGGATGGGTGGCAAAAAAATGATCGCATTTTTTATTTCTTGTGGTCTATTTGGTGTAGCCCTACATTTTGCCCTAAACTTTCATGCCATCACCCCTGTCATAGGAGCCTCAGGAGGCATAAGCGGTCTCTTCGCTGCCGCCCTTGTCATGTTAAACCAAACACGAAATGGCATGACAGGACGTTTTGGTCTTTGGCCTATCATTATCATATGGGTTGCTATTTCTGTTATTTTTGGGTTTGTCGATACACCGCAAATAGGTGTTGGCAAAGGTGAGATTGCATGGGCCGCACATGTTGGTGGTTTTCTTGGTGGGTTTGCCGTCCTAAAATTGATGCATATATTGTAAAATTACGCGGCAGGATCAATTAATAAATTTGACCCATTATCTTTCAAAATAGATAGCGTATCATCCACTATCACATGTGCTCTAGGGATATCCCAAACAATAGTGTTGAAACTATTATGCGGCACTGCAATCGCTGACCATTCTTGATAAACCATACCTGTTTCTTTACAGGTCCAAACTTTATCAGGGATGGCACCACTCGCTTTTTCCAACACATCCTCAACTTTATCGTCATTATGTGTGATATTTTGTTCAACTATAGCACGCATATGAAATACTTGTGTTGTAGGATATAATTTTTCCGCTGCCATAAGATGAGCTTTGGCCTCCCCCCAAAACTCCAGCCCCATCGCCGCTTTAGCCGCGGCAATATGTCCCTCTACACTATTCACATTCAAATCTACTAACTTTTCAAACCATGCCAATTTTTTTGTATCCATGTTTTTGCCACTCTGCGGAGATAATCTATCCCAAATTTCTGCTAACTCAGGATGCGGATTAACCTTCCAGGCTTCTTCAATCAAGGAAGCGGCTTTTTTATGTTTTTTTGCATCAATATAATATTCTGCAAGACGCTCTACAGTCGGCACAAAAGATGGGTTTAATTTATAAGCGGCTTTTAATTCACGAAGCGCCACATTTTCATCACCATTGGTTTTATTGTAATCATGGCGCATTAAACTAATCGCTATGCGGTCACTTATAATTTGTTGTATAGGAATGACGCCTAATTTTTCTACCCGATGGCTAAGCTTTAGAACTTCTTCCCAATTATGATTTTTTATTTCCAAGGCATAAACCATTTTCAAAAGCCAACCTTGGTTTGAATGAAGCTTAAGCCCAGAGCGTGCATATTCCAACGCCTGTTTAACATCACCCTCATCCAATGCTGACTTCATTAATCCACGGATACCTAAGAAAGCCATATCTTTATTTTCCAACAGCAATTCAAATCGTTCTTTGGCAATATTCTCATCACCACGCAATCGTGCGGCCTGTGCCTCCAATAATAATGGTAACCCTGTTTGATCTTTTAATAATTTTGTTGTTTCTTTTGAATATTGCGTCGCTTTCGCTGCATCTCCTGCAGCAACTGCAACAAGCCCGCGTGTTAAGGACAAATAACCTACTTTGTGACGATATTCGGCACGATACTCTCCAACAACCTTGGGTACAGAAAAAACAGCGCGTATAACCCTTAAAACATAGGCTAAAATTAAAACAAAAACTGCCAGAATTAATAAGAATACACCTGTTTGAATTTCAATATCGTAATTTAAAAAACTAAAGTTCATCCCTCCAGGTTGAGAAACCAACCAGATTGATATGCCAATAAAAATGGCAACTTTAATAAAAAACCATAATGTTTTAATCATGGATATCTTTCAATTGACTTAAACGTTTAATTTATTGGGTGTCAGAAAAACCTCTAAACCCACCAGATTTTTTCGGAAGAATAGTAACGCCAGATTCTTCATCTTTCACTATCTCTCCATTTCCTAAAAAAGGAACCACCTTTTGAATATTTTGTTTCATTTGGTCTATATCCACATCTGGAACTTCAACATTTTGTAAAGAATCTACAGAACCATCAACCTTAGATAAAATAACCTCATTCAACATCGTTTTAATCTGTTCTGCTAATAAAGTGGTTTGTGCTTGATCAATAAAAGGTTGTGCCGCCATGGCCGCTTCACCGTCCAGACTTTCCAAAGTCGTAATACTATCTTCAATTTTGCCTTCATCTATATATTCCTGCGCTTTTGCAACTGTAGCCTGCGTTTGCGTACCAGAAACCATTTCCCCATCTTTTTCAATGCGCACAATATCTCCAAACCGCGCCTTTGCTTTTTCTTTAATAGAAACATCTTCACCAATTAATGAAGAAACAACAATATCACCCGTCATTTTTTTTAATTCACTCGATAATCCAGCGGGTGTTAAAACACCTCCATCCGCATGCCGACTTAAGCGAGACAATTTTTTCTGCAAAACAGGATTGTCGTCCCCAATAAGATTTTGCAATAAAGCAAGGTCTTCTTCAAATGGTGCTTCGCGTTCTAATGAAGTACGAAATTGTGAAAATGCTATTAGAATAGCGGCAGCTTTTAAATCCTGCCCCGACACTCCTACTAATGTTTCCCCTAAGGCACCCTCATCTTGATCCTGCACATCTGCAAGATTTTCATCAATATCATTGTCTTCGTCTTTAACTATTGACCGCAATTGATCGGCTGAATGTTCTAATTGCGTCTGCCCAGTTACTGTCTCTTCTAAACCACGAATACGCGCTATTAAACTAGCAAAGCTTCCTTCTGGTCCTGAAAGCTCTTCGAGCTTTGTTTCCAATATAGCTAGGCGTTCTGATATGGCTTGCGCCGTATCTCCCAAGGTTTCCGTTGATATTTCTTTAGCACGTTTTGAAAGCTGATCGACAGTGACTGAAATATTCCGCGCTTGGTTTTGTAGGCCATCAATTTTTTCCTGCAAATTATCAGGTAGTGAAGTTCCTAAGAATTTTTTTTTACTCTCAATTTCCACTTCTTCAACCTTGTCTTCTAAGTTCACAAGTTGTTGACTCTGCGCTTCTAAGGTATCTTGATTTTTCTTTAAATAAGGCCAGAATAAATACAGACCTACAGCTCCAGCCAATAAGATTAATCCTGTTGCTATCCATGTACTTGTTGCAACAGCTCTACGATTATTTTTTTCAATTTGAGAAACTATATTTTCATGATCAGATTTAACCGCTACTTCTTCAATCTGAATTTTCTGTCCTGACCCCTTTTCATTGTCATTATAGTTACTTGCGGAAACAGAAGGAACAGATGCTGAAATAACATTAGATTCTTGTGGTTCAGTTTTTTTCTTCTTCGGTTTTGAAGCAGGAGAGACAGATTTTTGAGCGGCCTCCGTCTGCGTTGAAAGACCACCTTCTGCTATATCTGCAATATCAATATTATGCGCTTCTGCCGCACTTAAAATTTGTGCCCGTCTGTTTCCTGGAATAACGTCACGCTTTTTCCAGCCCTGAACCGTTGTCACAGGGGTATCAATTTTTGCCGCCATCGGACGAATACCGCCAAAGCGTTCAATAATTTTCCCTGCATTTACCAAAGGTTGTTTCTTACTCGCCATAAAAGATCTCCTAAAATCCAAAAACTTTATATATTTAATCCAATAACTTTACCACGCTGTCACGGTCAGGCTGGTTTGCAACCAATATCTCCTTCCATGGCAATACGGAAACAGACTTTATCATGGAAGACCCCAAACACAAGACCTTAGAATCCACTAACCCCTGACCTAACTTTTCATGCTCTATGATCGTTGTAAAAGCATCAGCCGTACGTGTTGAGAAAAAGACAATATGTGAAAACGCTCCGTTTCCAATCATATCTAAGGTATTTTTCGAAATTTTTTGTTTCATATCAGTATGATAAAGAATTTCTTCATGAATATCACTTCCCGTTAAATCGCCTGATACATGCTCTCCTCTAATATATAAAAGCCGCTTTTGAGGTAAAATACCCTGCAAAGCCTTTAAATCACCCGAAGCACTTTGTACGTCTTTGAAGCCTAATTCTATCGCTAAATCTTGAGTAGCATCCCCAACTGTCCAAACAGGCAACTCTCGATTCTGAGTATCCTGACCAAACGCGCGTACGGCATTTTTACTGGTAAAAATGAGCCCCTCATAAGTCTCTAAATCATCAATCTGCCTATCATGAAAGACAACGTCTAAAAATGGCTCACAAATAACATCATAATTTTTTTGTTGAAGGGATGCCACCAACTCTATGGCATCTTCAATGGGGCGCGTTATCAAAATCGTCCCACGCATTTTAAGCCAACATCCCGACTGGCACAATATTAGTTAAATCATGACCAACGCTTTGACCTATTTGCATGGCCTGCTCAACATTTTCACACTGACCCGAAAATGATTTTTTAAAAACCTCACGACCATCCAGCGCATAAACTTCAGCATGTAAATTTAATATATTTTCATTCATTTCGGCAAACGCTGCAATGGGTGTATGACAGGATCCATCCAGTGCACCTAAAACTTCTCGTTCAGCAAACACACAAAATCCTGTCTCCACACAATGTACTTTGTTTAAAAGCTCATGAGACTTAGTATCATCAACACGTGTCTCCATACAAATAACACCTTGACCACAGGCAGGTAACATTTCTTTAGCGGCAAGAGGATGAATATTTTTATCTTTAATATCTAAACGTTCAATGCCTGCCATCGCTAAAAAAGTAGCATCAACTTGACCGCTATTTATTTTATCAAGCCGTGTCTGAACATTACCGCGAAACGGTACAATTTTTATATCGGGACGCATGGATAAAATCATCGCACTTCGTCTTGCACTACAACTACCAACAACCGCTCCTTCTGGTAACTCAGCAATGGTTTTATATTTACTTACAAAAGCATCTAATGGATTGTCGCGTGGCAAAACATGTTCAATTATTAACCCCTCTGGTAGAAAAGAAGCCATATCTTTTAAAGAATGAACCCCACAATCAATCAGACCCGTTAAAATCATTTCTTCGATTTCTTTAGCAAACAAACCCTTACCACCAGATTCTTCACTTAACGGCTTTTCCCCTTCGTTCTTTTTCCAATCTGCCTTACTCTTAATAGGCACAATCTCAATATCTAAATCTGGCTGTACTTTTTTTAAGGCAACACATAAAATATCGGCCTGACGCAACGCTAAAGGCGAATTTCTTGTTCCAATTTTAAAGACTTCCAAACTCATACCAGCGTTGTAAAACCTTTACACCGCTTTGAAAAGATGAAATATGTTGGCGCATGGATAATCCTTTGAAAATTGTGATGGGCATTGAGACGTCTTGCGATGAAACAGCCGTCGCTATTGTACGTGAAGACGGCAAAATTCTATCCAATCTGGTTTTAAGCCAAATCAAAGAACATAAAGCCTTTGGTGGTGTTGTCCCTGAAATTGCGGCCCGTGCCCATATGGACCATATCGATACGCTCATTAAGGGCGCGCTTGATGATGCACAGCTAACCTTCAGCGATCTCAATGGTGTCGCCGCTACGTCTGGTCCTGGTCTTATTGGTGGCGTTATGGTGGGCATGATGGCTGGTAAAGCCATTGCGGCTTCTCATAACCTTCCTTTCATCGGTGTCAATCATCTTGAGGCACATGCTCTAACCGCACGTTTAACAGATAAAATTGAATTTCCTTACCTTATCTTATTGGTCAGCGGTGGTCATACTCAAATCCTCGTCGCCGAAGATGTCGACCAATATAAACGCTGGGGCACAACAATTGATGATGCCCTGGGGGAATGCTTTGATAAATCTGCAAAACTAATGGGACTTCCCTATCCTGGTGGGCCTAATTTAGAAAAAATGGCGGCCAATTGCCAAAACCCAACACAAGCCTTAGAAAAATTTCCACTACCCACCCCTTTAAAAGGACGTGAGGGCTGTGATTTTTCCTTTTCTGGGCTAAAAACCGCCATTCGTAACCATGTCGAAAAACTCCCTGCTGGAGACCTAAACCAAGATGATATCGCTGATTTAGCCTATGCCTTTCAAATAACTGTCGGAAAAGTGATCGTAGATCGCTGTCAAAATGCCATAAGTCAGTTTTTATCCACCTACGGCAAAACGACGAAAAGCCCTACCCTCGTTGTTTGTGGCGGTGTTGCGGCTAATTTACATATACGCGAAGTGCTGGAAGACTTGACGAAAGCCTCTAATATGGATTTTATGGCGCCACCTATGGGCTTATGCTCCGATAACGGTGCTATGATCGCATGGGTCGGTATAGAGAAGTTAAAACGAAATATGCTGGACACGCTCGATATAGCGGCAAGACCAAGATGGCCTTTAGACAAAGGCGCAGAAAAAAGACCAGGCGGCGGTGTCAAAGCATAAGAACCAATAGGGGTATTCATGACGAAAATCGGCATAATAGGTGCGGGCGCATGGGGGACAGCTTTAGCCCAATCCATAGTAAATTCTGGACGTGATGTCACAATGTGGGCCCGTGAAGTAGAAGTTGTTGAATCAATCAACCAACAACATGAAAATTCTTTATACCTAAAAAATATTCGTCTCAACGAAATGATTAAAGCAACACATAATGTGCATGATATGGAAGGTTGTGATGTTTATCTTATCTCTACCCCAGCACAACATGTCCGCAAAACAATTGAAGAAATGAAAGAAATTCTAGCCACAAAACCTTTCATCATTTGTGCGAAAGGTATTGAAATTGAAACAGGTGACTTGCTCTCTGATGTTGCTAAACAAATTATTCCAAATGCCAATGTTGGTATTATAAGTGGTCCAACCTTTGCTGGTGAAATTGCACGGGGGCTACCTTGCGCGGTAACCCTTGCCATAGAGGACAAAGAGAGTGGTGAAGAAATTGTTGCCGCCATTGGCTCAAGAACATTACGTACCTATTTAACAGATGATCTGTCAGGCGCACAAATTGGTGGCGCCGTTAAAAATGTAATCGCCATTGGTAGCGGCGTTATCCAAGGACGCGGCATGGGCGAAAGCGCACGTTGTGCACTTGTCACACGCGGCCTCACTGAAATGGGTCGTCTGTCAAAAGCATTAGGCGCAAAAAAAAATACATTAATGGGAATGTGTGGTGTTGGAGATTTAATTCTAACCTGTTCCAGTATGCAATCCAGAAATTTTTCATTAGGTGTTGCTCTTGGTGAAGGAAAATCATTAGAAGATATCATGGCAGAGCGTATTACCGTTTCCGAAGGTGTTCACACCGCTAAAGCCCTTCGTTTGATGGCAAAAAACAATGCAGTTGATATGCCTATTTCACGTGCTGTCTATGAATTTCTTCACGAAGGAATTTCGCTTGATGAAATCATTGAAAAAGTTCTTGATCGCCCACTTCGTCGTGAAAGTTTATAAAACCACTCTTATTACTACTTAATATTATATCGTTAAAATAACTATGGAGATTGAACATGAACTATAAAAGATTTGCCTTATGTACTTTAGCTGGTTTTATTTTTGTCTTTGCCTATGAATTTATTGTTCACGGTATTTTACTTGTACCAACTTATGAATTAACGCCCAATCTATGGCGCCCTATGGAAGAGTATGAATCTTTCATTCCCTTCATGACGGCAATGCAAATCATCACAACAATGGTTTTATGCTACATCTATACACGACACCATGAGAATAAAGGTATTACCGAAGGTTTACGTTTTGGTGCCATGTTAGGTTTACTCTTGGGCTTAATGCAATTTGCCAGCTATGCTTGGCTGCCTATCTCAATAGGGCTTGCTTTAGCGTGGCTTGGAGTGACTTTCATTAAAACCATTGGTCTTGGGATTATCTTTTCATTACTTTATAAAAATAAGTAATTCATTCTAGCCATTTTGGGCGTTTCGCTTTATTCTTCCTGTTAGGCATGAGGAGCGAAAGGTATACCTATACCTGAGCAACGAATAACGACACAGAAGGATAAATGGAAATGCTCCGAAATTATTGGCTGGTAAAAAGCGAGCCTTATAAATGGTCATGGGATGATCATGTTAAAAAGGGTGTTGAGCACTGGGACGGTGTGCGCAACTATCAAGCCAGCAATAACATGAAAGCCATGAAAATCGGTGATCAATCTTTTTTTTATCATTCTAATGAAGGTAAAGAGATTGTTGGCATCATGGAAGTTGTGAAAGAATACTACCCTGATCATACAGATCCAAAAGAGCGTTTTGGCATGGTTGATTTTAAAGCCATCAAGCCGTTTAAAAAACCTGTTACCTTAGCAACCATAAAAGAAACTAAAAGTTTGGCAGGCATGGCGTTAGTCAAACAGATGCGCCTTTCCGTTGGCCCCGTTTCCAAAAAAGAATGGGACATCATCCTGAAAATGGGTGAAACAAAATGACAATAGAATCAATTTTTATTTTTACCATGTCACTCATCCTTTTATGGATTAAACCAGGACCAGGACAGGCATTAAAAATCACCCGTACTTTAAATGATGGTTTTTTGGCAGGCTTTTTTGTTGTCTTAGGAATTATTACAGGATGTTTAATCTTCTTTTTAATCGCTGTACTGGGAGCCAGTGCCATAACCAGCGTTCTAAATAACACCAGTATGCTTTTGAAATTTATTGGCGGCGGCTATCTCATCTATTTAGGCTACAAAGGCTTTAAAAACATTGAAAAAGGTAAATTGACAGATTTAACTGACACAACACCAAACAAGAAAAAATTTGTTGAAAATTATACGCTCGGATTCCTTTTAACCATAGCAAACCCCCTACCAATTTTTTACTTCCTCAGCATCATGCCAACACTGGTTTCTATAGAAAGTTTTTCAACAGAAAATATTATCAAGGGCATGATCATCATCATCGCTGTTGGTCTAACGGTTGATATTTTATTATTAGCGCTTGTCCATCAAGCCAAACAAGCCCTATCCAACACCGAAATTGTCAAAAAATTCAATATTATAGCAAGCGCGGGGTTTGTTTTAATTGGCCTGTATTTAATATTGTCTGCCTTTTTCTAAAAAATAAAATTCTTTCATACGCATCAAAAAAGCGAACCCAATTAATTTCCATAGCCATTGTTGACTTTCCGTAAAATCGGGCGTATAACCCGATAGATACCAAATAAAGAGGGTTAAATAATGAACTTCACAGAACATATAAAAGAACATGCTCCTAAATATGCATTCGCGTTGGTCCTACCATTTATGGCATCTTGCGCTACAAGCGGAACAAGTGGATATAACAAAATATTTAACGATTTAGCATGTAGCACAATCACGAACCCAACCCTTAAACGTACTTGCCGTCAAACCGCAGCTGAAAAACAGCGTCAAGATAAGCAAAAAGAGCGAGAAACCCAAAAACAACAAATTAAATAAAATTTCATAAACAAACCTCCTTTAAACCTCCTGCTTCACGTAAGAGGTTTTTTTCTTTATAGTGCCTCTATGTCACATGATAAAAAAGAAAACTACCCCCTTGCCCAAAATCCGCATGTGAATGCAGAACAATATAAAACGCTCTATGCACAATCCAGTAATGATCCTGAAAAATTTTGGGGTGATGTGGCAACACGTCTTGATTGGTTTACATTACCAACAAAAATAAAGAACACCTCATTCGAAGGCGATGTTTCTATCAAGTGGTACGAAGATGGAATTTTAAACGCTTGTTACAATTGCGTTGACCGTCACTTACCTACCAAAGCAAATGACATTGCCCTTATTTGGGAAGGCGACAACCCAAATGATAGCTTAAAAATAACCTATGCCACATTAAAAACCGAAGTTTCAAAACTGGCCAATGCGCTTAAATCACGCGGCGTAAAAAAAGGCGACCGTGTCACTATCTATATGCCAATGGTAGCTGAAGCCGTCTACGCCATGCTCGCCTGCACCCGTATTGGCGCAATCCACAGTGTTGTCTTTGGCGGGTTTTCACCGAATGCCTTAAAAGATCGTATTCTTAATTGTGATAGCCATGTTGTTATCACCGCCGATGAAGGTGTGCGCGGTAGCAAAATTATTCCACTAAAAGCCAACACTAATGAGGCTTTGAAGTCATGCCCCGATGTTCATAGCGTTATTGTATTAAACCGTACTGGTGGAAATGTGAGTTGGGATGAAAGCCGAGATTTTTGGTGGCATGAAATTGTAACAACGCAAAGCGATGATTGCCCTTGCGAAAAAATGAACGCCGAAGATCCAATGTTTATCCTTTATACATCTGGCTCTACAGGAAAACCAAAGGGCGTTCTGCATACAACAGGCGGCTATATGGTTTATGCCTCTTACACGCATGAAATAACGTTTGATTATAAACAAGGCGAGATTTACTGGTGCACTGCCGATGTCGGATGGGTCACTGGTCATTCTTACATTGTGTATGGTCCGCTTGCCAATGGCGCCACCAGCCTTATTTTTGAAGGTGTTCCTAATTACCCTGACTGCTCCCGATTTTGGCAAGTCGTTGACAAACATAAGGTAAATATTTTCTATACCGCCCCTACGGCTATCCGTGCGCTTATTAAAGCAGGCGATGACATGGTCAAGAAAACAGACCGAAGCTCTCTTCGTATTCTCGGCACGGTGGGTGAGCCGATTAATTCCGAAGCATGGCATTGGTATAATGATGTTGTTGGTAATGGTAAGTGTCCTATCGTTGATACATGGTGGCAAACTGAAACTGGCGGACATCTTATCACGCCTCTTCCTGGCGCAACCTCGACCAAACCAGGGTCGGCTTGTGTCCCCTTCTTTGGCATTCAACCTGCCATTGTCGATAAAGATGGCAACCCACAAGATGGTGAAACTCAAGGCGCTTTATGCATGCTCGATAGCTGGCCGGGACAGATGCGCTCCCTCTACGGCGATCATGACCGTTTTATCCAAACTTATTTCACCACCTTCCCCGGAAAATATTTCACAGGTGATGGTGCGCGACGCGATGAAGATGGATATTACTGGATTACGGGACGCATGGATGATGTGATTAATGTATCTGGACATCGTTTGGGTACAGCAGAAATTGAAAGTGCTATTGATGAACATACCCTCGTTGCCGAGGCCGCCGTCGTTGGCTTTCCTCATGACATTAAAGGTCAGGGCATATACGCTTATGTTACTCTATGCGAGGGACATGCCCCCACAGACGATGTTAAAAATGAAATCATTGCCTTGGTCAGAAAAATTATCGGGCCCATCGCTACACCAGATATTATCCAATGGGCACCAAACTTACCCAAAACCCGTTCAGGAAAAATTATGCGGCGTATCCTGCGCAAAATTGCGGCCAATGATATAGAAAGTCTAGGAGATACCTCAACCCTTGCCGACCCTGCCGTGGTCGATGAGTTGGTAAAAACGGCCCAAAATTGTTAGGTTAAGCCGCCGCCCTAAAATCATATAAATTTTTATTGGGATTTTGTCCAAAAACATCAATCCGTAAAAATAAGAAAAGAGCAAGCCATTCAAAAATACGAGGTGTCTTATTTTTTTCTTTTAGGACTTCTATAATTTTTAGATAATTCATGAAATCACGCGCTTGTTTTTCTTTATCGCGTTCTAATATTCTTAATTCCATTTCTTTAATATCGTATTCACGTCGACGCATCATTGTTTGCGCCTTGGCCATCATTTTTCCTACTGCACGCAATTCAATATACCGCGTTTGCATCGCACACCAGCAACTATCTTCCATATCTATAGCCACAACTGTCATAGCATCATCCCGACCACAGAGCGCCACTAATTCTTTCCGTTGAGCCTTAGCATCCATATATTGCTTATGAAGAGCTTCTAATGTGTCGTCCAAAAGAATGAAGGCTTCCAACTCACTTAAAGATCTTAAGCGTTTACGCCTTTCAAAGACACCGCCGCCTGCTGGAGCTGAAGCATGCGCCATCTCATTCATAACACTGTTTAGTGATTGATTAATCACAATATTCCCCTGAAATTTTAATTTATAGGGGCATATTATAGAAAAAGGATTACGATTTTCTTAAGATTTACGTAAAAAATAAGGAAATGATAGAGCAAACAGATTTTTCACTGGGCAAGGCACAAGGCGCGACGCCTATTTAAAATAGGTAAGCCGAAATTCAACAACGCCAGAATTGAAATATGAAAGCTCTACTCCATGCCAATAGCGGACATGTAGAGAGTTAAAAGCTCATCTTCTTCTCTACGCTTTTCAATTTCCATTTTTCTAAGCTTCATCACGCGACGCATAATTTTTACTTCAAATCCTGCTGATTTAGCTTCGGCATACACATCTTTAATATCTTCAGCCAATGCAGATTTTTCTTCTTCTAAACGTTCAACACGGTCGAAAAATGACAATAGGCGTTTGCCTGCCACACCGGCGACATCGCCTGCTTCGCCCTCTTTACCGTCAGATTTAAATTCCGAAACATTGCTTGGATTATTCATAGATTTATGCCTTTCATAAAGATAATATTATGGAGGCAATAAAGCGTAATTATAGATTCAATACCAGAACTTTTTTCAAATTATAATGCATAAAATCAAAAAGAATTATCTTGTCACTACAATCCAATCTTCAATCTGAAGAGCGTCTGGGTCATCTCCGACCTTAGCTCTTGTAATTTGAAGGCGCAGGTTAAATTTACGATTAACAAATGTGTCTGTATCCTCAGCTGCAGTTTCCGTATTCTTTGGAAAAAAGCTAACCACAACAGGCATCTGATACAGCCATTTATAAATATCATCAACAACACTGCCATTCAAAAACATAGGCGAGTCTTCAATATAAACACTCATATCATAATCATTAACACGAACGCTTTCTACAATCCCTGATTCAAGAAGATAATCCTTATATTGCTTAAAACCCCTATCGGTAAAATAAGGGTTAATATTTTTCAAAACCTCACTGAAATTCTCTTTACTAAAAGACAATGACTCCGAAGCCATCATTGTTAGTAACGTTTTCATTTCACTCTCGGATCGATGTGGTTTATCTAATTTAACAACATTCGCTGCTGTATTTTGAGCCGCAGTCTCTCTTATTTCCTGAACGAAAGGAGCATTTTCTGCAGGCGGAACAGCAATTACAGTGTAAAAGGCATAAAAAACAATTGCAAAAAAAGACAAGAAAACAAAAAAGGGAATAAAAAGAGCGATAAATTTTTCGTACCAAAATTGAAACATGGAAACTCCCATTGTAAATAAAAGATCTTTAGGCTTTTTTCTTGCCTAAAATTTTACCAGCTACTTTACCAACAGCCAAGACATTATCGATTCTACGGTCTAAAAAATTCGATGCTTTTTGATGATCTGGAGATTTATCATTTAACCAAGCCAATGTTGTTGTCGTAATAACGCCTGAAAGCAATCCTCGTTTGGTATATTTATTATAATCTTTAGCCGTATCCCCGGCCCATTTCCAAATTTTATCAGATGTCGTCCAAACCATTTTGGCCGCAGCGGGTTTGTTCAATGGATTTATCCAATAACTTAAAGATAACCGAACAACTTCTTTATAAGGCTCCAACAACTCTAATCTTGTCCAAACAGCCAGACGAACACGTTCCCGCACCTTCATTGCATCTGGGTTAGTATTTTTTAACGCTTCTAGCATTTGATTATCCGTCC
The DNA here is from genome assembly GCA_021775995.1 of Alphaproteobacteria bacterium. Lineage (GTDB taxonomy): Bacteria > Pseudomonadota > Alphaproteobacteria > Micavibrionales > Micavibrionaceae. The sequence continues at coordinate 26,497 of JAJFGS010000009.1, forward strand.
ACGCTGAAAAATACTTTAAAAACCCTGAAATTTTATCAGGAAAAACACTGCCTACAACGTCAGAATCATAACCCACCTTCTCAGAAGCCCTCACAATAACATCCCAATTCAAACCATCAAATGGTATGTCTTTCAGAGCCTCCTGCAAGATTTTTTCTTGAATATTTTGAGTCGCTTTTGTCATAGGTTTGTTATGCAACAATAATAAGTCGAAGTCAAAAAACACTGGTAATATTGTCTGTATTAAGTCACATATAAGACATGGCAAAAGATAATAGTGAAACAAGCACATTAGGTAACCGTATCGCCCGTTATGGACGGGTTTCGACAGCTGTGGCGGGCTTGGGGGCACGCGTACTGGGAGAGCGTTATTTTGGCATTGAAATTAAACGTGGTGACCATGCCAAACAACTGACCGAAGCCCTTGGCAATCTCAAAGGGCCCCTCATGAAGGTCGGACAGATACTTTCTACCATCCCCGAAGCTCTACCACCAGAATACGCCGCTGATTTCCAAGCCCTGCAATCCAATGCCCCCCCTATGGGTTGGCCTTTCGTCCGCCGCCGCATGAAGGCAGAGCTCGGCTCTGATTGGGAGTCAAAGTTCAAAAACTTTGAAAAAGAAGCCATCGCCGCAGCCAGTCTTGGTCAAGTACATAAAGCCACCACCCATGATGAACAAAACATTGCCTGTAAACTTCAATATCCAGATATGCAAAGCGCCATTGAAGCAGACCTCAACCAATTAAAATTAATTTTTTCTATCTACGGCAAATATGACAGCTCCATACAGACCGGTGAAATTCATACTGAACTTGCTGAACGTTTACGCGAAGAACTCGATTACAAACTTGAAGCAAAGTACGAAAAACTCTACGACTATATGCTAAAAGATGAGCCTAATGTTCATGTCCCTAAAATCATTGATGATCTTTCAACACCCCGCCTACTCTGCTCTACATGGCTAGACGGTAAGAAAATCTTAGATTTTAAAGACGCGCCGCAAGAGCAACGCAACGACATTGCCATGAACATGTTCCGTGCCTGGTATGTCCCTTTATATTATTACGGCATTATTCATGGCGACCCGCATTTAGGGAATTATTCTGTCCGCCCTGATAATTCCATTAACCTCATGGATTTTGGGTGTGTGCGCATCTTCCCGGCGAAGTTTGTTGGGGGTGTCATTGATCTTTATAAAGCACTCATGGAAAATGATACGCCACGCGCTGTTCATGCCTATGAAACATGGGGCTTTGAAGGACTCACAAAAGAACAAGTTGAAACCTTAAATATTTGGGCAAGATTTTTATACGGTCCCATCATGGAAGATAAAATCCGACCCATAGGGGAAGTCACCAATGGTATTTATGGTCGCGATACAGCAAAGAAAGTTCACGAAAAACTACGTGAAATTGGCGGCATCAAAGTTCCAAGAGAATTTGTTTTCATGGATCGTGCCGCTCTCGGCCTTGGCTCTGTCTTTTTACATTTGAAAGCTGAAATAAATTGGTATCAGGTCTTTAACGAGCTTATCCAAGACTTTGACACCAACGCCCTCGCCCAAAGACAAAAAGAAACGTTAGATTTATTTGGGGTGTGAAATAATAAGTTTTAGACAGGTTATCAACATGGAATATGTATAGAGGGAACAGGTGAAATTTTGTTTATCATATGTTGAAAAAAGTTTTTTATCTCCACGTTTGTAGAAAGTTCTTTATGGGTTTCTAATAGGTTAATCATTAAAAAATCTTTTGATGAACAAAAATACTTTATACATTCTTGAGGTGCGTCGCCTGACATTTTTTCATGGGCACCATATATAGATGATTGCTTGTTAAATGTTTCAGGATCAAAGGTAATAGAATCCATAGTCCAAGCAAAAGGTAAACTAAATGGAATAGGTAAATTTTGAGAAAATCTTATAAAGCAGTAACATATAATAAACTGAAAATTCTTTGTATTAAACTTAGCAATAATGGCATTATCAGATTGTTTAAGAAAATTTTCTTCAGGGTTCCCTACAAAAATTGTAAATACTAAACCCTCCTTTTCAGGATCAAAACTCTTTAATAGTATACTATCCGTATTATCGTTTTTTACATCATAATCTGATCCTGACAAATCAGTCGTTCTATGTGAAAATATAGGAGAAAAACCATTATTGCATTTAACTGCGTCAGTCAGAGCACATCCTGTAGAGGATTGACCACCTTCTAATTGTAATGTTCTTTTTAAAGTAGTGTAATTAGCACTTCGAGGAGAAACATGTATTGAGTAACGATGTTCTGAAATTTTGATTTCATTAGGCGGAATGCCCACCTGTCTTCCTGATTTAAGTCGAATATACACATCGCCTTTTGGACTTTCCTTGATAGAAAGCAAATTTCGTAGCTTGCCATTAGCAACAATATTAACTCTTTTTTTCATAGTGTTTAAAACTAAAATAATGGCGCGCCCGAAGGGAGTCGAACCCCTGACCTCTGGTTCCGGAAACCAGCGCTCTATCCAGCTGAGCTACGGGCGCATTATAAAAAGTGCCCTCATGGCCGCAAACGGCAGGAGGCATTATTAAATCATTACGTGAAAACGATTTCACGGTCGCGCGGTCGCGCTCCTTACGATTTTAAGCATTCCTCATAAAAAAGCCAGCCCTATCAGGCTGACTTTCATAATTAAGTTATTTTGTATAAGTAAAGAGATTTTTATCAGGTCTAGGCGCAAGGAGGGAATGTATATAAAATACATGACCGACGCTGCAACAACGACATGATGAAAATGTCAAAACTTATTAAGCAGCTTTCTTCTTTTGCTGCAATTCGGCTGTAATTTGTTGTTCTGTCTGACCTACATTGGGACGGCTCGCACTTTGCGCTAAATCACCCATAGACACAATACCAACAAGACGTTTATCACGATTTACAACGGGCAAACGACGCACCTGAATTTCGCCCAGATTGTTACAGACTTCTTCAACATCTTGGTCGTCATAACAATAATATGTTTTTGCCGTCATGATATCACGTGCCTTTACTTCCGCAGGGTTCTTACCTTCGGCAACGGCGCGAATAGTAATATCACGATCTGTGATCATACCAATCATTTTGTCATTTTCAGCCAATGGCATAAAACCACAATCCATATCGCGCATTTGTTGTGCGACTTGAGCAACTGGGCTATCAGGTGCCATGAATTTAAAATTAGGACTCATTACATCTTTAATTTTTGTCATATCAATATCCTCCAAAAAGTTCTTTTAATAAATTTATGGGGACAGACTACGCAATAACGCCTGAAAATACAAAGAAATAATATTAAGGAATTTTAAATTCTGACTTGGATGGCATGCCTGTAACAGCCTTATCATAAACACCCATGACCTTATCCAAACACGGTTGTAAGACAGCTTTTCCAGATATCGAAGAGCATTGTCCATGACAAATTTGTTTTAGAAAAAACCACGTATCTTCTGGGACAGGTTCTTTACCCCTTTCTTCTGCAAGACAATCACTAGAATAGCCAGCGCTTTCAACATTAAGATAAGACGGTGCAACATCTGCATCTTGTAACATCAATCCTACATCAACATAATCTTCATCAACCAAAATTCTTAATTTAGGATGGACCAATTCTCTTTTACCTGTTTGAACATATTGTTCTAAACTTTCTGCAGGAGAAATTGCATGAGGATCAGAAAAATCTTTTGTTACATCCGTTGCCAAGACCAGTGCCTCAATAATGGCTAAATCTTTTGGACTCGCGCCGGCTTTAGACAGAGAAGATTTTGACTCTTGAAAAGCTATGTTCTCCAAACGAAATTGATTGATAATTGAACCAGAGCTTTGATTAATACCTTTCATGACAGAAGCGAAAGTATTACCAATACTATCTTTTTTCTCCCGACTTGTTTTTAAAGCTTGGTATCCTGAATTAAAAGCATTACGCAGATGCTCATCTAATCTATATTTTGTACCATTGACACCACCATCATGACCACGATCATGTATCAACGCAGCGGCAAACAAATTATCTAATTTACGTCCATCCATTCGCCCTTGTTTAAGCGCATGGTATCCTAATGTATAGGACATCGCAAAAACCTGAAGAAAATGTTGGTTATGATGAAACTTATTATCATTCGGTTCTGACGCTAATTTTGCCGCCGCCTGAATAATTCTTTTTCTCGGAGTGGGAAGCTGAATATCGAATATTACGTCATCAACAAACATCCCAATATCAGGAAGTGCATCTCGCCATGATATAAATCTGTCGGCAATAGCTTCCGTATCCGCCATCAAGAAAGGTTGTATGGCAGATCGGGAGTTTCTAGCAACTGTGGCATATACATGTGTACGCATTTAAATGACTCTCACAAAAACACCTTTTACAGACTCATAATATTAAACATAATCACTCAATATGTCAAACAATTGTGGGTTAAAGCCGTTAATATAAGATTAATTACTCAAAAGTACCCTCATCGCCCAGCCACGTAGAAAAACCGTTATTAAACAGCCAATCTTGCGCGTCTTTATCCTCTTTCAGTGTAGCCTCCCAATAAGCGAGCGCAACAATCTTGATAATATTCTCATGTTTTTCACGATGGGGGTTTTCACCCAGCTTCCCCCGCGAGCCGCTAAATACCATATGGTCACCATCTTTAATCACCAATAAATGCTGCTCAGCCTGATTTATATTTTTATAAACATCCAATCGTTTCATGTAATCCCAATCTTCAACAGGCGAGCTGTCATCTGTCCCCGTCATGTGCAACATCGGCATGTCAATCGAACCATAAATATCCTGCGGGTTACCCGACCCAAAATGATCCATCGGACCAGGACTATATAAAATTCCTGCTTTAAATCTTTTATCACGCAGACGGCATAATTTTCCCTTCTCATCAGGGAACGTCATTCCCCCCATCACTTGTGTCGTCAACGCACCAAAAGAATGCCCAGACATTCCAATATTATGAGTATCAACGATTTGTTGAATTTTCGGATGCGCCGCCAACCACTCTGGTAATTGATCAAGAACAAACGGTACATCATAAAAACGATTTAAACTTGCGCTTCTTTCAATTTCCATTTCACGAATAATATCCCACGGATGACCAGGCTTGCCCTCCCATAAGCTACTATCTGTTCCCAAATGTTGGACATGGATAATCACATAGCCATAACTTGCAATAAAGCGGGATAAAAATGATGCCCCATCAACACTACCGCCCAACCCATGACTCCAAATTATAACCGGTAGGTTTTTTAAATCATCTCCGACAGGATAATAAACTTTTATTTTGACAGGTCGATTATCACGCGAAGCATCAATAAGCTTATCGCGCTCTATCATCACCTTAAGCGGAAAGTTTTCAGGGTCAACATTCTCATGCCAAAATAACATCACATACTCTCTCTACTCTTCGATAGAAATAGTCCTTCCAATTTATTTTGTGACAAGGCGCAAGCGACGACGAGTATTTTAATACTTTAGGAGCGCAGCAACAAAGTCACAAAGGAAAGTGGAAAGACTATTTTTTACGGAAGTTATCAAGGGAAACGACTTCCCCTTTCTTAGTATCATCATCGCCACTCTCATCACTACCACCGCCATCTGGATCATCATCAGGATCATAATCAGACTCCAGATCATCACCAAGCGGTTGAAATTGTAATGCAAAATTAACCGACGGATCAGCAAAAATTGTAATCGCTGCTAATGGAATTTCTAATTTTTCTGGTACATTATTAAACGATAATGTGACTTGCATCCGTTCATCATCAACATCAAGATCATAAAATTGAAATTGGAGTACAATAGTCATCTCACCTGGATAACGGTCACGCAAATAATCAGGAATCTTTACACCCGGATGATCGGTCAAAAATGTAATGTAAAAATGATGATCGCCCGGAAGGCCATCTTCCATGACTTCCTCGACAGCCTGTTTGACCACACCGCGAAGGGCATACTCGACCATTTTGTCATATCGTAAGGTATTTTCGTCTTCTTCCATCATACTCTTTATTTGTCGCAAGATTGGGAAATAAAATCAAGAAACTTCCATATTTATAGGCAGAATTGCCATTTTGATATGTAATGATTCGCATATTCGCAACCACAAATCCATATTAAAGCACTGCAACCCATTTTCCCTTGTGGAAAAATGTGGAAAAATGTGGAAAAGCTTACTCCCCACCCCAAATATGACCACCTAAAGACTGATTATCCTTTTTTATTTGCGTTGCTAAACGTCTTTGGAAACTCCGCATTTTTTGTAAAGTTTCATCACGTTTTTGTGCGTCACCATTTTGCAGATAATATTCAACCAGCTTTTGATATAAATTCATTGAGTTAATGCTTGAATATTTATACTGCGCGCCCTGTTCTAAAATTTCTATTCCACGCTTTGCATCGCCAGACCGATCATAAATTTTTGCCAATGCCAACCGCGAGCCAAGATGTAGCGGATCAATCTTTAACGCCTCGCTATAATAAAATTCTGCAGGCTGTGTCTCTTTCGACAACGCATCTTGTTCACCAACATCAATAAGCTTACCCATATAATATAGAGCAGAAGAAGACCTCGGGTTAATATATCGAACGTGATTAATATAACCCAATGCAGATTTGGTTAACTCTTCTTTTTGTTCCGTGTTTAACTTATCGCCCGCTTCTTCTAACAAACTTAATGGCATACTCACCGCTAATAAATAAGCACGATAATTTCCATTAAACCCTATCCTTTGCGCAAAAATAACATCATCAGCAAATTCTTCTAATTCCCCCGCCAACATATGGTCTCTCGCCTTATTGGTATAATGCTCTCCTGTGATATAGGCCATAAAAAGTGCGGCCATTAAAACAAATGGCAACGCAATCAACGTCATTCTTACGCCATTAGAATATTGTTCAGGAAAACCAACCGTTTTTATTTCTGATTGCAACGTTTTTTGCGTGGCATAAAACCAAACGGCCAATAAAAAACCAATCACAAATAATATAGAAACGTTATAAAGATTAAATGTGACATGAGTATGAATAATCGCCGCGCATAACGCAAAAAACGGTGTTAAAATCAATATCTTTTGGTGCGGTGTTACGGCACGCTTAACCGCTTGAACCGTGCGCCCAATAACTGTGATGATGAATGCGTAAAATAACAAAGGACCCAAAACGCCTAACTCTACCCAATATTGCAGCGGATCATTATGCGCATAATAAGTTCCAAAAATATCATCACTTAAACGAAACTCAGGAAAATATAAAAAATATGTTCCAAAACCTGTGCCAAATAAACCATGAGCTTTAATCATTGCCACACTGGCCGCCCAAAGATTAAGACGGTTATTTGTAAAACCGTTTAAATTATCACCTTGGCTATCAGAAACCACACGATAAAATAAACTTTCACTTTCGGCAATACCTAGGCTGGTCAGAAAAAATAATGCCGAACAACAAACAGCCAATATTCCCAAACAACGAACATGCGCTACCACAACATCACGCATACAAAATAAGAAAACAAATAATGTCGGCACTAAAGCATATAAAGCGCCCCGACTAGCCGCAACAACGATGCCTCCAAACAATAATATGGCCAAAACTAATGCTAGATTACGGTATAGCCTTTGATTAGCTCCCAACATCAAACCAACGCTACAGAAAAAACCTAAACTAAATAAAGCCGCCAAAGAATTTGGGTTGGCGAGCGGATAATTCGCCCTCCCACCAAAATATTCACCAAAAACAAAAAACTGCGCCAATGCACTTAGGCTTAGGCCTGCATAAATCAAACCAACAGCTTTGGCTGTATATATAAAACTGTTATCTGATCCTTTAATAACAAAAACAAAAAACGTTAGCGGCATGATACTAAACAAACAAAAGGCCATCAAACTAACATTTAAAACATCTGACCCAATAACACTGACAAAAACCAACAGCCAAAATACAGCCATAAGTTTTAAAACCCAAGAAGATGGTATTTGCCAATCACCATCCTTGGACAAACTTATCACTGACCAAACAAAGACCAAAATGACGGCACTGGCAAATAACTCTAATTGTAAATCATTTATAAAAAACAAACCGCATAACAAGGCGGCGATCCAGATTAAGGAAGGCGACAATTTTTGAATCATAAAGATACTGTCGCTTGCCGTGAATCAATCGTCAACATAAAGAATAATATCACCCTGTCGTAAAACAGTATCCATTACTTCAAGCTGTCATTCCCTGAATTTGTAAAACAAATTCTAAGGGAATCCATTTTTTAAATTTTCTATTTCTCTAGGCATGAGGAGCGACGAAAAAATAACAAGAGAGGGAAATAGCGTCCTCGCACTTGCGCGCATGACGGCTTCTTATTAAAAAAAATAAAAAAAATGCCCGTTTTCTGTTGCTAGGTTACGGGCAACCCCACCTTCACCAGTTCAACGGCAAAGGAATTATGTAGCTGTTGCTACCGAGCCCAATTAGGCTGCGATCGCTTCGTCACTAACGATATTATCGTTAGCGGCTACGAACTGAGAGTTGTCATTTGCAACTATCAAATTTATCCGATAACGGCGGAAAGCCGAACACCGTGCGATACCTTTACTACGCGTGTCGATCCTGTTTCAGCCCCATTGTTTTACACGAGTTATTTCTTGAGAGACCCCAAGGCTTGCGACTGCAAGCCCGCGACATCGTTGTCGCGTAAACCAAAATGTAAAATGGTGGAGCTGCCGGGTACTGCCCCCGGGTCCACGATCGCTTATTCCGTAACCACGTTTAGCGTCATAACGGGCAAGCCCGTACCTTCAATATACGCCCTCACCCCTTAAAATACAACTAAAATACATAAAATATAGGAAATTATTCCTCGACTGTTCCGCTATAAAGTGCTATTCTGCTGAATGGTTATTTTAAAGAAGCATACACCCCAACCCCATCAGCATCCCACCATCCTCCAGCATCCCACCATCCTCCAGCATCCTGACGAAAGTCAGGATCCAGTAAAACCAAACTGGATCCCAAATCAAGTTTGGGATGCCCGCCTCTGTCTTAAAATTGAAACATTACATAAAACAACGAGGATACCCCCTCCCCCCCAATTTCCAGCGAGCAAAAAGAGTAACTCTAATTCATCATTAAAATCAAAGGGTTACAAGCCAGAAAAATACCCTTATGTCCCTTATAGAGAATCGCCTATATTGATTTTTATACGTAATAGATCGTCGTTCCGCTTTATTCCTACACGAGGCACAAGGAACGACGCGTATGGATTTATACGCGAGAGACGAAGTAACCTAAAGACGAAGTAACAAAGTGTAGGAATAAATGGGAATGACGAAATGAAAGAATATTTGGATCTAATGCGCCATGTCATGGAAAATGGTGCCGTTAAGGAAGACCGCACTGGCACAGGCACACGCAGTGTCTTTGGCTACCAAATGCGCTTTGATCTCTCCAAGGGTTTTCCTTGTGTCACAACCAAGAAACTCCATTTAAAATCCATCATTCACGAACTCCTTTGGTTTTTAGATGGGGATACCAATATCAAATACCTCAATGACAACGGTGTGCGTATTTGGAATGAATGGGCGGATGAAAAGGGCGAACTAGGTCCTGTTTATGGTCATCAATGGCGAAGCTGGCCAACCCCTGACGGCAACACGATTGACCAGATTACCCATTTGGTAGACCAGATTAAAAATAACCCAGACTCCCGCCGTCATATTATTTCGGCTTGGAATGTCAGCGAAGTCAACAAGATGGCACTGCCACCTTGCCATACATTGTTTCAGTTTTATGTGGCGGACGGCAAACTCTCTTGCCAACTTTACCAGCGCTCGGCAGATATCTTTCTCGGTGTGCCGTTTAACATTGCGTCTTACTCTCTACTGACCATGATGATGGCACAGGTTTGTGATCTTGAACTGGGGGACTTCGTGCATACTTTTGGCGATGCTCATTTATATTCTAACCATATGGATCAAGCGAAAGAGCAACTGACGCGTACCCCGAAAGCATTGCCCACCATGAACATCAACCCAGATGTGAAGTCTATCTTTGATTTCAAATTTGAAGATTTTGAACTGGTCAATTACGAAGCCGACCCCAGCATCAAAGCCCCGATTGCGGTTTAAGTGACTGAGTTTAGAACAAAATACGCTGCCCTTAAAAATATACTTTCTATTCTAGTTGGTGCGTTTTGCGTATCGATTTCTTTTTTTATTATAGATTTTAGCTTTCCAACCCTAGGTGGATTTATTTTAGTATTTTTAATAGCAAGCTTTATAGGCTTTACACTTGGTTTTATGATTTATTTTATATTACCTCATCACTTAAAAATGAAAATATGGACTCCTATTATTAGTGGCTTCTTAGTAGGCTTATTAGTCAGTTTAACTACAGGGCCTATTTTTGATGGGTCATTAGACAAACCAACTTTAGTTGGTTTTTTACAATACAACCTCTTGCTTAGCGCTCTTGGTATTATTGGTGCAACCGCTTCATGGTTGGTTTGGAAGAAAATAAGATGACTTTTACTATATCCCTCATCGTCGCCGTCGCCGACAATAATGTCATCGGTAAAGACAATAAAATGCCGTGGCATATTTCCGAAGACTTCAAACATTTTAAAGAAGTAACGATGGGTAAGCCCTGCATTATGGGACGGAAAACTTATGAGAGTATTTTGGAGCAGCTTGGAAAACCATTGCCTAAACGCACATCAATTGTTGTAACAAGAAACCCCCGCCTCTCCCTTCAGGGAGAGGGCAACGGAGCTTCATCACAAAGTGATGTTAGCGCAGTGGGTGAGGGTACAATAATTGCCACCTCATTAGACGAAGCCATCGAAAAAGCGAAAGCAGAAACCAAAAGCGAGATTATGGTGATTGGTGGTTCGCAAATTTATGCCCTTGCCTTGCCCTTAGCAGACCGCATTTATCTCACCCGCGTCCATCAAGAACCTGAAGGCGATGCTTTCTTCCCCGAGTTTGGACCTGACTGGATTGAATCAGATATAGAACACCATGATGGCTTTAGTTTTGTAACGTTAGAGCGCAATCAATGACCGCCACTACAGGCCAACACCCCGCTCCATCATTGCACGCTTTAGCTCCGTCATTGCACGCTTTATGCGTGCAATCCAGAAAAATAGATTATACGGACTTAATAAATTATTGGCCGTGTAATGACGATAATATTTTGGAAGAAATCTCCTCATACGCCAGATTGCCGCTTAATTTTCCAGCATCCGAATTCTCTCTAATCGAACTTTCAAGGGGGATAGCACCTAAATACGATACGTCACGTTTCTTAGCTTCGGTTTCAATGGTGCCACTCCCGAAGATATGGTCTTCATGACCACAATTCGAGCAAATATGCGTGCTCATATTTTCAATCAAACCCAGAATAGGAACATTGGTTTTATTGAACATCTCGATCGCTTTAACAGCATCTATCAACGCCAAATCTTGTGGTGTCGATACAATGATTGCGCCATCAACGTCGATCTTCTGCGCTATCGTCAGCTGCGCATCACCAGTTCCTGGTGGCAGATCAATCACCAGAATATCGAGTGGTTTCTCTTCACTAGCCCAATCAACATCACGCAGCATCTGATAAATCGCCGTCTGCACCATTGGTCCACGCCAGATCATCGGCGTATTCTGGTCCACCATAAAACCGATAGACATCACTTTTAAGCCATGTGCCTCAAACGGAATAAGCTGCTTATCCTCGGTCATATTTGGCTTCTTATAGGGCAAACCCGTTAAACGTGGGACACTGGGACCATAAATATCAGCATCGAGCAAACCAACGCCTTTTCCACCCTTCGCCAAAGCAGCAGCAAGGTTCACCGCCACAGTGGATTTTCCAACGCCGCCCTTCCCCGAAGCCACAGCAATAATCTTCTTAATTGGTAATTTAAGTTTTGGATTTTTACCCATACCATGCGGATCCGCTTGGGCTGGTTTTTCAGCAGTCAGAATAGCGGTCACTTTGCCAACGCCTTGCAAGCCATAAACGCTACTTTCTGCCTTCTGGCGTAAATCTTCCATTTTAGTGCCCTGCTGGTTCTTTTGAGCAGAATCAATAACAATAGAAAAAAGAACATTACCTTGCCCATCAATATGCAAACCCTGAACACGGTCTTGTGGCACAATATCCTGTAAGGCCTCATATATATTTTGTTCTTGAATCTTCATCAAACATCCTTGCACTTCATGGCAAATTCATTAAGGTAACACTTATAAAAAGCCGTCATGCCCGCAAGCGGGAGGACGTGTACATTATTAATCATCCAAACCATTTAAAAGCAAGGACTTCGCTTAATGTCAGATAATAAAAATCCATGGGGAAATGTTAAAGGCGGTGGCGGACCACGCAAACCATCTGGTGGCGGCTCAAGAAGACCCCCTCACGGCGGCGGGAACGATCCCATTGATTTGGATAAAATGATGCGCAAAGCCAAAGATGATTTTGGTGACATGATCCCTGGTAACCTTGGCGGCGGCGCCATCGGCCTTATTGCTGGTCTTATACTTCTCGTTCTGTTCGTAACTTTATGTACCTACATTGTGAAACCTGGTGAAAATGCTGTTGTTCAGCGTTTTGGTGCATGGGAACGAACAAAAGCACAAGAAGGTTTAAGTTTTAAATTCCCTTGGCCTGTCGAAAATCTTCAAAAAGTAAATGTAAATGAAATTCGTAAAATGAATATTGGTTTTGTTGAACGTTTTGGACGTTCAACGACCCAAGCGCAAGATATTCCTGAAGAAAGCCTCATGCTGACTTCCGATAGAAATATCGTTGATATTGATTTAGTCATTCAATGGAATATCAAATCTGCCGAAGACTATGTCTTCAATATTAAAGACCAAGAAGCAACAATTAAAAAAGTCGCTGAGAGTGCGATCCGTGAAGAAATTGGTCAAACAAATATGTTCCCTATCATCACAACCGAACGCGATGTCGTGGCACAACAAACAAAAGAAATTATTCAAAAAAATCTGGATGAATATAATTCTGGCGTAAATATTACACAGGTTCTAATCCAGCGGGCTGAAGTTCACCCTGATGTTCAACAAGCTTTCCAAGATGTCCAAAGTGCCAAACAAGATGCAGAAGATGTACAAAACCGTGCGCGTGCCTATCGTGAAGATATTTTGCCGAAAGCTCGTGGTGCTGCCATTCAACTTATCCAAAATGCAAAAGCCTATAAAGAATCCACAGTTGCAAAATCAACAGGGGATGCGGAACGCTTTAACTCCATTTACGAATCTTATCTAACGGGACAAGATGTCACGAAAAAACGTATCTATTTAGAAACAATGGAGAACGTTTTAACCAACGCACAAAAAATTATTATTGATAGCAACGATGGAAAAAGCGGCGTTGTGCCGTACTTACCTCTCAATGAATTACAATCCAAAAAGAAAAATTAAGGGTTAAAAATCATGACACAAAATAAAATAAACATTGTTTTTATCTCTCTTTTAATTGGGATATTTATTCTATCGCAAGCCTTGTTCAGCGTTGACCAACGTGAACAAGCCCTTGTTCTTCAACTTGGTAATCCTGTTGGTGAACCACGCTCACCTGGATTACATTTTAAAATCCCTTTTATCCAAGAAGTGAAACGCTTTGACGGTCGTATTTTATCTGTAGACCCAAAACCTGAACAAGTTGTTATTGCCAGCTCAACTATCGCCCGTGAAAAATCACGTGAAGAAGCCGCCAATGAAAGAGCCGCAAAGAAAACTACGCCAGTAGAAACGTCACAAACTGATACACCGACAGAAAACACAACCGTTGTGGTAGAACGTCCAAAGATTGAAAATGTTAGCGGGGAACCAATCATCGTTGACAGCTTTGCTCGTTACAAAATTGTAGACCCATTACAATTCTTAAAAACGTTGGGAACAATTACAATTGCAAACCAGCGTTTAGAAAATATTTTAAACGATGCCACTCGCGCCGTTTTAGGTAAGACATCTTTGCCTGAATTACTCTCAGAAGAACGAACTTACGTCATGAATGATATTCGCCGCCGCGTGAATAAGAAAATCCAGCAAGATGAGCTGGGCATTGAAATCGTTGATGTCCGTATCGTTCGCGCTGACCTTACAAAAGAACTTCGTACCTCTACCGTACGACGTATGATTTCTGAACTTCAGGAACGAGCAACAGAAACGCGTGCGAAAGGTGAAGAACGAGCAAAAGAAATTAGAGCCACAGCTGAAAAAGAGCGTACCGTACTTCTGGCAAATTCTGGACGTGATGCAGAAATACTTCGCGGGGAAGGCGACAAAGAAGCCATCAAAATTTATGCCGATGCCTTTAACAAGGACAAAGAATTTTATGGTTTTATCCGTTCAATGGAAGCTTATAGCAATACGTTGGCAGACCCTGAAACACGTTTAATTCTATCACCAGACAGTGATTTCTTTAAATATTTTGAAGGTCGCCGTTAAAGCCCCTACTTTAATAATATGGATGGTTCTCTATTATATTTAACAACTGCCTTTGCCTTAATTTTTGTCATTGAGGGTCTACTTTATGCCATTTTTCCAAGTCATATTCAAAAAATGATGGAAATGGCCAGTCAATTACCAGAAAAGAATTTTAGGTCCTTAGGCGTATTAATGCTGACCACTGGTGTCTTCATAGTTTGGATATTACAAAAACTCTAAGATATATTGACGTTCACCTCCATTATAAATAGTCTAAGACCCTAATCAAAACTGAACAAAAAAGGATACAAAACACATGCAAAGAATAAAAATGAAGAACTTATTTTTAGCCTTTACCATTGCTAGCACCGTCCTAATAACTGCTATTACAACGCTTGAAGCACGTGAAATTGTACCCGAAGTAAACGCACCAAGCTCTTTTGCAGATTTGGCAGAGCAACTTCTTCCTTCTGTTGTCAACGTATCCTCAACACAAAAAATTGAAGAAGATTCCAACCTTCCTGAAATGCCTCAATTCCCTCCTGGATCTCCTTTCGAAGATTTCTTTGAAGAATTTATGGGTAAACGAGGACAAGGTGGTGAAAATGGCGGTATGGGCAGCCCTGCCCTTCCAGCAGCTTCTTTAGGATCAGGTTTTATTATTGATGCAGAGAATGGTTACATTGTCACCAATAATCACGTTATCCGTGACGCTGAAGAAGTGCGTATCACACTACATGATGAAAGTACAATTCCTGCAGAAATTATTGGCCGCGATGAAAAAATTGACATCGCCGTTTTAAAAGTCGATACAAAAAAACATAAACTAACAGATGTAAAATTTGGTAGTAGCGACAAAATGCGCGTTGGGGACTGGATTGTAGCCATAGGAAACCCTTTCGGTTTAGGCGGTACAGTCACATCTGGTATTATTTCTGCTCGCCAACGTGATATTAATTCTGGTCCCTATGATGATTATATCCAAACAGATGCCTCTATTAATCGTGGAAATTCTGGCGGCCCTTTGTTTGATATGGCAGGAAATGTTATTGGCATTAACACAGCCATCTTTTCTCCAACTGGCGGTTCTGTCGGAATTGGTTTTGCTATTCCTTCTAATCTTGCCAAGCCTGTTATTGATCAACTCATTAAATATGGTCGTACCAAACGGGGATGGTTAGGTGTCCGTATTCAAACCGTAACAGATGAAATTGCTGAAAGTCTCGGCCTTGATAAAGCTCAAGGTGCGCTTATCGCCAGTGTAACCGAAGATGGGCCCGCAGAAAAAGCGCGACTAAAAGCAGGCGATATTGTTCTTAAGTTCGATGGGAAAGATGTCACTGACATGCGTGCCCTTCCGCGCATTGTTGCCGAAACCCCAATTGAAAAAGAAGTAACTTTAGTCTATTGGCGCGATGGCAAAGAGCGTAAAGTCAAAGTGAATATTGGCGAGTTGGAGAAAGCGGAAGATGAAGGTTTGATCACAGCAGATGGTACTGGAAGTCAAACTGACAAAACTTTAAAAGATTTTGAAATTAGTGATGTCGATATGAACGTCGCCGCCATAAATGAAACAGCCCGTGAAAACTATAATATTCCAGATGATGTAGATGGTGTTGTTATTGTTAAAACCAACCCACGAGGTGAAGCCGCAATGAAGGGGCTTGGTTTAGGTGACGTTATTGTTGAAATAAACCAAAAACCTGTAACAGATCCAGAGGAATTAGAAAAAATTATTAGTAAAGCAAAGAAAGCCCAGAAACCTTCTGTGCTGCTTCTTGTAAATCGTGAAGGTGATGTTCGCTTTGTTGCGCTAAAGCTGGAGGATGACTAACAAAACCATCCATATCATTGGTGGACCAACGGCGAGTGGTAAATCAGCACACGCCATCGCTTTAGCAGAAAAACTGGACGGCGTTATTATTAATGCCGATTCAATGCAAATCTATGATGGCCTGCCTACACTAACAGCTCAGCCTTCTGAACAAGATAAAACTATCTGCCCCCATTTGCTCTATGGTGCGCTCCACCCTAATGAAGCCTGCTCTGCTGGTAATTGGCGAGAAATGGTTGAACCGCTTATTGTCAAAACATTGGAGAAAGAAAAAACACCTATCATTGTCGGCGGATCAGGACTTTATATCCATGCTCTTACAGATGGACTATCCCCTATCCCTGATATTCCTAATAATATTCGAGAAAAAACCAACGCCAGACAACAAGAACTTGGTAATCCAGCATTTTTTGAAGAGCTTAAGCAACGCGATCCTATCATGGCATCACGTCTTCATGAAGATCATACGGCGCGACTTATACGAGCATGGGAAGTCATAGAATTCACAGGAAAAAGCTTAGCTGAGTGGCAAGAGATACCTCGCCTTAGCCCACCAGATGATTGGCAATTAGATGTAACACTCGTCATGCCTAAACGTGAAACCCTTTATGAGCGTTGTAACCAGCGCTTTATTACCATGCTTAATGGTGCCTTAGAAGAAGTAAAAGCCTTTAACAAAGCCAAAGAAAATGGGGATATTACTGAAAATTCCCTGCTGAATAATGCTCTAGGAGCAAAGCCCCTGACAGCCTACCTCAATGGCAAAATAGACAAAGAATCCGCTATTGATCAGGGTCAGAGAGACACCAGACATTATGCCAAGCGTCAAGTGACATGGTTCCGCCATCAAATAAAACCGAATAAAAATGTTGCAAAAATATCTGTCGTATCGTAATTATATTCCCATGTTGGAAAACTTGAACATTTTAGTCGTCGCACTCGTGGTGCTCCTTGGAGGAGCGCTGCCGGTCTGATATGGTTTAAACTGTTCAGAAATTAAGGTCAGCGCCCCGAATGAAAGTTCGGGGTTTTTTGTTTAAAAATTTAAATTTACGGAAAAAAATAAAATGATAAGCGCAGTTAAAGAAAAAGCTCTTGCCGCTAAAACATCAAAAACAAAGAAAATGTCTGGTGCAGAAATGGTTATCGAAGCTTTGGTCGAGCAAGGTATTGATACAATTTTTGGGTATCCTGGCGGTGCTGTCCTTCCAATTTACGATGCACTTTTCCAACAAAATAAAGTCAAACATATTCTTTGTCGTCATGAACAAGGTGCTGCGCATGCCGCAGAAGGTTATGCAAGGTCGACAGGTAAAACTGGTGTTGTTTTGGTTACCAGCGGCCCCGGCGCAACAAATGCCGTTACAGGTTTAACAGATGCTTTATTGGATTCCATTCCTCTGGTTTGCATCACAGGACAAGTGCCAACTTTTTTAATTGGTAATGACGCTTTCCAAGAAGCCGATACGACTGGTATCACGCGCCCCTGTACCAAACATAATTATCTTGTAAAAGACGTTAACGATCTATCCAATATTTTACATGAAGCCTTTCATATTTCTGGCTCTGGTCGTCCTGGTCCTGTTGTTATTGACTTACCCAAAGACGTCCAATTTGCTGAAGGTAACTATATCAATAAAGCAAATGCTATTACGCACATGTATCAACCCCAAACTGAACCCGATATGATGGCCATTGAAGAAGCGGTTCGTTTAATAGCCAATGCAAAAAAACCTATTTTTTATACTGGCGGCGGCGTCATTAATGCAGGACCAAAAGCCTCAAAAGACTTAACCGAATTTGTAAAGAAAACAGGCCACCCCATCACCAGTACTTTAATGGGTTTAGGAGCATTCCCCGCCCATGAAGAACAATGGCTGGGAATGCTTGGTATGCACGGAACTTACGAGGCCAATTGGGCGATGCATGATTGCGATGTCATGGTTTGTATTGGCGCAAGATTTGATGACCGCATTACAGGTGATATCGCAAAATTTTCACCAAAATCTAAAAAAATCCATATTGATATTGACCCAAGCTCAATCAATAAAATTGTTAGCGTTGACCTTCCCATCGTTGCCGATGCGGGTTCTGCCATTACCGCAATGCTAAAAATTTGGAAAGATAAAAAATATAAAGTTAATCAAGATGCTCTTAATCGTTGGTGGTCAAAAATTGATGAATGGCGATCCGTAAATTGTCTATCATACAAAAACAGTGACACAATTATTAAACCACAATTTGCTTTGGAGCGTTTACGTCACCATCTATCCAAACAAAAGAAAGATGTTTTTATCACGACGGAAGTTGGACAACATCAAATGTGGGCAGCACAGTTCTTACCTTTTGATAAGCCTAATCATTGGATGACCTCTGGCGGTTTAGGAACAATGGGCTATGGCCTTCCTGCTGCTATTGGCACACAACTTGGCAACCCTGATGGGCTTGTTATTGATGTCGCCGGTGAAGCCTCTATCTTAATGAATATCCAAGAGATGAGTACCGCCGTACAATATAATCTACCCGTTAAAATCTTTATCTTAAACAATCAATGGATGGGTATGGTACGCCAATGGCAAGAATTGCTTCATGGTGAACGTTACTCACAAAGTTACACCGAAAGCTTGCCTGATTTTGTGAAGCTAGCAGAAGCTTATGGTGGTGTAGGCTTACGAGCCGATACACCCGATGAGTTAGACGGCGTTATCGAACAAATGTTAAAAACAGACAAAGTTACTATCGTTGATGTTCGTACTTGTCAGTCAGAAAATTGCTTCCCGATGATTCCATCAGGTAAAGCACATAATGAAATGATCCTCGCGGCAGATGCCGATAAATTTGATAAGAAACTGGTGTAATCATGGTTGTAAAAGGCAAAAAACAAAGTATTAGCGTTTATGGTGATGGCCCAGGTGATCGTGCCATTGAAAGACATACATTATCTGTCTTGGTTGATAATGAGCCTGGCGTATTGGCGCGGGTCATTGGTCTATTCTCTGGTCGCGGTTACAATATCGAAAGTTTAACCGTTGCAGAAACAAATAAAGAACTTAATCAATCCCGTATGACAATTATTGCTGTTGGCACACCCGCAGTGATTGACCAAATTAGGCATCAATTGGAACGCCTTGTCCCTGTTCACAGAGTCAATGATTTAACAGAAGAAGGTGATCATGTCGAGCGCGAACTGGCTTTGGTTAAAGTTGTTGGTACGGACGAAAAAAGAATCGAAGCCTTACGCTCTGCCAACATTTTCCGCGCCCGTGTTGTAGATTCAACACAAGAATCCTTTGTTTTTGAAGTCACTGGATCAGCGGATAAGGTAAATGCCTTTATTGACTTAATGATACCACTTGGTATGGTAAACGTAAGTCGTACGGGCTCCGCCGCTATATCTAGAGGCCCTGACAAAATGTAAGGAAAAAATAAAATGCGTTTAATCCCTATTATCTTGGTTTCTTTATTGTTAAGTGGCTGTGTTACACAAGATCAAGCCGATGTAAAAATGGCCAAAGGATGTGCTGCTGGCATCAATGCCTTATTAGAAGATCAAGGTAAGACAATTGGTGAAATTAAAACTAAAAACTATAGTAGCGAAGATGCTGAAGGTGGCCTTCACCGCCGTGTAACTTTTGAAGCCATAGAAAAAGATGGTTGGTTAGAACTTGACAAACAATATAGCTGCCTTTTTATGCAAGAATGGGGATTGTTCAAAAGCTATCAAAGGGCAATGATTGTTCAAGTTAAAATAGACGACAATATATACGGCAAAAGAGATGGAGAAATTCTTGGATCTTTTGATGACTTCTTAAAACTCGTCAAAGTTGTCGATGGTGCCATGGCGCAATAGTTGGGGTTGAATATGTTGCCTATATTATTGGCTCTTAGGAGATACAACATATTCTAAAACCACGATAATAAAGCTTGATTTCCTGCTGTTTAAATGGTTTTTTATGAACAGTTTTAGATCGTTATATATAAGGATATTTCAAAATGGCAAAAAGTAATGTTGCAAAATTACAGTCTGTTCCAGAACAAAAAACATCTATGCGCGTTTATTACGATAGTGATTGCGATGTAAACCTTATTAAAAATAAAAAAGTTGTTATTATTGGATATGGTTCACAAGGGCATGCGCATGCCGCCAACCTAAAAGATAGTGGCGCAAAAGAAGTCCGTATTGCCTTACGCCCCGAAAGCTCAACAAATAAAAAAGCACAAAATGCCGGCTTTGAAACAATGGATGTCACCGACGCAGCAAAATGGGCTGATGTAATGATGATGGCAACGCCAGATGAATTACAACGTGATATTTATTACAACCATCTTCATGAAAACATGAAAGAAGGTGCGGCACTCATGTTCGCTCACGGTTTAAATATTCATTTTAATTTAATTGAACCGCGCGCTGATTTAGACATCTTAATGGTCGCACCAAAAGGTCCTGGTCACACTGTACGTGGTGAGTACCAAAAAGGTGGCGGTGTCCCTTGCCTAATTGCTGTTGAACAAAACGCAACAGGCAATGCTCAAGATATCGGTCTATCTTATGCCTCTGCAATAGGTGGCGGACGGTCTGGTATCATCGAAACATCTTTCCGTGAAGAATGCGAAACTGATTTATTCGGCGAACAAGTTGTTCTTTGTGGTGGCCTTTGTGAACTCATCAAAAGTGGCTTTGAAACTTTGGTCGAGGCAGGTTATGCTCCCGAAATGGCATATTTTGAATGCCTACATGAAGTAAAATTAATTGTCGATCTTATCTATGAAGGTGGTATGGCAAACATGCGTTACTCTATCTCCAATACAGCTGAATATGGTGACTATGTTACCGGACCACGCATTGTAACTGATGAAACCAAAGCAGAAATGAAACGCGTACTTGACGATATTCAATCTGGCCGTTTTGTTCGTGACTGGATGAGCGAATGTAAAGCCGGTCAGCCAAGCTTTAAGGCAACACGTCGTTTGAACGCCGAACATGGTATTGAGGATGTCGGTGAGCGTTTACGCTCGATGATGCCGTGGATTGGTAAAAACCAATTGGTTGATAAAGCAAAGAATTAACAATTATATTATAAAAAAAATTAAGATAGCACCTTTCACAGGTGCTATTTTTTTATGCCGCTAAGTAAAACTGGCTTTCTTCAAGGATAAGGTCAGCTCTGGTATATTCGGCACTAACGCTAGTTTTATCGATTGAAAGTTCTTGCAAATTACCCGCATCATCAAACTTTGCATTAATATCTAGTGTTTCTTCTTGATACGTCACTTGCGTAAAACTCGCCGACAACTTAGTAGACTCACCCGATATTTCAATATCAGGTCTGTTATCATTCGCCGTAATCTGAATAGAATTGTGCGTAGATGATCGTCCGTTTAAGTAATCAAGGTAATCTTGTAATTGATCTGCTAAAAGTTTTGCGTCTTCAAATTTTTGCAAGGCCTCGGCAGAAATACCAACTTCATCAACAATTTGCTTTTCCTGATTATTAAGGAGTGATGGGGTCTCTTTTTGACCATTCACCTGCACAGCCAATGCATTACGCTCTGATGAGGCTTGAAATTGTGTGACACTGGCCTGAACAGACCTAATGGATGCGTTTACTTCGATCATAATTGGTAATCCTTACCTATATCTTTAATACTAGGATCATTATAGCATATTTTTGGTTAAAATTCTCTACTTTAATGTAAGCGAAGACCATGTTTGTCAAACGTACCAATTGGCAAGCATGTATGCCAATCTTCCAACATAAAAGAAGAGTTTTCAGAACGCTCTGTCATCCCATAAACAGTATCAACAGTTGTTGCTACACGGCGTTTATCAAAACCTGATAAACGATAAAAATTTGGCCCAACAACTAAAATCGGCAAGTCAGCATGGCCAGCTTTTTGATCACGTAAAATATCTGCGGCATAAAACCCCTCAATCAAAGTCATACCATCGGTTTGCGATGTCCAATCTTCAACATACCAATCTTCATGCCCCCATTGTGGAATTTGAAGATGGCGCGCATTTTCAAGGTAAGGGTTATATTTTTTAGCCATACGATACTGGTCATGCTTCGCACTCCAGCCGCCAAAAAAACCTTTAGTTTCAGCCTTCACAGGGCCTGAAATCACCAAATTTATGGTCAAAACTGCTAAAAATAAGACAAAAATTCTGTTTATCATCAATATGATCCCAAAAATATCGTTAAAATTAGATACGCGCAAGACGATCTTAACCATTTCTATGATATACTATTTTTATGATAAACGCCATTACATCTGCATTATCAGGTTTAACTGCAGCTACAAAGCAGGTTGAACAGAGTGCTCAAAGCATTGCTGAAAGCCCTTCAAGCGAGCAACTCACTCAAGATGTTGTCGACATAAAAGTAGCCGAAACATCTTATAAAGCGAATTTACAAGTCTTAAAGGTAGCTGATGAATTGACTCAAGAACTACTGCACACCTTTGACGAAACAGTCTAGAACGTACTATCACCCCAACTATCCCATATCAAGGAATTTATAGACTTTTATTCTCCTCTCATCTAATCTTTTGCAATCATTACGTAAGCAGGAGATACACCATGCCTAAAAGAAAAAAAAGCATCACAAAATCTACAATTTCTATCTTGTTTCTTATTTTAGTTGCTGGAGGAATTTTTCTTTATCTGAACTTCAGTAATATAGCCAAAAATTTGACAGAAAAAATAGCTAGCGACGCACTCGGGGTTAAAGTACGTATCGCTTCGTTGGATATCTTTCTACAAGACAAAGAAGTGATAGTGAATGGCCTGCGCATCGGCAATCCACCAGGCTATAAAAATGCAAATGTCATGACAGCAGAAAAAATTACAATTGAACTCAACACGGTTTCAAAAGAATTGATAGATTTTAAAAATATCCGTGTTGATGGATCAGTAATCAACCTAGAAGTCACAGAAAAAGGAAATAATCTTTCAGACCTTAAAAAATTAACTGAGGCTAAGCCACAAAAAGAATCTGTTGGCAGTGAACAAGTGCGGGTCATTGTTAAAAATATAACGATTGGTTCCTCTACACTAAATCCCAGTATAACATTGCTCGGCAATTCGTTGGGTAGCATTACAATTCCGCCTGTTTCCTTGTCAGGCATCGGTAAACGTCAAAACGGCGTTGTGGCAGCAGATGCCATCAAGCAAGTTCTAACTAAATATATGTCTGTCGCCGAAAGAAAGGCCGACACTACTGGTCTCATCAACACTAATAGTAGTATTGTTGATGCTGTCGGGGGAGAAATTAAAGATTTAGGTAAAAGCATAGGCGGTTTGTTCGGTGATTAACATGGTGCCAAAAACCTCACTGATACGAATTTTTTCGTTCACGACCTATACTCGGCATTTGTTTTGGGAGTTTCTTTGACGCGCACCGCAAAGATTTCTGACCAGCGTTCTTTACACCAATCATATAGGTGCTTGGCAACCTGCTCTGCCGTTGTATTATTTTCACCTAAAACATCGTTTAAGTGACGATGATCAATTTTCTCTTTGATATAACGATCAAGCGCATCCAATTCATGGTAATCCCGAACAAACCCGTTTTTATCTAACACCTCAGATTGTAATTCAACTTCAACAACATAATTATGCCCATGCAACCGTGAGCACGGATGATCTTCAGCAAGACCGTGCAGAATATGTGAAGCAGAAAAGTGGTATTCTTTTGAAATTATATACATTATGCCACATGCGCCTTTTCCGTTATTTTTTCCCAAAATTCATTATCTTTATATTCCGTTGGATCTTGCGCGACTTTATAGGCCAACGTAACGGAATCTAGTCCACCAGAGCAGACGACAAGTGTTTTCATTTACTATTTCCTTGTTTTCTCTATCGACCGGGTAGGATATCTTCGACCGGCCCTGATCTTCATCAGAGGAACTTTATAACAAGGAATATGTGAGATGGCAATATCTCACACTATCTAAGAAATTAAACTATTTTTTGAGCCATTTTAACAATAGATGATCGATAGAAAACTTACCCGCCCCTTTAAATAAGATTACAGCGAATAAGAACATCCAGAAATAATGTTGTGGATTCTGAATACCATATTCAGCAGGAACAAGGTATTGGATAGTAGCCGTCATGATTAAAAGACCAGCTGCCGCAAAACGTCCAAACAAACCAAAGGCCAAAAGAACAGAAAGACCAAGTTCCCCAGCCGTAGCCATAGGGGCGGCAAGATCTGCAGAAACTCCAGGTATAGGGTGGTAATCTTGAAATGGCACAATGAATTCTTCCCAACCTTCATTCAGTAATTTTTGGAATTTTAACAAACCAGAATTAAAAAATATTTCTGCCATATAAAGTCTAATACCTAAATCAAGCAGTGGGGATGCTAAATTAGTAGAAATACTACGCAAAGGTTCAATTTTATTATCTATTGTCTGAATAAAAGTTTTCATTTTTCTCTCCTTAAATACTTATTGTTTATCCATTAATTGAATGTTTAAAAAAAATTTAAGATCAAATGTTTTTTGTAAAAACTCCTGAAAATTAAATTCTGGATAGGAAGGCATTACCTTCTCTAAAGACCGCTCTATTGTATTTTTATTCTGCAAGCATTGTAGCATATGAAACTCATCATTTTTTAATGAGACAACCTGTATTTCTAAATCTGGCCTATAGACTAAAAGCTTCTCCCCACCTTTGTTAATATCAAGATTCTCTTCACGTTGCTCATTTTCAGGATCACAAAATTCACGAATAGATGTAAGTGGATAATTTGATTCTATTAAATGTACAGAAGACCTAAATATAAATTGTATCTTTGGCAATTCTTCAGGAGAGATAGACTTTAACGTTTTTTGATCTATTGCTTCATCATTCACAGCATAAAAAGCCGCATTAAAACACCAATCATAAAGAGCAACATCATATAAATAAGGTAAATTTTCTGTTTGTTTTATTTCAGAAATAAATTTAGAAAATTCTTCTCCATATAAATTTACACAGCCTTCTCTAGGCGGGTATTTACATGCATATAACATTGCTATGTGATGAAAGAATTCATCCCCAACTAGGGAATGAATAGTAGGGTATGTAATCTCCAGTACTTTTGCTAATTTTTTTAAAACATTATCACGATATATATGCAAACGCACATCAAGACCAATTTCGTTGGTATCAAATAATTTTGTAAAATCTTTTATTGATAGTACGTCATCATAATCACCCAAGATCATGTCTTTAAACTGTGATTGTATCTCATTCAGCTGCAAGAGAACCCCCAAGTTTTATATTCATGAGATCTCGTGCTTTATCTGCTTCTTCAAGAAGTGTAGAAAGCGGTGGTAAATCTTCATCCCATTCAATAAGAGTTGGAATTTTCCCAAAACGTTCAATCGCATACCCATACAAATCCCAAACAGGATCATGAACTCTCTTACTATGTGTATCGATTAAAATTGTTTCATTCTTATGCACTGGAAATTCAGTAAAGCCTGCTAAATGTATCTCTCCAACATATTTTTGTTCTATTGCTCCAATATACTTATAAGGATCATTCTTATGATTGTGGGCCTGAACATAGATGTTATTAATATCTAACAAAATTTTACATCCTGTCTGTTTTGCTATAGCGTTCATAAGTTCGTACTCTTCCATATCGTTATTAGTAAATGCAATGTAAGTTGAAGGATTTTCAACCAAAATCTGACGCCCTAAGAAATCCTGCGTTTTATTTATATTCTGACAGAGAATGTTTAAACTCTCTGTCGTATAAGGCATCGGTAAAAGATCATTCAAATGGGCATTACCACTTGCACTCCATGACGCATGATCGGAAAATTGAAACGGTTCAAAAATATCAATTAATTCTTTTATTTTTGCTAAATGCCCCTCATCAATGCCATCGGCGGAACCAAAAGACAAACCAACAGCATGAAAACTAATAGGATATAACTCACGGGATTTTTCAAGATGGTAGCGGTTTGCACCACCGCCAAAATAGTTTTCTGGATGCACTTCCAAAAAACCAATTTGAGGTTTTGTTTCAACCACGCCTTCGTAATAAGCATGGCGTAACCCTATCCCCACCGGATCCACATGAAGTGAACCCGGAAGAGAAATAGGTGTTAAGTTATTATTAGCCATCTACTTTATCAGCAGGCACCGTAGCTTCAATTGGTGTTGTTGAACCACCAACCAATTTATCACAAAGACCTTGAGGCAAATATGTCCATTCCTGACCAGAACCATCAACACTCGCCTGACCTTCACAAGAATGTTTACCATCCGCAGAGCCGCAACTATTTTTTCCTGCTTTTACTACGCCATAACATTTTTCTTTTTCTGCTGCATTCGCTCTGCTTGGAGCTGTAGCAGAAGCTGCCATAGTCATAACAAAGGCACTTGCAATTACTGTATTTAAAGCTTTTTTAGACATATCCATAATATTTTCCTTCAATTTTTTGAGATTAATAATAATTAAGACTAAATTCGAAAATAATAACAAATTTGTTACATCTCCTTAATTAATACCACCATTAACAATATTCCCTGTTTAATACCAGCGTTAACAATATGTAATATTACATATTCAAGACCTTTTGATGCTTTCATATTCGATTATTTGACTAATTTTCTAGAGAATTTCAAAAGCTTCAATATTACTCATAGTTTAAAATTATGCATAAAACTTAGTTCTTACTAAATATAATTTGAATAGCCTCTCTTATACTCATAAAAATAATTCATGCTTTTTAATTCAATTGAATTTTTATTTTTCTTCCTCCCTATCACGCTATCTATTTTTTTAGCATTAAAAAACTTTGGGTACGGAAAATCTGCCATGGTCTTCATTGGGCTAGCGTCTCTTTTCTTCTATGGCTGGTGGGATATTCGCTACCTCGCATTACTTCTTACTTCTGTTATCTTAAATTATTATATAGGGCGACAACTTAGTAAAAAGCATATGGCTAAGTTTTTTCTTATATTAGGCATATCTGGAAATATTATTTGTTTGGCTTGGTTTAAATATTTTAATTTCTTTTTAGATAATTTAAATTATATTTTATCTTACAACGTATCTGTAGAAGCTATTATTTTACCCCTTGGTATTTCATTTTTTACGTTTCAACAAATAGCCTATTTAGTAGACGCTTATAAAGGAAAAACAGAAGAATCAAATTTTATTGAATATCTAGTTTTTGTTACTTTTTTTCCGCAACTTATTGCAGGCCCCATCGTGCATCACAAAACGATGATGCCACAATTTCACAACCACTCTGTGACTAATTATAATTGGACTAAATCATGCATAGGACTCCTACTTTTTTCATTTGGATTGTTTAAAAAAGTAATGATCGCAGATACGTTGGCGGGCTATGGATCACCTATTTATAGTGCTGCTGAATTAGGAAACAGCATATCCTTTATCGAAGGTTGGGCAGCCTCTTTATCTTATACACTACAACTCTATTTTGATTTTTCTGGTTATTCAGATATGGCAATAGGTTTAGGACTTTTATTTGGCATTAGAATTCCAAATAACTTTTTTTCGCCCTACAAAGCTACCAATATCATAGATTTTTGGAAACGTTGGCATATAACACTATCAACCTTTCTAAAAGATTACCTTTATATTCCTTTAGGAGGTAACAGACACGGAAAATCAAGGCGTTATATTAATTTAATGATCACAATGCTCTTAGGAGGTCTATGGCATGGAGCAAACTGGACATTTGTATTATGGGGAGCCTTACACGGTATTTATTTAATTATTAACCACGCTTGGAGAAAAGTATTTCCTAGCCTATTAAAAGGAAATGTTTTTGTTACCATCCTAAGTTGGTTTATTACGATAATAGCCGTCGTAGTATCTTGGGTAATCTTTCGATGCGAGAATATTTCAGCCGCCTTTGAAATTCTTTCAGCCATGTTTGGAATGAATAGCCTCAGCTTTCCTAAAGATGATGGATCTATAGGAGCCCTACAATCTCTTGATGTATTTTATATTATAGCTGTCTGCACTTTACTTGTTTTATTTGCACCAAATGGCCTACAAATAATTTCTGCTGCCGAAGGCATGGACGAAAAAAAATGGCACTCTTTCACTCTTAATAAAAAATGGCTTACTGCAACGGTTATTATTTTAAGCGTAACTTTGTATTTTATAGTTTACCACATGAACCGAATTTCTGAATTCATATATTTTCAATTTTAAGCAACATCAAACAAATGAACCCAAAGAAATTTTTTACGATCACGCTTTTAATAACGGCAATTATATTTACATTGCCGGCTACAATAGTTGTCATTTTTGATCCTTTTTTTGTCATTCATAAAAGATATGCCGCCAAAATAGGCTTTGATAAAACTGATCGTTACCAAAATGCAGGGCTTATTAATAGCTTTCTAGCTGATCCATCTGAACACATTGATACAGTTATTATTGGAACATCAATGAGTCAGAATTTTCCTGTTTCAATCTTTAAAAATGAACACAACAAAAACAGTCTAAAACTTACGCTTGCGGGGGGAAGTGCTAAAGAGCTCGGAATAATAACTAAGAAAGCAATTGCTACAGGTAACGTTAAAAAAATTATATGGGAGGTTTTTACATCATACGCAGACAACAACCCTGATGCTATACACAAAGACTCTCCGCTACCTTTATTTCTGTACAATGACAGCTTCATCGATAATTGGCGCTATATCTTTAACAATAGCGTATTTGAAAAAGCCCTAAAGGTCGCACGAGGTAAAAGAAAAAAACGCAAAAACCTTGAAGATCTCTATGTTTGGGAAAATGATCAGCAATTTATTGAATTTAATAAAAAAGAAAATTTAAATAAATTACGCAAAAAAATTAAAACTAAAAAACCATTTATACCATTATCACCGCCAGATGATATACGCATAATATTTCCAAGCCTTTATAAAAATCTTATACCTATTTTAAAAGAAAATCCTGATATTGAATTTGAACTGTTTTTTCCTCCTGTATCCTATTACTCATACGCCCTACATGGTACTGAAGGTTTTTGGATACAAATGCTTATGAGAAAAAAACTTCTTGGGGAAACTGAAAATTTAAAAAATGTTCATGTATATGGATTTGATTTAATTGAAAACACGTCTAATAACCTCACCAACTATATGGATCCTAACCATTACAAACCTGAAATTAGTAGGGATATGGCAAAACACATGTTGAAGCATCAACACCTAATGACAGCACAAAGCTGGGATACATATACACAAACTCTTATACAAAAAATAAATGTGTTTTCAAAAAATTTCTTAAATAAACATTAACTTTTAAACTGCAGTCAAAATTCTATCCGCACTGAAAGCAAGAATAGAAAAATATTTTCTCCCCCCCCTAAGATATTAACTATTTTGCAAGGATATAATGGTATTATAATAGGGTGGTTATCTCTTTGATTTTAAACAATAAAGTTGAAGAGAAAGAGGGGAAACCAAATAAATGCCAAACTATACGTTAGAATTAGAGCTTTTAGGGGTTTATACGGCCGATATGCCAGGATTCGAGATCTGGGCAGACGGTGTTTTGGATAGCTCTTATTCGATCTCTTCTTCAGGAACATCAATCTCGATTGTTATTGGTTATGGCGGCGCCCTTCCCACTTCTTTAGAATTTCGTTTCAATGATGCCCTGCCAGAAGGTGGCCGAACCATTGAAGTCCAAAGCGTCAAGATTAATAACCTTTACGTGAATACAGGCAATTACCTTTCTTCTAATACATTAATTAATGGCGGTAACGCCACCGTTGATATTGATAGTGTGAATACAGACGATAGTGATTTTATCTGGGATAGTAGCGATCCTGCCGCTTCAGAATTTACTACAGGACCTACACAAACTTTTAC
>JAJFGS010000010.1 GCA_021775995.1 Alphaproteobacteria bacterium
GACGACATCATGAATGGGAATGATGGTGCTGATACAATCTATGGTATGCAAGATGATGACACCATTCTTGGTGGCGCTGGTGATGATTTAATCTATGGCGGTACCGGAACTGATACAATTGATGGTGGCGCAGATGATGATCTTATCACGGCAACAGAGAATATTTTAGATCAAGTTGCAACATTAGGAACAGGTGATTATCTGTTTAATATTAATGGTACATTACAAACCTTACATGTTGATTATGATGGAACAGATCATTGGCTTCTTATTGGCCGAGGACGAGAAGGTTGGGAGTTTGACACAGACGGTCAGGGTACACTTGCAAATATGACAGTTGGTTTAGGCACAACGGCTGCTTTTGCTCCCGTTGCCTATGATGATGCCTTTGTGAATAATCTTATTACGGCTACAGGCAATAATTTAACAGATGTAGAAACACGCATTAAACGGGCAGCGAATACAACAGGCACTGAATATCAGGAAGTGCGATGGAACGCAATCAGCGAAACTGATTGGACATGGGATTTTGATGGCGCAGATGATGATGTCGAACATGATGTATCATCCTCTGTTCTAGGAACGTCTTTCACGGATCTGACCTCCAGAACAAGGGACACAATGTCAACACCTGGATCTGACACAGGTAATGATCAGAATCGTATTTGGACATTTCAATGGGGAGGCAAAGGAAATATACAAGGCTTTAATTACGGCTCTTCTGTTTCTGGTGTTAACAATAATGATGCCAATACGTTCTTGTGGGAGAATACAACTGAAAATCATGCAACACCTTATACAGAAGTTTATATTCGCCTTGATGTTGCAACGGCAGCACTTAATAGTACGTTGGGCAATGATATCATTGATGGCGGCGCAGGTAACGACACAATCATTGAAGATTTAGGAGATGACACAATTGATGGTGGTGCTGGTAACGATATTATTTCTAGTGGAGTAGGTGCTGATATTCTGAACGGCGGTACAGGGAGTGATACTCTTCATGGTGGTGCGGGAACAGACACACTTGATGGTGGAACCGGCGATGATGAACTCTATGGTGGCGATGACAATGACACTTTAGATGGTGGTGCAGATAATGACACACTCTATGGTGGCAGCGGTGATGATACTATTAATGGTGGTGACGGTGACGACACAATTTTTGCTGATGAAACAGCAACAAGTGGATCTATCCGTAATAGCCTTTCAACCGAAATTTTGGCTGATAACCCAGTTCTTTATTACAAAATGAATGAAACAAGCGGCACAAACATTATTAATTATGGATCTTTGGGAAATGCTGTTGATGGAACAATTTCCGGTACTTACACACTCGATGATACAGATCAATATCTGATAAGTGGTGGTGCAATCGATTTTGAAGGTTCGAGTCGTATTACTGTTCCAAATAATAACGCCCTCAATACCTCTGCTCATGCAGTTAGAAGTGTTGAGTTGGTATTTACAGCTGATTCAACTGCTGGACGACAAGTTCTTTGGGAAGAAGGTGGTAATACAAATGCGTTAAATATTTATATTGATAGTGGTAGCATCTATTTTAATGTCCGTGATAATGGTGAATATGGACCATTTACCATCAATACGGCGATTACCGCAGGAACGACTTACCACGCAGCCGTAACTTTTGACAGTGTAACGGCCAATTTATTTACAGGATATCTAGATGGAGTAGTTGTAGGGACAGGCGTAACCAATACTGACTTAGATTCTCACAGTGGTGGGATGGGTATTGGTAACATGAATGGATCATCCCATATGCATGACGGAAATAATAGCGGGAACATGTTTTTTGATGGTCGTATTTCCGATTTTGCTGTTTATAACAGCGTCATTTCTGCTGCCGACATTACCGAGCGCGCAGCGATTGTAGCTCAAACAGCAGCTACAGATACCAATACAATTGATGATGGCGATGGATTGGATACACTTTATGCAAGCGATGAAGCAGATATATTTGTTTTTGATTCGGCTAATGCCACAAATGATACAGACGTTATTGAATATTTCTCTGCGGGTCATGGTGATCAACTTGATATCAGCGATCTTTTAACAGGGTTTGTATCAGGAACCAGCGATATTAATGATTTTGTTCAGCTCACTGAAGCTGCAGGCAACACAACCATTGCTATTGATGCTAATGGGACAGTAGGTGGTGCGAGCTTCAGTGATATTGCTGTTGTTAATGGTGTTACAGGCATGAATGCATCCCTTATGGAAGCGAATGATGTCTTTATTCTTTAATGGCATGATTACCAACCGCCTCCTCCACCGCCGCCTCCACCGCCACCAGAAGAACCACCTCCACTACTGCCACTAGAGCTAGATGTTGAAGCTGCACTCATTGCACTACTAAAATTATTGACCATAGAGCTTGCAGAAAAGTTACCTGATGGTAAAGAGTTTCCAGATGATGAATTATACCAATGGGGAATGGTGTTGATACTTTGTTGTGCAGCCAACGCACCGACCATTGCCAGGGAAAATTTTTCTTCCCATTTGGATTCAACATCAAGTGCTACAGCATAGGGTAAAAATTTCTCATATAATTCACGTGACATTTGAGGTGGATCAAACTTCTTGAGAATTTTTTCTTCTACTGCTCCCATATAATATTTCAGACCATTAATATGATCGATTATTTCTTGTCCCTTTTTTGTTGGTGCTTTCATAATTGGTTGCATTACGATAATCAATACTGGCATGATCATTATAGCAATAATCACTAACCATGACGCCATAGAACTAACAAGATAAAGCCCCATAAAACCACCCATTGAAAAACCCATAGACCACAAAATCAAAAAAATAGATCCTACCTTTTTTGCCATGGGTGCAGTTAACAGCTCTTTGATTGCGAAAATAAATACACCCAAAGATATACCACCAAAAACAAACATGAAAAGTGCTCCAAACCAAAATACACTAGGAACTGCACCAGACACTCCAACAATAATCAGAGTGAGCGTTGCGGGAATGAAACCAGCAGCCCACCACCAGTTATTCTTGAAAAAATAGCGTGTGCCACATAGTTTTTTCAGTGTACTAAAATGATTTGTTGCTGGTCCTATAAGGGATTTACTAGAAGAACTCAACAACATCGAATTACTAAGTGTATCGTACAAAACTTGTTCGTCTCCTGAAATTTCTGGGCGACTTTCTTTTGAATCTATACGTGTAATTTTATATTTTTTCTTGCTTATTTCTTCAACACTCAAATATCCTTTTGACGCTAAAGATATGATAGCCGCTGTTACGCATTTTTGTTTTGTTGTACTTCCCATCGTTTGAATATAAGCTGCCATAGCGGGAGAAATATTTTTAGGTGGTGAATAAAAAGGGGCAAGACCTCTACTTCTTGGGTCTTTTCCTACACGCTTCCATGCATAGCGATAATAACCTCCCATCACTAACAAGCCAATCAAGAGGGTTTTTAAGCCTGAATGTTGTATCCAAAAAAATGTCATGCCAGTCATTCTAGGATTCGAAAGGAAATATCCTTTTGGCCAGGCAACAGCAACCGTAAGCCCTTCTCCCGGTGAAAGAGTTTTTGTCGTTTCAACAAACAAACGTTCTCCTTCTAAAATTGACCTGTATGCCTTGTCTTTAGATAGTGCCCGCCCAGTATAGCCAGAGAACCGTTCTATAGGCACATCGTCAAAAATAATTTCTGCGCTACCTTGCAAAATTGGGAAGTCCCACCCTGAACCAATTACGTTCCAATTTAATTCATCAACGTCATTGTAGAAAAAAACTTGAGAAGGAACTTTATAAGTAAATTCATAAGTATATTTTTGTCCTGTTGGTAGGAGATAACCAGAGTCACCAACGTAAACCCGCAAGAATCCATCATCTCTTTCTTCTGTATGGTATCTCTCTACTTTACCGTCCCGTTTTACAGATAGAATTTTGTATTGAGTAGATAGACGTCCTCCCAAAAAAGTTCTACGAAATACTGGAAGATCTCGGTAAATACCACGCTTTATTTTATGACCTTCTGCCGTTACTTGAATGGTTTCAGTAATAATAATATCTCCAGTTTGTTCAACTTCAATATAGCTGTGATATTTATGAATAACTTCTGCTGCATATGCATCAAAAGTTATGCCTATGCATAAAATCATCAAAAAGATAATTGTGAAAAAACGAAAAAACATTAGGAACTATAACAGAATTTTACTTTCAGCCATATTCGACAGTTATAGGGAAAGACGGTACCCCTAGGACTTTACTGCGAATAATTGGAAATATGTTGATTTTAATATTTATTTTTTCATAACATTTCTTGCAATTTATATTTAGTACCTGTAGATTCCTGAAAACAATAATTCACATAATAAAATAAGGTAATTGATATGAATGCTGTAACACCATATGTCCACCTCGATAAAACATTAGCTCCTACCCCTGGATCTGCAGCTCATAATAAAGCTGTTAAAAGAAAGCATGACAATCTTGGTCAAGGATCAGAGCAGGTGGACCTCTTGCCCGAAGCAGCAGCGTTCTTCGTAGGACAGATAGAATCTGATAAAGGGTATAACCCACAATCAGGGGGAGAAAAGGAAATAAGAGGTACTGTAGCGGGTTGGACCAAACGTATGTTTGGTTTGGAAGCAAACGCAGATAACACCTCCGTTGCTCAACAACAAGGACGGGGACTAATTAATGATTTTGCCAACTATATTGGCTCACAATATACTGGCGAAGCTTGGGCAAAAGAGTTTTTAGAAGATCCAAAACATCGAACTCCAGCTATTCTTGTTCCGAGAAACAGTTGGTCATTGACAAATGAAATATTTAAAATCGCTGGCTTTAAAGTTATTGAATACGATATTGAAGACGGTAACATTTCTGGTTCATTTGAAAAAGCAATTGAGTGCTATAAAGAAGACCATATTATTGCCGCCGCATATTTTAATTTTCCACATAACGCCAGTGGATTACATCTTACTGACGAAGAAGGCCGTAAGTTACAAGGCATTTCAGATAAGCATAACCTTTCTGGCGATTCAGAGCATAAGATGGTCGTCCTTCATGACGTGCCTTATTTTTCTGCTTGTCCTAAAAACGATAGTGATGGTTCTTATCTTCATGCAGGATTAAAATATATAATTGATCCGACAATTAAAAAAGCTGAATATGTAATCACACCAACAATTGGAATTTTGAGTGGTTCTAAATTTTTAAGAATGGCACGGCATGGTCTTGCTTGGGAAATTACAACACCTGACCTAACAAAAATTTTACGTGACTACCACAACATGTCAGGCAATGGAACTAGATATGATCCTGTTCTTTTCAGCAATATTGAAAAAGGTCTACATCCTGAAAACGATCATATATGGCACAAACAATTCGATATAGACCGTAAAAAATTTGGAGATAACTATGTAGAACTTCAAAGAGTGTTTGGAGATGATGTTCTGGAAGGGGGAGCAAACTTAGTTGGATTGTTTAAGCTTAAGGGAGTGTTTGGGAAAGCCGTTATGTGTCATGATGGAGTAGAACGATATATTCCAAAACCTGGGGAAACAGCAGAGTCTCAAAAAGCTGCTAGACAAGCCTATCTATCATATGTAGCAAATGGAACGGAGACTGAAGAAGGAATAATTCTCGTTGACGGTGAAGTAGACAAAAATAATGAACCGCTTGCTAGAATTGCACTTGCCAAACCACAAGAAGACTTTAAAGCAGTTGTGCAGCGTTTAGGAAGGATCAACGAGCATATCCGACAAAGTAGAGATGTAACTCCTGCAGAAGGCATGAGCTTAGGATTGGCATAATAGGTGCCGTCAGCAGGAAGGAAAATGGCTGTGAAGATAGTCAGGCGATAGTTTTTTCATCCATTATGATTTTATACTGTTTCAAACTCATGTTCACGGCAAATTTGTTGTGTTTCCGATTTTTTCAGTGATTCATCCATCAGGTTGCAACGAAAACGGTTAGGTCCAAGATTTTCATTAAAGCGGCAGGTTTGACATTGACCAAAGCCTTTAGTGCCTTCGTGCCGCTGCCATGATGACAGAATAGATTTGAACGCATTGATAACTTTCTCCTCATCACTAAAGTCCGGCACAATGGTTTTCTGAATACGCTTTAGCGCCGTCTGTGATTTATCTGTCAGGTAAAGACGCACAACCCGTCCATCTTTTGTACAGGGCACACGTTTGATCAACCCTTCTTCCGCCAGAAAATGTAGACTTTGGGAAATGCTACCTTTTGTTTGGCCAAGATACTCGCTCACGGTCTGTGCTGTGTTAGAATAACGATTGCATATAGAGAGATATTGCAAAATTTCGATATGGACGAGTTGAAGCCCTTCCACATTCGCCGCTTTTCTCATTAGGCTGCGGTGCAGAGAAGACAAGCGTTCCAGCCATATATGCGCATCATTTATCATGCTTATATTAGTATAGCATCTAAACTTGCTTGACAATTAATTTTTAAGGTTCTATATGTTTAATATAGTTTAGTTACTAAACTATATTAAACATATGAAAGGAACAACCAATGCAACACCTACCTCTAAAAAATCCTGACGAAACCAGCGGCGAACACAAAGCGCTTTTTGATCAAATCCATGGTGCCTTTGGCACTATACCCAACATGTTCAAGACAATTGGCAATTCTTCTGCCGCCCTTGAAAGCATGTGGACATCCTTTGGCGCTCTAGGCAAAGGGAAGCTAGGCGCAAAACTGGGCGAGCAAATCGCTGTTATGGTTGCCGATATAAATGGTTGTGGTTATTGCCTGTCTGCGCATACTGTTCTTGGCCAAAAGGCCGGAGCTAGCGAACAAGAAATAACTGATGCGCAAGCTGGAAGATCTTCAGACCTTAAAGTGCAAGCGGCATTAGACTTTGCTGGAAAGCTTGTTAATGAACGTGGACAAATATCCAAAGCTGATGTTGATTTAGTACGAAGTGCTGGATTTTCAGATGAAGAAATTGCAGAAATTCTGGCGCATGTGGCTTTGAACATCTTCACCAACTATACAAACGAAGCATTCGGTGTGGAGAATGATTTCCCCAAAGCCCGTTTACGCAATGCGGCTTAAGATAAAAAAATGGAAGGGGGTATTATCTTGCCTCCTTCTTTTCATCTGAAAGGAATATTATGAAAGTTGATGTTTATGATACCTACATGACGTCTTTAAAAGGCCATCTTATGCATTTTGATGTACTAGTCCCTCATGGAACCGATGCCGATCAAGCTTTTTCTTATGGACAAGAATGGTTGCGCTCGGTTGGTGAAGAAGCCGAAAATCTGAAACAAGAGCGATGTAATTTCTGTCATAGCGAGCCTGCCGGAGCAGATGTACAAAAGGACATTGGTGCGAAGGGGTACTATATTTTGAAGATAGAAGGCTGCCCTGACTAAAGAAAGATTTAGCCTACCCTATAATTACATAATAAATTCTCTTTGGTCTTTAACCACAAGATTATTAGCATATTGTTTTATTTTGCTTAACTATTATTATAATTAGTTACATGCTTAAGGCATCACATATTTATTTAAAAAATCGAAAAATATTGAAATATCAAACAATCCAATATTCAAAAAATAATCAAATTGCAGAAATTCGCTTTAATCGGCCGAAACGTCTTAATGCAGTTATAGCAGAACTTTATGAAGAAGTTTTGGATGCTTTAGATCATGCGGAAAAAGACAATGATGTGCGATGTATTGTGCTAACAGGTGAGGGTCGTGCTTTTTGTGTAGGCGCAGATTTGAAAGAGCATAAAAAAGAAGAGCATAAAAAAGAAGTGCGTACAAAAGCTGATAAAGAAGAATATTTACAATTAGCCAATCGTGTTTGTGAACGCATATACAAACATAATAAGATCGTTGTTGCGGCAGTGAATGGTTATGCATTAGGTGCGGGATTTGAAATGGCCTTATCCGCAGATTTTATACTCATCAAGAATACAGCAGAAGTTGGCTTACCTGAGGTTAGTATTGGTACATACATGGGCGGAGCAGTCACACATATCCTGCCTCGTATTGTGGGCCTTGCTGCAGCACGAGAACTTGTTTTTACAGGTAATCGTATCAATGGCGACCAGGCTTATGCGATCAATTTGGCAACACGGGTTTTTTCTGAAGAAAGTTTTGACAACGACGTGCGTGAATTCACAGCTAAAGTTGCTACAAAAGCACCAATATCTATGGCTTTTGCAAAACGTGATTTAAACAATGCGTCCGAAGATTATGATTCTCGTTTGAATGTTGAATTATCATCTATCCTCTCTTGTATGGATACAGAGGATTGGCAAGAGGGTATCGATGCCTTTGCTGAAAAACGAACGCCGACCTTTAAGGGAAAATAAAACATGGGCGAGAATACAGACAATTTTTCATTTCTGGAGCCAAACACTATTGCTGTGGTTGGCGCATCAAATGATCCTCAAAAGCGAGGATATCAAGCCATTGAACGTCTGAAACAAGACGGATTTCCACTTAGTAAAATTTATCCAATTAATCCTAAAAATTCTGAAATCTGCGGTCTTAAGGCTTATGCATCAGTGCTGGATGTTGGTGAAGCTATTGATCTTGCTCTTGTTTGCACGCCCGCTAAAACCGTACCTCAAGTTGTTGAGGATTGTGGTAAAGTAGGTATTCCATGTTGTGTTGTTGTATCCGCTGGCTTTGCTGAAGAAGGAGATATTGGCAAAGCTATAGAGAACGCAATGTTGGAGAACGCTAAAAAATCAAATGTACGTATTATAGGACCTAACACAAATGGTATGTTTAATACTCACAAGAATGTCAATTTACTGGGTTTGGACAATGTTCCGAAAGGCAAAGTTGGCATTATTTCACAATCGGGCAATATTTTACTAAGCTTGGTCAATGAAGCTGTAATTAATGGAAATGTTGGATTCAGCACATTTATAGGTGTTGGTAATCAATCAGATTTAAATATTTCGGATTATGTTGAAGCACTTTGCGAAGATGAATATACGGCGTGCATATTCATATATGCAGAAGGTTTTAAAGATGGAAAAAAATTCTTGAGCACAGTTAAAAAAGCTGTGTCCAAAAAACCAGTAATGTTATACAAATCTGGCCGTACGCAACAAGGTCAAATAGCGGCAAGCTCGCATACAGGCGCATTAGCTGCTGATTATAAAATGACACATGACGTATTGCGGCAAGCTGGCGTTACGGTTCTTGATAAAACAGCCAATATGGCATGTATTGCCGATGCATTGATCAAGTGCCCTAAAGCAAACGGTCGGCGTGTTGCAGTTCTGACTGATGGAGGTGGGCACGGTACAATAACCGTAGATAGTTTGGTGCGCGAAGGTATGGAATTAGCAGAGCTGTCAGATCAAACTGTTAAAAAGCTACAAGCTATTTTACCACCCACAGCAAATACTATGAATCCTGTAGATGTGTGTGGTCAGACGGATCGTGACGCGACACCGTCTGCACAATGTGTTGAGATTTTATTACAAGATCCGAATATTGATATTGTGCTTATTACTGGCATGTGGGGTGGTTTTCATATTCGTTTTTCTTCGGATATGCTAGAGAGCGAAATCAAAGCGGCAAACGCTATTATCGATTGTGCTCAGAAATACAACAAGCCTGTTTTAATGCAAAGTTTGTATACGCCTGAACAAGCCCAACCATTGATGATATTAAGAGAAGGAGGCATCCCTATATATATGCACGTTGAAACTTGTGTGTTTGCAGCAAAAGCTGTTGCAAATTACAGCGCTGATTGCAAAAAGCTAGCTAAAGAAAAAGAATATAATACGTTGAACAAAGTACCAAAAGTTCAGTCATTAATCGATACAGTATATCAGGAAAAAAGGACGGCACTTCTGGAGCATGAGGGGCGCGACTTCTTAAGGCATCACAATATTTCCATGACGAATGAATTTGTAATAGAAAACGAAAGCCAAATTAATAGCCTTCCTGAAGAGATTACAAAACAAACCGTAGCTGTAAAATTACTGTCCGAAGATATTTTGCACAAAAGCGAGGCCAAGGGTGTTTTTCTTAATGTTAAAGGCAAAGACGAAATACGAGAAGCATATAAACATATTCTTCAAAATGCCAAAAGCTATAACCATGATGCCAGAATATTAGGTGTCATGGTTGTGCCTATGTTGGAATCGGGTGTAGAGGTAATTTTAGGTGCCTACAGAGATGAGAGCTTCGGTCCCGTTGTCATGTTTGGCTTAGGCGGTGTTTTTGTTGAAGTTTTTGAAGATGTTGCTTTTCGTTCCGTTCCAGTTTCACCCATAGAGGCCAAAGCTATGATTAATCAGATTCATGCTTCTGCGCTTTTACATGGGGCACGCAATACAAAACCAATTGATGAAGATGCATTAACCGAGTTAATTTTTTCTATATCAGCCATTATGCAGACCTATCCAGAAATTAAAGAAATTGACTTAAACCCTGTCATTGTTCGTGATGACGGTTTAGATATTGCTGATGTGCGTATTATCTTGGGCTAGTGGAAAAACTATATGTGTCAAAGGGAGAAAATTGGCTGGTGGCAGCGGTCAAACTTAATCGGATATGAACTGTGATGATTTGAAAATTGGCTGTGCAGCCCGAACATAAAAAAACTTTTTCTCCGGTGTAAGGCGTTGGTTTTATTGATAAATCATTGCACAGGCGAAAATCTTGGACGTTGCAACTTTCTACTTTTTCGGTATAGATGTTTATAAATCTATTGGAGAATGAAAATGTCTAAAAAGGGGAGATATAACTTTGAGCTTGTTATGAGGCACAGCAACGTCTTAGCCGTAGAAAGCCGAAAGAATAACAAGGAACGTCATGGTTCAGCTAGAAAGACGCTTTCCTTTCTTGGAAAGATTATTGATGAAATTGGAGATGAACCCAAAAGCCATCAGCGCAATGTAAGAATGGCGTTAGCTACTCGTTTTTTTAATCATCTGCTTTCACAAATGTTATTAACAGAACGAGGTTTATTCTTAGATGCAAGTAATGCTTCACGTAGTGCCACCGAAACAACAGCTTTTTATTGGCTGATATGTTTGGACCCATCTGCCGCCAGTTTATATGATGCGTCATCATCACCAAGGCCTGTAGAAATACGCAAACAACTGGAAAATTTAAATATTGATGTATCAGAACTGCGGGATATTTATAGTCATCAAAGTGAAGTTGCACATGTTGGTAATTCGTATGACAACATGCAAATTCGTTGGAGTAAAAATAACACTGGCGAACTTTCTGTCGGTGGCGGAGCAAATAATGAAGTTGAAAACGCTTCCTTCAATGCTATTGTTGCTTCTATTTTAATATTCCTTAGATACGATCCTAATTACGAGATCTCAGAGCCTTATGAAAGCAATTGCGCTTAAAACTAGCACTGTGCAAATCATATCTTAGTTAAGTTTTGTAACATTCAGTCTCCAGTCTCTGTGAAGTGTCACCCTCGGCGATTGAGCATTATCAATGGCTTGCAGGGCGCTTTCGGCGTTTTCTTCAGCTCTTGGGTGCTGGAATTCAGCTGGTGCAACTTGTGAACGCTTGGTTTACGGGAGCTTTGGCCGCTTTTATCTCTGTCTCTGGGTGACAGTTTGAGCCTCTAAAAAGACGAATATTTCAATAAAAATCTGGACAAATTTTATTATGACATTAGGCGAGGATGCCACCTACTATTAAATAAAATCAATGACTTAAAAAGTTAATGCATTATGGTGATCTTCAATTTTTACCATAATTTTTAAAATCCTAAATTTTAAGTAATTGATATTGTTCACGAATTTGGTTTAAATATGAAAATGGCTGTGCAGCCCGAACAAAATAAAACTTTTTCTCCGGTGTAAGGTGTTGTTTTTATTGTTAAATCATCGCACAGACGAAAACTAAAAGCTTTGAAATTGGGGCGATTATGGATTAAATTAGCTTCATGAAACATTGTAAGTGGTGTCACAAAGAAAATCCGCAGTTTGCGAACTCTCATATTATTCCCAAGGCATTCTTCGTCCACGATGGCAAAAATGATCGTAAGATTTTATCGGTTGGTGAGTATCCAAGAAGAAAACCTACCGGATCAAAAGATACAAATATTTTGTGTGTTGACTGTGAAAAAAATTTTCAACAAATAGATTCACAAGCAGCAACCATATTACTACAAAATTTTGATAAGTATCTTATCCCGTTTAATGACAAAAAAGACGACATTGCCTTGCAAATTGACGGACAACACAAACAGGCAATAAAACGCTTTCTGATTTATGTTTTATGGAGAGCATCCGTTTCTACGCTCAGAGAATTTCGGATGATAAAGCTTGGTGCATATGAAGACAAAATTAAAGATGCACTGATTAATGACAAAGAATTTGGAAATCACGAATACAGTTTTTCTGCTTTCAAAGTTGAAAAATCATCAGGGAATATTTATCCTCGAAAGTTAAATAAAAGAGCCTTTTCGGGCTGTAATTTTTATGAGCTAGATTTTGCCAATTTTATTTTTAACATCAAAGTGGACTCAAGAATTACCCCAGAGCCATTAAAGTCTCTCACTGAATATGAGCATCTTGTTTTCAACAAAATATATGAAACACCAGAAAAGCGGCGACAAGCTATGGTGAAGATTGTAAAATCACAGAAATAGAAAGGTTGAAGATGAGAAAAGCAATATTGATCTTAGCTACTTTATTTGTTAGCGCCATACCGTCCTATGCTGCTGACAACCCATCCGATGGCAAAGCGCTACTCGAATATTGTAATGCTGCTGTTTACATTCAAGAAAATTGGGATAGCTTTCAAAAGAAAAAAGGCGAAGATCTATGGGAGCCTTTGGTAAAAGCTCGCTACTGCCAAGGAATTGTTAAAGGCGTACTTGGAACAACGTATGGATTTCAAGAAGCAGGTATTGCAGATAATTCCTGTATGCCGGAAAACCTATCTGTCGATCAAGCGATTAAAGATGTTGTTGACTACATCAACGGTTCGCCCAAAACAACCTACGAACAAAAAGACGTTGAAGTTATTCAAGGAGCTTTAATTTTCAAATACATGTGTAATTAATATCTCCAGTCTCTGCGAAGTGGTGCCCTCGGCGATTGAGCGTTATCAATGGCTTGCGGGGTGCTTTCGGGGTTTACTTCACCTCTTGGGTGCTGGAATTCAGCAGGTGCAACCTGTGAAGGCTTGGTTCGCAGGTATTGTAGCCGCCTTTATCTCCGTCTCTGGGTGAACGGACACGCGCTGCTGTCATCCTCGAAGTGTTCACCTCGCGGAAAAATTTTATCAAGTAATTTCAGTATGTTGGAAAGGCATGGTTTTATTTTGTTCGGTCTGGCTTGGCATCTTTAACGCTAAAAAGCTCGTAAGTCATTGATTTAATTCAATAAAAATAAATGGCTGGGGTGGCAGGATTCGAACCTGCGCATGTCGAGATCAAAACCCGATGCCTTACCGCTTGGCTACACCCCAAAAACCTAGGTGATTATGACGCCACAACTAGGATTTACATCCAGAGTTTGTTAATTATATAATAAATTATGTCTAATTCCTTATATAATGACGCCTATCACTATAGGGCGGGATAATGCCTAGTAAATATGGTTATTTCAAGTGGTTTTTTTAATTCCGCAAATGATTACTATTATATAGCTCAAGCCTTAGAAATCCTTAAACCAAAGTATAGTAGCGACTTAAAAAAGTGATGTCTAAATATACCTCATAGCCAAACTTATCAATGACTTAGGGTACGATTGAAAAACTCTTAATTTATAAAAAATGGAAAGGTTATGCTATGATATTTCCACTGGTTTCAAGGGCAGCCTCATCGGTAAGACCCGTAACTCCTAGGATAGTTGCCACATCACTATAACTTGATCCACCTACTGTTCCATTTGCATCAATAGCCAATGTACTATCTGTTCCATCATCAGTAATTTGAACCCAGTCAGTAATATCATCAACGCCAGCGGTGAAACCAACAAGTACATCAGAAATATCAAGAGCATCATAATCGGTGGTGTCAAAGCCTGTGATCGTATCAATATCATTAAAGGCACTAGCAGATTCAAAAATGAAATGATCAATCCCTGCTGCACCGTACAAATCATCTAAACCATCTTGTCCGTTTAGAATTGTTACATCACCATTAGGATCAGTATATTCAATAACAAGCCTCGCTGGTGCGCCATTACCATCGTAAGATTCTGCCACTCGGGCAGCACCGGCGGTACCGCTAACGATAATTGCAAGGTCACTGGTGCCAGATGTC
Organism: Alphaproteobacteria bacterium; assembly: GCA_021775995.1. Classification (GTDB taxonomy): domain Bacteria; phylum Pseudomonadota; class Alphaproteobacteria; order Micavibrionales; family Micavibrionaceae. The sequence continues at coordinate 14,254 of JAJFGS010000010.1, forward strand.
CAACCACCACGATCGATAATCTCCTGAATAACCGAAGATAAATCTGGCGTTTGATACGTTGTGCCAGTTGTCCATGAAGGAACACTATTCCAATTAACAGAGTTTGTTGTTGTTGTTCGTCCACTTATATCGCTATTGGTGGTTGTAAACGCCGCCGCACTATCGATGTCTTCTCCATGAAATGTCAAATTAATGGCAGAGCTGTCAGATTCATCTGCCTGAAATTCAATATAAGCATTCGTGATTCTTGCCCCTTGGGCGATATCTAAATTTTGCCAACGCAATCCAACAATCTGATCTCCTGAATTTTCATTAACCATTTCCAGATCGGAGCTTGTTAAGCTTTCCATGTTACCAGTTGCTGTGAATTCTTCAGCATCATCTGCGCTGGATGAAATGGATACATCAACTGTAGAAGTTGTGCTAATAGAATCTGACCGTAACTCATCATCACCATCTCCGCCATTTAAGGTATCTGTTCCTTCGCCGCCATATAAGGTATCGTCATCTGCACCACCATTAAGAACCGTTGTACTGCTGAAAGTTTCTGTATACTCAATTATCAATCTGGCAGGCGTACCGTTACCATCAAAAGATTCTGCCACACGAGCTGCCCCTGCTGTACCGCTGACGATAATAGCAAGATCACTGGTGCCAGATGTCCAACCACCACGATCAACAACTTCTTGAATAACCGATGATAAGTCTGGTGTTTGATAATACGTCCCTGTTGTCCATGATGGTGCGCTCGTCCAATCAACAGAGTTTGTTGTTGTTGTTCGGCTGCTGATATCACTGTTGGTGGTTGTAAACGCCGCAGCACTATCAATATCCTCAGCATGGAATGTTAGTGTAATTGCAGAGCTGTCTGACTCATCTGCTTGAAATTCGATGTAGGCATTTGTGATTGTTGCCCCTTGTGCAATATTCAAATTTTGCCAGCGTAATCCAACGATTTGATCTCCTGAACTTTCATTGACCATTTCCAAGTCTGAACTGGTTAAGGATTCCATATTTCCTGATGATGCAATTTCTTCAGCATCATCAGCACTAGCCGCAACCAAAGCATTCACGGTACCAGTAACACTTGCAGTGGAATAAGAGCGTAACGTATCGTCCCCAGCATCACCGTTTAGTGTATCGGTTCCCGTGCTTCCGTAGAGCGTATCATTACCATCTCCACCATAAAGCGTATTCGTTTCTGATCTATCAGCATCATTGGTCGTAACAGTATCAAGGGCGTAGAGCGTATCATTGTCATTGCCTCCATAAAGAGTGTCGCTTCCTTCATCACCTGTTAGCGTATCATTGTCATCGCCGCCATTGAGTTCATCGTCGCCGGTTCCACCATCAAGTGTGTCAGTTCCCGTAGCACCATGAAGAATATCATCGTCAGCATCACCATTCAGTGTGTCATTACCTACACCACCATTAACAATATCATCACCGCTACCGCCGCTCATAATATCGTTACCGTCTTGACCGTAGAGTTGATCATCATCCGCGCCGCCATCAATTGTATCAATTTCCGCTGCTGCTGATTCATAGATAATAACATTGGCCCAACTACCATCGCCATCATCACCAGCGCCATCATCATCATTGGTAAAGAAAATGTGAGAAAATGTGCCAGTATAAAAAGAACCTACGTCAATACGATAGTGATTCCATTCACCAGAAGCATCATAATTGTCGAAGTTAGTTCTACCCCAAGCTTGAGTCCCATAAACTTTAAAAGTAGCATTAGAATCAATCGTATTATCATTATCAAACCCTATACCACTAACTTCTGCTTCATTTGAACTTTTAAAGTCAAACTCTATAATTGTGTTAGCAGTAACTGTATAATCAACCTGAACTTTTTTCCATTGATTGCCATCCATTTCAAAACCACCAGGAAAGTAAGTAAGTACTCCGCCTACGTCTTGACCACCGCCGTAAGAAAGAAGTGTTGTTGCATCAATGGTAACGTACTGCCCAACATTACCAATAATTACATCATCATCTGCGCCACCATCAATTGTATCAGTTCCGGTACCGCCATAGATTAAATCATCACCAGCGCCACCAAGAATGGTGTCATCATCTTGCATACCATAGATTGTATCAGCACCATCATTCCCATTCATGATGTCGTC